>CAYVRS010000122.1:0-2338 GCA_964454075.1 uncultured Chitinophagales bacterium
GTGTCGATCCGCGGTGCGCGCAACGTGCTCGTCAACATCTCCGCTGGAGCCAACCTGGGCATGCGCGAGGCGAACACGGCCACCAGCATCGTGCAGCAGGAAGCCGGCGACGGGGCGGAAATCATCTGGGGCACCGTGCTCGACGAATCGTTCGGCGATGAGCTGCGTGTGACCGTGATCGCCACGGGCTTCGAGCTCAGCGAAACCGGTGTGAAACCGAACGCCACGCCGGCGCAGCCTCCTGTGCTCCGCTCGCCATTCACGCAACCGGTGACCTTGCCACGCACTCCGACCTTGGGCGGACTGACCCGCCGTGTGGGCGGCACCGACCCCTGGAGAGGCGAATCGAATCTGAAGGCGATGGACAGCCCGGCCATCCACCGCCGTCCGATCAACATCACGTCCATCAAACCGGCGAAAGTTGAAGAACCTGCGGCCGAAGAAGGTTCCGAGCAGGCATCGCCGTTTTCGATGAGCAACGAGCGGATCGCGAAGGGAAATCCGGAGCAACCGGCGTTCCTGCGCAAGATCATGGATTGATCCGCGCGACCGTTTTACTCAGAGTTTAGATTGCTAACAAGGGGGGCTCACTTGAGTGGGGGCTCCTCTTCTTTTTTGGGATAATGTTGAAGTTTGAATGTTGAATGTTGAAATAAGTATCCCCCATTCAACATTCAACCTTCAACATTCAACATTTCGTCAGTCGGATCAAGCGATTAGAGACGTGCAGCTCGGAGAATCGCAGATGCTCCTTAATCCACGAAAAGGTCTCCTCCCGATATAGAATCACATGCGTCGGATCGCGCCGGTAGTGCCAGTTGGCGAAGGGGATGGAGTCGTGGTAGAGCAGGGTCGAGATGTGCAGCGAGCCGCCGGGTCGGAGCATCCGGTGAAGCCGCTCGAACTCGGCGCGTGGCGAATGGAAATGCTCGACCGTTTCGCTGCAGGTGATGAAGTCGTAGGTCTGGTCGAGGAGCGACGCGTCGCGTCGGAAAAACGGATCGTAGGCCTGCATCCGGAAGCCGTGAGGCTGGAGGACGTGGGCGATGACGGAGGAGGGTCCGGAGCCATAGTCGAGTCCGGATTCATGCGGCGCGTGGCGCGCGAGCACGGAGTCGGCGACGGGTTGGACGAACGCCTGGTAGCGCGGATCGAGGATGTCGTTGTCGTGCAGCTCGTACTCGGCCTTCTCAGCCTCCGCCGACAGATACAGCGACGGCGACAGGAACCTCGCCCGGCAGACGGTGCAATCGAGGTAGCGGGCATCGACGGGTGTGGCTTCGGAATGGCATAATGGGCAGAGCATGGGCCAAGGTACGAAGCGCGATGTGCGATGTGCGATGTGCGATGTACGATGTACGATTCGATATTCGAACAAACTTAGATGTATAACTATGGCCTATCTTGCTTCGCACATCGCACGTCGAACATCGAACTAAACCATGACCGGAGCCCTATCCATCCATTTCACAGCGGCCGCTTGGCGGTACGAGTCGAAAGGCGGCTGGTATTTCGTGTCGTTGCCGGAAGAGGAGTCCGCTCGGATCCGGGAGATGTTCAAATCTCAGGAGCAGGGATGGGGGCGTTTAAACGTCGAAGCGACGTTCGTGCGAAGTGCGATGTTGAATGTGCGAGGTCAGTGGGACACCATCGAGATGCCAGATATGCGGAATGAGTTGAAACCATTTAAGACTGAGAGGATAAGAGAGGATAAGAGTGGTCCTCTGCCTCGCACTTCGAAGGACATCCCACTGACCTCGCACATTCAACATCGCGCCTCGAACAAAACCGCCATCTGGTTCGACACCAAGCGCAACACCTACCTTCTGCCGATCAGAGCCGAGATCCGGAACATCGCAGGCATCGAGGAGGGCGATGAGGTGGAAGTGACGGTGAGGATTTGAAACGAAGAACGTACTTTACCCAGTAAATCCCCACTCCCCATGCAAACCATCCTCGGCTCCGGCGGAGCCATCAGCTCAAGGACCTCTCCACCCAGATGGACCAGGTGATCCTGGTCGGCATTTCGTCGATCGGAAACGAGACGGACTGGCATCGGCAACGGAATCGGGATTTCACCCCAACCGCATACAGTGTCCGCATGATGGGAGGCACAATGGCGCCTGGCGACATTCCCATGAACCTGTCCACAACCGGTTTCGCGGATGAGTTCATGCTGTACGAGAACGCGACGCACAACTCCGTGCTGCCTCAACGCATTTACGATTCGATCGAGTGGATGTACGAGAAAACAACCTTATGAATGGCACCATGAAACACATCTTGCTTCTTTTCATCATACTCGAAGAGGTTTTGAAAAATTTATTTTTTACTTAAC
>CAYVRS010000122.1:2348-4785 GCA_964454075.1 uncultured Chitinophagales bacterium
CGGGGTGGCATTCGGGCAGAACCACGTCGCCACAGCCGACAGCTTGAAACGCCAAGGGCTCCTGATGCCGGCGCTGATGTCGTACATGGACGCGATGGCGCAAACACCACGCAGAGACATCTCCTATCAGATCGCCTCCACCGCTGCGCTGTTATGGACATCCCAGATGCGCGACACATCCTTCCATTATCTGTCCCATGCCCTGCAGGAAGACTCCACCTTGGAGGTGTTGTACGACCCCCATTTCTTAAGCCTGATCGACGATCCTAGATGGACCACCCTCGAAGACGCCCAGATCCGCAAATATGAAGCCAAGCACGAGCCCATCCGAAATGGCGTGTATGCCCGGGAATTGTTCCGGATGATCATCAAAGACCAAGGGTTCATGTATGCCGGCAACATCGAACGCCGAGCCTACATGCGCAATGGGGGCTACTTCCGGACACCGGCCATCTTCCCCGTGCTGGCGATGGAAGAACGGAATCTGCAGGAAAACCAGAAGCGGCTACTGGAGCTGCTCGACACGTATGGGTGGCCAACCCCCTCCGAGGTGACGGAACTCGCCGCAGCCGGTGCGGCACTCATCATCAACCACACGACGTATGAGATCCGGGCGCGGTATTTCCCCATGCTCGAGAAAGCGTTCAAGCAAGGGGAAGCGCAACCCCTCCTCTATGCAAAAATGGCGGATCGATTGCGGATGGAGGAAGGAAATGAGCAATGGTATGGCACACAGGTCACCATCGAAGGAAACACCTACGTTCCGTACCCCATCCTGGATCCCGAGCATGTGGACAAACGCCGTGCGGAGATCGGATTGGGTCCGTTGAAGCCTTACTTGAAAGAGCGGTTTGACATCGATTGGGACGTCGCCCAAAAGGACTGAGGGTTCCTTGCCCTGTACGGCCTACCTCGACAGATACAAGCTCTTGAACTCGAACGGACGTCGGAAATGCTCGTCGAGGAAGTCCTCGAAGAAGTAGATCGACTCGCCGGTGGAGCGCATTTCGGGTCCGAGCTCTTTCTTCACTTCCGGGAACTTGTCGAAGGGGAAGACCGGCTCTTTGATCGCGTAGTTCTGCAGCGTGGAGCTCAGGTCGAACTCGCCGAGGGTGGAGCCCAGCATCACTTTCACGCCGATGGCGGCCTCGGGCCGACCCGTCGCTTTCGCGATGAACGGAATCGTCCGCGTGGCGCGCGGGTTGCATTCCAGCACGTACACCTGACCGTCTTTGATGGCGTATTGCACGTTCACGAAACCGCGCACATTCATCGCCTTGGCGATGCGCGTCTGATAGTCGACCATGGTGTCGATGATGTCTTTCGAAAGCGAGTACGGAGGCAGCACGGCGGTCGAATCGCCCGAATGCACCCCGGCCGGCTCGATCTGCTGCATGATGCCGGAGATGTGCAGAGTTTCGCCGTCGAAGATGGAGTCAAAGTCGACCTCGATAGCGCGCTCGAGGTAACGGTCGATGAGGAAGGCGTTCTCCGGATGCTGCTTGAGCAACCTATCCACATATTCATCGAGCTCTTCGTGCTTCACGGCGATCCGCATACCTTGTCCGCCAAGCACATAACTCGGACGGATGAGCACCGGGTAGCCCACGCGCTCGGCTTCAATCTTGGCTTCTTCGAGGTTGAACGCGGTTCCGAAGGCCGGGAACGGGATGTTGAGCTTCACAAGCAGCTCCGAGAATTTGCCGCGGTCTTCGGCCAAGTCGATCATTTCGTAGCTGGTTCCGAAGATCTTGATGCCCGCTTTCTGGAAGTGCTTTGCCAGTTTCAGCGCGGTTTGTCCGCCCACTTGCAAGATCACGCCTTCCGGCTTCTCATGCTCGAAGATGTCAAGCACGCGCTCCCAGAACACGGGCTCGAAGTACAATTTGTCAGCGATGTCGAAGTCGGTCGACACGGTTTCCGGGTTGCAGTTCACCATGATGGTTTCGTAGCCCATCTCCTTGCTGGCCAGAACGGCATGCACGCAGGAATAATCGAACTCGATGCCCTGGCCGATGCGGTTCGGTCCGCTTCCCAGGATCATGATCTTCTTCCGGTCGCTCACTACGCTCTCGTTTTCCCCTTCGTAGGTAGAGTAATAGTACGGGGTCTGCGCGGGGAACTCGGCGGCGCAGGTGTCCACCATCTTGAAGGATGGAAGCAGCCCGAGCGATTTGCGTTTCTCGCGGACCATGTCGCTCGTCACCCGCTCCCCTCCCATCGACAGCATATGCGCGATCTGCACATCCGAGTAGCCGTTCTGTTTGAGCTCGAACAGATCGTCGCGCTTGATGGTGGCGAGCGATTGCCCCTCCGTGCGGTTCTCCAGGCTCACCATGGAGCGGATCTGGCGCAGGAACCAGGGATCCACTTTGGTGATTTCGTGAAGCTCGGATTGCGTGGCGCCGAGTTTGTAGGCGTTGCGGATCTGCAGCAT
>CAYVRS010000122.1:4818-5915 GCA_964454075.1 uncultured Chitinophagales bacterium
AGACGTGTTTCGGGTCGAGGTCTTCGCCGCCGTCGGCACCGAGTCCGCCGCGACCGATCTCCAGGCTCTGCCAGGCTTTGTTCAGCGCTTCGGGGAAGTTCCGGCCGATCGACATCACCTCGCCCACGGCTTTCATCTGTGTGGTGAGGGTTTCATCCACACCGGGGAATTTCTCGAAGTTGAAGCGCGGCACTTTGCAGACCACATAGTCGATGCTCGGCTCGAAGCAGGCGCTGGTGGTGCCGGTGATCTGGTTCTTCAGCTCGTCGAGGTTGTACCCGACGGCCAGTTTCGTGGCCACTTTGGCGATGGGGTAGCCCGTGGCTTTCGAGGCCAACGCCGAGCTTCGGCTCACGCGTGGGTTGATCTCGATGGCGATGAGGCGGTCGGTGCCGGGCTGGATGGCGAATTGCACGTTGCAGCCCCCGGCGAAGGTGCCGATGCTTCGCATCATCTTGATCGCCGCATCCCGCATGAGCTGGTACTGCTTGTCGGTCAGCGTCTGGGATGGGGCCACGGTCACGGAGTCTCCGGTGTGCACGCCCATCGGATCCACGTTCTCGATGGTGCAGATGATCACGACGTTGTCGTTGGTGTCGCGAAGCAGCTCGAGCTCGTACTCCTTCCATCCCGCGATCGACTCTTCGATCAGGATCTGGTGGACGTGGCGATGCCGCTGCGGCATTGCTCGATGCCGATGGTCTCCATCAGGTTACGGAACTGCTCGCGGTCTTCGGTGATGTCGATGGCGGCGATGTCCACCCCGATGATCTGGATATTGTTCTTGGCCCAGAATCCGACGTGGTTGAGGTCGCGCGCCAGGTTGAGCGCGGTTTGTCCGCCCATGGTCGGCAGTACCGCATCCACGTTTTCCTTCAGGCAGATGTCCTTGATGTTGGCCGCGGTGAGAGGCTTGAGATAGATCGCATCCGCCATCATCGGATCGGTCATGATCGTGGCCGGATTCGAATTGATCAGCACCACCCGGTAGCCTTCTTCCCGCAGCGAGCGGCAAGCCTGCGTTCCCGAATAATCGAACTCGCAGCCCTGACCGATGATGATCGGGCCGGATCCGATGATGAGGATGGTGTGGATGT
>CAYVRS010000123.1:0-735 GCA_964454075.1 uncultured Chitinophagales bacterium
ATCGAACCGTCCGCATCGGGGAGCAGACCTGGATGGCGGAGAACCTCCGCGCCACCCATTACCGCGACGGTTCCCCCATCCCGCAAGTGCCCGATCCAACCCAATGGGCTGAACTGATCAGCGGGGCCTGGGCCTCATATGACAACAACGCGCTGTACATCGCCTCCGACGGAATGCTCTACAACGGTTACGCGGTGAATGATCCACGGGGATTGTGTCCGGAAGGATGGAGGATTCCGACGGATGAGGATTGGTCGGCGCTTGCCGCGCAGCTAGGAGGCGATTCAGAAGCGGGCGGCCGCCTCAAGTCTGTCGGCTCCCGGCGTTGGACAGACCCCAATACAGGTGCCACCGACGAGTCCGGGTTCGGTGCCACTCCCGGAGGCTACCGCTACAAAAACGGTCAATTCGATCACATCGGTTCCGGCGGCTACTGGTGGAGCTCGACGACACCTACCGATTCCACGCTCAACTATCGCGCGCTTCACTACGATTATGCGGATGTGATGCGGAACACCAGTCCGGTCACGACGGGGTATTCGGTGCGGTGCGTGAGGGAATGATCACCTCACCTCAATCACCTGCGGCATCTCTCCTTTGAGCTGGGGCATGGTCATGCCGATGTCGGCGCCGATGTAGGTCGGGTCGGCGGCCAGGTAGCGTTTCCCGTTGTGGACGATCGTGTCACCCGGCACGCCCGGTAGCAGGATGGCCGCGGTGAGGTGGCTCGGATAG
>CAYVRS010000123.1:745-3706 GCA_964454075.1 uncultured Chitinophagales bacterium
GTATTCAAAGGCGGTCTGCACGAAGGTGAGCAGGGTGCGGGCGGCATCCGCCGTCGATTGTCCCTCGATCACCGCCTTGAGCTGGCCGGTGAGGGCGCCGAGGGTCGCGCTCGAGCCCTTGGCGAGGGGATAGACCGGGTAATCGGTCTGCGGATACCGCTCGTAGTACGAGATGGCGTTCCGGTTCACAGGCACGCGCAGGGTGTAGCTCTTCCCGTTGGCGCTGAACGTGAGGTCGCGCTCGACGACGTCCGCCGCGAGGTTCACATCCCGCTCCACACTCAGGCTCATTCGGCGCGACACGCCCGGATAGTCGCCGTCATAGGTGAACAGGCTGCCGACGGCTTCGGGCTTGGTCTCGAACTGGATCACATAGAACCGCTGTCCGTTCAGGGTGAGGTAGGTGGCGTTGAACAGGGTGTGGTCGATGGGGGTGAGCAGGTAGACCCGCCGCGCGTTGAAGCCGATGCGAACGTCCAGGTCCGACTTCAGCAGGTAGAACCACACCATGAGTGTCTGCTCGTTGGGCCGGTTCGGGTAGGCTTTGCGTGCCGCGGTACGGAGCGATTCGCGAATCGCGAGGAAATCCTGCACGATGGGCGCGGTGTCGACGGCGCTCATGTCCACCCAATACTTGCGGATGGTTTCTTGATTGACACTTCCGGCTAGCATAGGAGTCGGCAAGGCGCGCAATGAAATGTCCGTCGCGTGGAAGTCGACCAGGAACGGCCGAGCCGCCGCGGGAAGCCGCACCGGCTCGGCCCGGAACTCGGGTACCTCCATATCGAATTCCTCGCGGATCACGATGTCTTCGCCGACCGCGACCGGCACGTCGGGACGGTCAGGCGCCTCGGGTGCGGCCACCGGCTTGGGCTCTTCGTAGCGGGTGCCTGCCTTGAAGGCCTCCATCTCTTTCCAGGTTCGGTCGAGCATGTCCAGGAATGCCTTGTCTCGCTCGTCCTTGAACTGCTGGAACTGCTGCTGCTGGCTGCGGCGGTACTCTTCGAAGGTGTCTTGCGCCATCACATGTAACGGAAGGAGTGGTGAGGCGAAAATCAAGAATAGAAACAGGAATCGTGTCATGGGAAACAAGTGACTATATTGTGGTAGTTTAAGAAAACCGTTATTCTTTCCTAAGCCGATCATTCAACTACAAATTCTTTCTTCTATGAAACGTTCTTTTCAAACGGTAATGTCTCTTTTTGTCGCTGTTTTTGTCTTCGCTTCTTGCGGACCCAAACAGCCCGAGCGCCCATGGTTCATCACCAAACCGCCTCAGGACAATTCCGAGTATCTGTTCGCCACAGCGTCTTTTGACAGCGCAAATGAGAGCATCGGAGAACGCCAGGCGGTCCTGCTGGCGACCACCAATATGGCTTTGAAACTCGGAAGTAAGATCGAGGCGCTTCAGAAGATCTTCCAAGAGGAAGTGGGCAACAACGACGCTCGTCTGTTCAGCACCGCGTTCGAACTCGCCTCACGCCAGATCGCCAGCCAACAGGTGACCGGAGTGTCGGTGAAGGAAGTGGCCTTCGGAGCATTGCCTGATGGCAAAACACGGACTTATATATTGGTTCAGATGCCAGTCGGAGAAGCCCGTCGCGAGCTGACGAATGCACTTTCAAAAGATGAAGAGCTCTACATCCGGTTCAAAGAGTCGCGAGCGTTCGACGAACTCAACAGCAATCTCGAGCGCCTTGGCAACAACTAGAACGGCTCTTTCGCTGATCGCGGCTTGTTTATTCACCGGCTGGGGGCAACCACCCCCGGCCGGTTCTGTTTTATTTCCCAACGATCGCGGACTTCTTGGCTTTGGCATCGCCCGCTCGCCCTCCATCGCACTGGAACGGGCCTTGGAAGACGCCAGCGCGAACCGCTTCCTTTCTGTGAGATTCGAGACCTTCATGCAAGGTACCGGATATGCCTACAGCTTTGATGAATTCGCGATCGAGCCCCCTGCTTCAATGGAACGGGTATCGCTGGTGGATAGCATGCGCCGCCCCGACGGGTTGCACCAGATATTTGTGGCCTATCCTGACTCATTGGTCAAGTCCCGAGATACTGCCGACATGTGGATTGTGCGAGGGGCATATCGGGCCATCGTGGGTGACGAGTACCGGTCCTATGTCTTGTCCAAGCGCCATGCCGTACGTGCGGCTGTTGAAGCGCGATACAAATCGGTGAAAGTGATGGATCAGATGACCATGGAAAAGTTGGAGCGAGTAGCATACATCTCGACAAAAGCCATCATCAGGAATATTCGAGTGATCGACGTGGATCATCGGTCCGATTCCACAGTGGTCCGCATCGCAATCCATCCGGATGATGTGTTCTTTTATGAGTAAATTCACACTCATGCGTTCCATTTTCACGATATTCTTGATGATCGTCTGGGTGCAGGCACATGCCCAAGGTCAGCCGTCGCTGCAGGATGTCAAACTTTCCGGCAGATACCATTGGGGGGAAGGGTTTTCCACCGACCGGCAGCAGGCCATCGACCTGGCCCGGCAGGACCTCGTCCAGAAAATGGTGGTCACCATCACCGCCGAGCAGAATCTGACGGTGACCGACGACGGCTCCGGCCCTGAATCCAACTTCGAACTCCGGTCGAAATCGCTGAGCCGCATGCAGTTGCGCGGACTCGATTATTTGGTCACCCAACGCCGCGACCAAAGCTTCCAAGCCACGGCCTTCGTCAGCAAAGCGGAGTTCGACCGCAGTATGGCCGATTTGAAAGCCCGCGTCCTCACCCAGCTGTCCCAGATGAACGCGGCCGAAGCCCGCGGACACGTCTCCGCCGCCATACGCGAGGCCTTTGACATCCTGGTGCAGACCTATTTCATCCCTGTTCCGGTGATCGTCGACTCGGTCGAGGTGCAATCGCATGTGCGCGGCCGACTCAGCGCTTGGTTGGACGGGACCTCCGTCACCGTGCCCTCTGTCGGCAACCTGTCCGCACCG
>CAYVRS010000123.1:3716-5848 GCA_964454075.1 uncultured Chitinophagales bacterium
GGACCTTCTTCTGCAGCTGAACCGGCCCGGCTACGGGGAACATCCCGTTCGAGGTGGCCGTGCGGACGTGTTTCTGGATGTGGAACCGCAATCGCCTGTGCAGGACATCGAACTCAAGCTGATGGCGGTGATTCCGGCATCGATGGATGCGGAGATGAAGGCTTTGGCTCAGGAGATCCGTCCTGTGCGCACGTTGAAGGTGCCGGTCGATTTCAGCAAGGCGATTTCCATCGACATGAGCGTGACCAAGCTGCTCGGCGATGGCTACCGGTTCACCGAGAAGTTCACGAACCTGAGCGTGTTCGACCTGAGCTGGGATTTCGGCCAGGGGCTTACGTCCAACCAGACCTCGCCGCGTGTCGAGCTGCCCGGAATCCCCGCCGCCGGCCGCACTGTCACCTTGGTGGTGAACCGGTCGCCGGAGCTCACCATCCGCCGCAACCTCATGCCCGACGGAACTCTCCGCATGCCGGGCTCCGCGCCGGCACCGGCACGGGCATCGGTTCGACCTGCACTGCCTGAGACAGCACCGGTGACGACCCCGGTTCCCGCTCCCACGACCAATACCGCGATGGTCATCGACCAGATCGCCATGGCACAGCGGAACCACCTCGATCCCTTGCTTCGCCAACGCAACGCCGCCGCCTTTACCGACCAGCTGGAAGGGCTGAAGCAACGCAATCTGCTTCGCTATGGCCGGAGCACGGATGTGGGTCCCATCGAGCACAGCTACGTCGCCATCGTGGATCCGGCGGACCGGTCGGTCCGCGCCGTGTTGAGTCCGGTGATAGACGGTGTCCGCTACGACCTGGCCACCAACGAAACCGTGGCTCCGGATGAGATGCGCGAACGGTTCCGAGGCTTGGGCACGATTTGGTTTTCGTTCCATTAACCTCTCTTCACTATCTTAAGCGCTATGTCTCTGAAACAGGTTGTGTTGCTACTAGGGATCTTGGTGTCCGCCATCGGTCGTGTCTCCGCTCAGGAGACCGTCGAGGTGTTTGTCGCCGACCTGCAGAATGCGGCTCTCCGCACCACTCTTCAGACTCATGCCAGTGCCTTTCTGAGCGAGGTCAACGCCGGCTTCCGGGCCAAACGGGACCTCCGTCTCAACGCCGCCCATAGCACGCCGGAATTCCGGTCCGCCGTGGCGGCCTTGTGGAAAGGAGAGCGGTTCAGAATCCCAGAGCCCCGCATCATCGAGACCGCGGCCTTGCAGCGTGACGGAACCTACACGTTGCGCAACATTCCCATGAACTTCATCAAGCCAGACGGGAGTGAGCATTACGAAGAAGGGGTCATCCAATTCACAGCGACCGGCCAGCTGCTGGATTTCCGCATCGGACTTGCCTCGCACCGATACACCGAACTGCTCCGTCAAGGAAAAGGGGATGTCGACATCGCCAACCGTGAGCATATCCTGCAGTTCATTGAAAGTTTCCGAACCGCCTACAACCGAAAGGATGCCGATTACCTGAATAGCGTTTTCAGCGACCAGGCGGTGATCATCGTCGGCCGTGTGGTGCAAAGCACCGGTCAGAAATCGGCCTTTCAGCAGCAGGTCGAATACTTGCAATTCACAAAAGATGAGTACATCAACCGCCTCAGACAGATTTTCCGGGCCAATTCCTGGATAGAAGTGGCTTTTAAGGACGTCAGTATTCTTCGTCATCCGCGCTATCCGGAGATGTATGGTGTATCTTTGACCCAGAATTACACCTCAAGCTTGTACTCCGACACAGGATACCTGTTCTTATTGATCGATTTCCGTGACCGGGAAAAACCGATGATCCATGTTCGGACGTGGCAGCCGACCAACGCCACGCCGGAGGATCAGAAGTTCCAGTTAGGTGACATGGAGATTTACTAAACCGAAGGATGACCATGAGACGATTGTTATGGGTAGTGATCGCGCTGTGTAGCGTTGTGCCCGCTCAAGCTCAACTGCTGGAAATGGAGGTGAAGCCGTCTTCAGGGACTGGCACTGTGCCGGTGTTCCGGGATTATCCTGACGATGCCGCCATTCTGGTCAATTCCTCACTTACGGGGCTCCGGTTTGATTCGAATGTCGGTGTGGTGGCGGATCGATATACGGAAAACGATGTTCAATGGAGCGACGTAACGCCGGGTTG
>CAYVRS010000124.1:0-5823 GCA_964454075.1 uncultured Chitinophagales bacterium
CCCTCACCCCTGGTTTCACCGATGCGGCAAACAAGGGAGGCACGGAGTATGTGAACAGCTCACGTACCGACGTCGCCAAGGCCACATCCGCGAACATGGTTTCAACATTCAACATTCAACATTCAACATTATATTGCCACCTTGATTTTCGTATCCATTCTATCACCGAGACCATGCAAACTACACAGGAAAAAACGTTCTTCGGTCATCCAGGCGGGCTATCGACCCTCTTTTTCACGGAAATGTGGGAACGCTTCAGTTACTATGGCATGAGGGCCATCCTGGTGCTGTTCATGGTCGCCGCGGTCGAAGACGGGGGCATGGGCTTGGACGACGTCACCGCCACCGCCATCTACGGCCTGTATGCGATGTTCGTGTATCTGCTCGCCCTTCCAGGCGGATGGTTGGCCGACAACCTCTTCGGTCTGCGCAAATCGGTCTGGTACGGCGGCATCATCATCGCCTCGGGCCACTTCAGCATGGCGCTTCCCTACACCGAGACGTTTTTCCTCGGCTTGGTGCTCATCGTCTTGGGAACCGGCTTGCTGAAACCCACCATCAGCTCGCTGGTGGGGGGCCTGTACGGCGACCATGAATCGGCCAAGCGCGACGCCGGCTTCTCGATCTATTACATGGGCATCAACATCGGGGCGTTCATCTCTCCGCTGATCGTCGGCTACCTGGGCGAGCAGGTGAACTGGCACTATGGCTTCGCCGCCGCCGGATTGGGGATGGTGGCCGGCCTCATCCAATACAAGATCTCCGAAAACCGCCTCGGACTCGTCGGCGCCGAGCCCACCGCCGAGCATTCGCCAGAAGGCTTGTCGAAAATCCGTCGCGGACTCGCCGCCGTCATGACCCTGTTCGCCGTGTTCGTAGGCCTGGTGATGGCGGGTGTCGTCACCATCAATCCCCTGGCGATCGCCCAACTGTCCGCCTTTGTGATCCTGGGCCTGGTGAGCGCCTATTTCATCTACATCCTGATCTTCGGCGGACTCACCTCCCTCGAAAAGCAGAAAGTGGTCGTGATCGGCTTCCTTTTCCTTTTCGCCGCGATGTTCTGGAGCGGCTTCGAGCAGGCCGGTTCTTCGCTGAACCTGTTCGCCGACCGCTACACGAACCGCGACATCTTCGGATGGATGATGCCCGCAAGCTGGTTCCAGTCCATCAACGCCATCTTCATCATCGCCTTGGCGCCCCTGGTGGGGATGATCTGGGTGGCCTTGGCCAATGCCGGACGCGAACTGGCCATGCCCTACAAATTCGGCCTCGGATTGATCCAGCTCGGCTTGGGCTTCCTGGTGATGGTGCTCGCCGCCAAGATGGCGTTCGCCAACGAGATGGGCGCAGGTCCGGGTTGGCTCGTGCTCACCTACTTGCTGCATACGCTCGGCGAATTGTGCCTGAGTCCGGTCGGCTTGAGCTCGGTCACCAAACTCTCCCCGAAACGCCTCGTGGGTCAGATGATGGGCATCTGGTTCATGGCTTCGGCTTTAGGCAACCTCATCGCCGGCCTGGTGGCCGGACGGTTCAGCGACGAGGCCATCCGCGCGCAGCCTTCCCTCATGTCCGACCAGTTCATGGTCATCTTCTACTTCGCGGCCGGCGCCGGCGTGGTGATGCTCCTCCTCAGCCCGTGGATCAAGAAGCTGATGGGGGACGTGAAATAGGAGTCGGGAGAACCTCGTCGGTTGTGTATCTTTGATGCGTCTTTCTCACAGAAACGTCTTAGCGTCACATTTCCAATGAAACTCTCTCTCGCCACCTTGGCGACCCTGATCGGGTTGCTTCTCCCTAGCCATGTCTCCGCGTTCCAAGTCAGCTCCGGAATCACCTTCTTCACCGAGGCTGCGGACTCGATCGACTACGAGAACATCCATCTCGTCGAACAAACTCCGGCAGGACACATTCTGACTATCCGTACACGCCGATACAGATCGGAGTTCGGTGGAAATGACTATCGGATCGTGGAGGTGAGAACCGTCGAGGGGGCGCGTGTCTGCATGAGCAAAACGGATGCGGGATTCAAAACAACCAAGCCTGGGACCATGTTCAATAAACGTCGGATCGGCGACAGGTTGATGATTACCGGTGCAATGTTTTACTGGGACGAATCCAATAGGACCACCTTTTCTCGCGGCTATGTGGGCGAGATCAACATGGACCAATGCGATATCACCGTGTTGCGCACGTATGGGAATAAAGGATTCAATTCCATCGCCCCGACGTCGGATGGTGGTTGGGTGCTCGCGGGAGACTTCATCTGTCATGGCGATTTTGCGATCTGTGCACCCAACCCGAATTACGCGTACTCAGAGTTGGAGACCTACGATCGAAGAGGAGAGGGAGGACTGGTCAAGTTGGATGCCTCGTTGAATTTGGAATGGGCACATTCTGTGTATCCTGCCGTGACAAACGGCACAGCCTACCAAGATGCCATGGAAGTGGAGCCTGGTGCCTACATGCTGATTGGCACAACGGCTGCTCCCATAGGAAGGTTGGCCTCGGTGGACTTTAATTCCGCCTATGCCGTCCGCATCCAGTCCACCGGCGAAAACGCCATCATGCGTAGCGAAATCACCTCTTCATTTGTGTGGCAGAGTTCTTGCGAAATTCCTGAGGGCGCGTATAGAACCCGATCTTGGCACCAAGGGGTATATGGGTTCAAGTGGTGGTCGAACAGCGTGCATGTGTTGACCCAGCAGTTTAATGACTGCGCTGACAGGAACCCCCACGTGGCCAATGCGACGCTCAGCGGAATCTCCGCATTTCCGACCACACGCGTCGCGGGGTGGCTCCAGGCAGCCGTCGCGAGCACACGGCCTTACGAATACCTTTACCTCTCCCAAACAACTACCGCGACTGAGAATGGAAATATCGATTACATGCATTACGGCAAGTCCCTGTCCGTGCCCAACGCGGGGACGAGCCTGACGGTGAACTCACCCAACCTGTGCCTAGGATGCAAATACATGGAACCGGCGGATATCGCACAGACCGATTTCGGCGCCGTGGTCGCCTTCAATACCAATATCGATGGAAGGTCCATCGTCGGCGTGCTTCTGGACGTCGACAGTTCCTTGGCCAGCACCGGCATCGAGGATGAGGGATTTGCCAGCAGACTCCGCTTGGAGCAGAATTACCCGAACCCGTTCAACCCTTCCACTCTGATCCGATTCAGGTTGGATCAACCCTCCGAGGTCCAGGTGGATGTCTTCAGCATGACAGGGCAGCATGTGGCCCGGTTGGCCGAAGGAATGCGCGATATCGGAGAACATCGTCTTGAATTCGACGGAGGCGGACTCGCCAGCGGCGTATATCTCCTCCGTCTCACCACACCGAGCTACGTGGAAACCCGGAAGATGACCTTGGTCAAATAGAATCAGGGATAGACGTAAATCGCGCCCAAGCCCAGCGGCAAACCGGTGGCCCAGTAAAGCAGCAGCCACAGCGACCAGAGGATGAGCAGTGTGATGCTGTACGGCAGCATCAGGCTCACCATGGTGCCGATGCCGGTCGACTTCACATAGCGCTGGCAAAACACAACCACGAGCGGGAAATACGGCAGTAGCGGCGTGATGATGTTCGTGGACGAATCGCCCACGCGGTACGCGGCCTGGGTGAGGTCGGGAGAGATGCCCAGGTTCATCAGCATCGGCACGAAGATGGGCGAAATGAGCGCCCACTTGGCCGAGGCCGAACCCACGAACAGGTTCACGAAACCCGTGAGGAAGATGATGCCCACGATGGTGACCTGGGCCGGCAGCGCGAGTTCCTGCAGGAAATTCGCGCCTTTCACGGCGATCAGCGCGCCGAGGTTCGACTTGGCGAACGCGTCGATGAACAGGGCGCAGAAGAAGGCCATCACGATGTAGTAGCTCATGCCGTTCATCGATTTGGTCATCGTCTTGATCATGTCTTTGGTGCTGGTGAAGGCCCCCGAGAGGAAGCCGAACACCACGCCCGGAACCACGGTGATCAGGAAGATGAGCGGCACGATGGATTTCATCAACGGAGACTGGAAACTCGACAGGCTGCCGTTCGGATCGCGCAGCGCGGATTCGGCACCCGTCGCCCACCACACGAACACACCCATGAACAGCACGGTGGCCAAGGTCGCCCACCAGAACGAGGTCGACTCTTTCTTCGTGACCTCTTCCATGACCGGAAGCTCGCTCACCTCGCCGTCGATCTCGGTGTTTTTCAGGCGCGGTTCGATGATCCGGTCGGTGATGAACCATCCGATCAGCACCACCACGAGGGTGCTCGACATCGTGAAGAAGTAGTTGTTCAGGGGATTGAGCTGCACGCTCGGATCCACGATATGCGCGGCGGTCTGGGTGAAGCTCTGAAGCAACGGATCAAGCGATGAGGGGACGAAGTTGGCGCTGAATCCGCCCGACACACCCGCGAACGCGGCGGCGATACCGGCCAGAGGATGCCGCCCGGCGGCGTAGAAGATCACACCTCCCAAGGGAATCACCAAGACATAGCCCGCATCCACTGCGGTATGGCTGATGATCGCCACCAGGATGAGCATCGGTGTGAGCAACATCTTCGGTGTGATGTTGAGAAGTTTCTTCAAAGCCACGTTGATGTAGCCCGAATGCTCAGCCACACCCACGCCAAGCATCGCGACGAGCACCACTCCCAAGGGTGCGAAACCGATGAAGACCGAGACCATGTTCGAGAGGAACTCCGCCAACTTCGTTCCGGTGAGCATGTTCTGCACCTGGATCGGGTTTCCGGTGCGCGGATCCAGCTCCGTGAAGGAAATCGGCGACATCACCGCCGAGACCACCCAGATGGTCACCATCAGGATGAAAAAGAGGATGGCCGGATCCGGCAGCTTGTTGCCGTTGCGCTCGATGAAATCCAGCGAGCGTTGCAGAAGAGGTTTCTTGGACATGACGGAATGAAATCGGTGGATGGATGGGTTCGTTGGCTTTTAAAAGTCGATTTAAAATAGGAATTTGTGCCTTATGAGAAACATCGTCTACCCGCTGTTGGTGCTGGCCCTTGCGGTCGCCTGCCAATCCGAACAGAAACCTGACGTTCCGCTATCGGATCTGGAACAAAAAACCAAGATCGTGCAAGAAGCCACCATCACCGCTGTCGATGGCAGCGTGGTGGATCTCGACGACCACAAAGGCAAAGTCGTGATGCTCGATTTCTGGGAAACCTGGTGCACGCCCTGCATCCGCAGCTTCCCCGGCATGGAAAAAGCCATGCAGGAACATCCTGACGATTTCGTCGTGATCGCGATCTCTCCGGGCTTCATGGATACTGACGACGACATGAACGCCTTCATCGCCGAGAACGATTATTCCTTCGTGTGGGCGAAGGGGGTCGACCTGGCCACCGCCCTCAACATCGAAGGCATCCCGTACAAGGTGTTTCTGGACCGAGAAGGGAACGTGCACTCGGTGGAAATGGGTTCTAGAGGTCCCGAGCAGGACTATCAAAAGCTGGTCGAACTGATCGACTCGCTCCCGAACTGACCCTGAAAAGCCGTATCTTCGACCCACATCAATCCAAGTTTATCTCATGTTTATCGACCTGAAAGTCTCCACCCTCCCGTACAAAGTGAAAGACATCTCTTTGGCCGAATGGGGACGCAAAGAAATCGAATTGGCGGAAGCCGAAATGCCCGGACTCATGGCTCTGCGCCAGAAATACGGAGCCAGCAAACCCCTCAAAGGTGCGCGTATCGGCGGCTGTCTGCACATGACCATCCAAACCGCAGTGCTCATCGAAACCCTCGTCGAACTCGGCGCCGAAGTGCAATGGAGCTCCTGCAATATCTTCTCCACCCAAGACCAT
>CAYVRS010000125.1:0-346 GCA_964454075.1 uncultured Chitinophagales bacterium
TGTTCCCCGTCGTCATTCCCTTGGCGGTGACCATGGGTGCGGGCATCGGCTTCGCCGGAGGCGAGCACTACGCCATTCTGCTCGGATGCGTGAGTTCGGTGATGGGAGGCGCGGTGTTCGGCGACCATTGCTCTCCGATCTCAGACACGACCGTGCTGAGTGCCATGTCTTCCGCCTGCGACCTGATCGACCACGTGCGAACGCAGCTGCCTTACGCCTTGCTGGTGGCCATCGTGGCGCTCCTCGTGGGCGAGATCCCGGCCGCGTTCGAGCTGATCCACCCGGTCGTCGGGATGGTGGCCGGTGTGGCGATCCTCTACGGCGTGTTGAAAGTGTTCGGGAAGGA
>CAYVRS010000125.1:356-5219 GCA_964454075.1 uncultured Chitinophagales bacterium
GGTTGTAATAGATGGTGGTGGTCGATTCGAAGCCTGAATCCGTTCCGACGATCACCCAACATTCACCCGATGGATTTGTCGTCACACGGATCGTATCCGTGGTTCTCAACACTTTCAATGTGTAGGTGAATTCAGACGTGCCGTTTGCAAAATCGCCGATGAGGGCCATGTCGATGCCATCCTGGGATTGATTTCCTTTGTCGATGTTCATCCTGAAATGATTCTCGGACACATTCAGTACGCTCAGCGGCTCCATGGCCGTCGCTCCCGCCTTGATGTACACGCTCTCCCCAGGCGCCCCTCCCACCCCGACGGCGCCGCTTGCCGCATTCGTGGCGAATTCAACCTCCAGGGTGATGTCATAGCTGGTGTTCGGGTTCAATCCTGTGATTTTCTTTTTCACAAACATGAACAGGTCGTCGCTATGGTTGTCACCAGACTGGCGTAGAGCACCATCGCCTTGATTCAAGGGACTTGGCAGCACCGAATGTGAGAATTCCAGATCATAGAACTCCTCGACACCCGGTTCGTTCGGATAATCCGCGAACCCGCCCGACCAACCTTGGGTGTCGGATTGGAAACTGAAATGGAACTCCATGGTTTCCGGAGAACCGGAATCACTCCTTCCGCACCCCGGGATGACGAGTGTGACGATCAGGAACATGGATTTTGGAAATCTGGACCACATCGTGCTCATGGGGCAATCACCCTCGGAACGTGAACATCCAGTTGACACCATAACGGTCCTGCAAGGCGCCGTAGTAGGCGCCGAAGAACATGTCCTGCATGGGCATGTCGACGGTGCCACCATCCCCCAAAGCGGCGAAGAGCCGGTCGGTCTCGTCTCGCGAGTCGGTCTCCAGATGGATGTGGGTCTGGTTGCCGGAGGTCACCGTGAAGCCGAATTCCTTCGGCGCATCGGTGCCCATGAGCGTGCCTCCACCCGGCAGCGGCAGCTCCACATGCAGCACCATGCGCTTCACATGCTCGTCCATCGGCGGCTGGCCTTCGTGCGCGGGCGCATCCCCCAACCGCTGGATGCCGTTGGCGAACTCGGTCCCGAAGACCGAACGGTAGAACAGGAAGGCCTCTTCGGTGTTGCCCGGAAAATTAAGATAGATGGAAATGCGGCGCATGGGGATAGGATTCGATGAATGGAGGTGAGGTAGAATAGGGAAATCCCTCCTACTTTTGGGAATGTTTCACAGCGACACCTCTTTCACCAAACTCGGCGCCCTCGAGCCGGGCGAATACGACACCTGTGAATTCGCAGCGTGCGAGCTTGGCGGAGCCGACCTCTCCGGCCGCGTGTTCACCGATTGCGTGTTCACTGACTGCGACCTGAGTCTGGCGAAAGTCTACGGCGCATCCTTCCGGGACTGTGTCTTCCGGGGCTGCAAATTGCTGGGAATCCGGTTCGACAGCGCGAACCCGATCGGATTCTCCCCCCGCTTCGAGCGCTGCCTGCTCGGGCATGCGTCGTTTCAAGGCCTAAACCTGAAAAAGATCCGCTTCGACGGAGGGTCGCTGACGGATGCGGATTTTACCGGGGCCACGCTCACGGGAGCCGTCTTCGACGGATGCGACCTTCGCGGAGCGGCGTTCGAAGGCACGAACTTGGAAAACGCCGATTTCAGGACGGCGGTGAATGTGGTGATGGATCCGGAAAAGAACCGGCTCGCCAAAGCCCGATTCTCTGTTCAGGGCTTGCCAGGCCTTGTTGCGAAGTACGGGGTGATTGTGGAGTAGGAAGTAGGAAGTAGGAAGTAGGAGGTTGGAAGTAGGAAGTGTGTGATGCTGTGTTTTTTAGGGCTTGACTGCCGGACGCAAGGGTGAAAACGCGGAATTCATTCCTAAATAAATCTGTGGAATCTGTGCGCAATCATCCGTTTTATGCATAGGAAAATATGGATTCCATCCAACCAGGGGCGGTTTTCCTGTCAAAAGTCAAGCTTACGGACGGTATCCCTTAAAACCACTCGAATCCAACCCCTGCCGCCGGTTTGGGTTCGGTTTTCATCGAACGCATCGCTACTATTCGTCAACAAAGACGAGACCGACAACCGAACACCTCATTTCCGATGCGCTGCCACTGGTGCCTTTCCTTCCAAGAATACATCGACTACCACGATACCGAATGGGGCGTGCCGGTCTACGATGACAGGACCCACTTCGAATTCCTCGTCCTCGAAAGTGCCCAAGCCGGCCTCTCGTGGGCCACGATTTTAAAACGCCGCGGGGGGTATCGGCGCGCGTTTGCGGAGTTCGATCCCGAGGTCGTGCGTCTTTATGATGCAGCTAAGGTCGAGGAACTGATGCAGGATGTCGGAATCATCCGGAACCGGGCGAAGATCGAGTCCGCGATACGGAATGCGGACCTGTTCATCGGACTTCAGCGCGAGTTCGGCTCGTTTTCGAACTACATCTGGGGGTTTGTCGGCGGCAAACCGATCCTCAACCGATGGGAGACGATGAGCGAATCACCGGCCACATCGCCCGAATCGGACGCGCTGGCCAAAGACCTGAAAAAACGAGGATTCAAATTCCTCGGGAGCACCGTCATGTACGCGCATATGCAAGCCACGGGCTTGGTGAACGATCACTTGGTGGGTTGTTTCCGTTGGAAGGAAGTAGGAAGCCAGGCGTAGGGAACGTTGCGTTTTTTAGGGCTTGACTGGCTTTCGCAAGCCCTGAAACACGATATACATTCCTAAAAAAATCTGTGAAATCTGTGCGCGTTTTTCGTTATATACAGAGGAAAATATCGATTCCATTCAGCCAAGCGCGGTTTTCCTATCAAAAGTCAAGCTTGCGGACACTATCACTTCACTCCGCGCCAATACGAATAGGCGGGCGGGATAAGCCGCTGAAAGGATGAAGAGATGAGACGACGTAGGGATTTACCCTTGCAGTTCACCCAGCGCTTTGCTCAATCGTGCCATCGATTCCTGCTTCCCGATCCGAGCCATGAACTCGAACAGGTCCGGACCGAAGGTTTTCCCCGTCAAAGCCAAGCGCAGCGGCTGCATCAGTTTCCCGAGGCCGACGCCCTTTTCCGCCGCGAGCGCGTGCAGCGCGTCGTGCAGGGGCTGAGCCTCGAACGGATCCATCCCTGAAACGCGCTCTTTGTATGCGGCCACCAGCTCGCTCGAGCCCGGCTTCCAAGCCTTGGCCACGTCCTCGGCCTTGAACTCGCCTGGCGCCACATAGAAGTACTGGATGTTCTCGGCGATCTCATGGATGCCGCTCACCCGGTCGGCGATGATGCCGATCACCGCCGCGTTCTGCGCATCCGAATTCGAGATGAACGCCTTCAGGAAGGCATCATCCAACCCGTCCTTATGCCGCACGATCCAGTCTTTGAGCGAAGTCAGCAATTGCTCGGGCGTTCTCGACCGGAAATACTGCTCGTTGTACCACAACAGCTTTTTCATGTTGAACACGGCGCCGGCCTTGCTCACGCGTTCGAGGGAGAATTCGGACACAAGCTGCTCGAGGGACATCATTTCGCGGTCGTCGCCCGGGTTCCATCCCAGAAACGCAAGGAAATTGACCAGCGCTTCCGGCTCATAGAATCCTTTCACGTAATCGCGCACGTTCACCGGAATTCCGAGTTCTTCGGCGTTCCGTTTCGACAACTTTCCGCCCGCCGGACTCATGATCAGAGGCAGATGCGCCATCGTCGGGGGTGTCCATCCGAAATACTGATACAGCAGGATGTGTTTCGGCGCCGAACTCAGCCATTCCTCCCCGCGGATGACGTGCGAAATCTCCATCGTGTGATCATCGACCACGTTCGCAAGGTGGTAGGTCGGCAGTCCGTCCGATTTCATCAGCACCTGGTCGTCGAGCATGGCGCTGTCGAAAGACACTGTTCCGCGGATGAGATCGTCGAATTTGATGGTTTCCCGACGCGGAACTTTCAGACGGATCACATGCTCTTCGCCCGCATCCAACCGGCGCTTCACCTCTTCCTGAGGCAGCGTGAGGCTGTTTTTCATGCTCTGACGCGTGATGGCGTCGTATTTCGGGGATGGGTTTCCGCTCTTGATCAAGCGCTCGCGCATGGCCTCGATCTCCTCCGTGGTGTCGAAGGCGTAGTACGCATGGCCCGCTTCCACCAGCTCTTCGGCGTGTTTGCGATACAGGGCCGAGCGCTCGCTCTGGCGGTACGGCGCGCAAGGTCCGCCTTGCACCGGACCTTCATCCACGGTCAATCCGGCCCATTCGAGCGAGGTGGTGATGTCTTTTTCAGCGCCTTCCACATATCGGTTCTGGTCGGTGTCTTCAATCCGGAGGATGAAGGTGCCGCCATGGTGTTTGGCGAAGAGGTAATTGAACAATGCGGTGCGCAAACCGCCGATGTGAAGCATCCCGGTCGGCGATGGCGCGAAGCGGACTCTGACGTTGGATTTCATAGGCCAAAGATACGGAGGAATCGCGTCCGCCTAATGGCAGCTCTCGCCCCCGCTCATCACCGGGCTGATCAGCTTGATCACGACCGGCATACTTCCAGCTGTCCTTGCAGTACGCCCGGCGTTCTTAGGATGATGCTCTGCGTCTCCGAACGCAACGAGAAGAAGACGATGAACAGGCCGACACCACGGTGAGCACGCCGGTGTGGGCGATGATCTGCGGTGTGAGGCGTAGCGGATGCCTCCGTTCAGTCCGCGACGCGTTTCCAGGATGTCCGAGGGGTGAACTTGGCCAAGGTCTGGGAGAGGTAGGCGGCCGGAAAAAATCACTTCAGCGAGAGCCGGTACAGGTCCTTGCGGCGGTCTTTCAGGTTCCGGACGCTGCCGTGGCTGTGAAGCTCACGCAGCAGGTCGAGGTCCACATCCACGATCAAGGTCATTTCCGTGT
>CAYVRS010000125.1:5279-5823 GCA_964454075.1 uncultured Chitinophagales bacterium
GAAGGAGAAATCGGATGGGGTGAACACGGAGGCTTGCGCATACTGCAAGTCCATGTTGTTCACTTTGGGCAGGTTGCCGACGCTGCCCGTCACCGCCACATAGCACTCGTTTTCGATGGCGCGGGCCATGGCGCAGCGCTGCACGCGGGTGTAGCCGTTCTGGGTGTCGGTCTGGAACGGCACGAACAGGATTTGCATGCCGTCTTCGGCCATGATGCGCGACAGTTCGGGGAATTCCACATCATAACAGATGAGGATGCCGATCTTGCCGGAATCGGTGTCGAACACCTTCACGCTGTTTCCACCCACCATCCCCCAATAGCTGACTTCGCTCGGAGTGATGTGGATCTTCTCGTAGGTCTCGTGCGAGCCGTCGCGGCGGCAGAGATACCCCACGTTGTACAGCGAGCCGTCGCGCATGAGCGGCATGCTGCCCGTGATGATGTTCACGTTGTAGGAGATCGCGAACTCTTTGCACTTGTCGCGGATGGGCTCGGTGAATTCGGCGAGTTTGCGGATGGCGTCGCTTTCAGGCAGATGGTTG
>CAYVRS010000126.1:0-5601 GCA_964454075.1 uncultured Chitinophagales bacterium
CCATGACCAGTTATTCGGCCTCTGCCTGCTCAACGATTGGTCTGCTCGGGACATTCAGGGCTGGGAATATCAGCCCCTGGGACCTTTCCTGTCGAAGAACTTTGCCACGACGATCTCTCCCTGGATTGTGACCCAAGAGGCCTTGCAACCCTTTCGGGTAGCCTATGAGCGTCCTGCAGAAGATCCAGCGCCGCTCCACTACCTGGAGGATGAGGAGAATCGTCGTAGAGGCGGTATCGATCTGCATCTTCAAATTTCCATTCAGACGGCTGAGATGCGTGCGCGTCAGATTCCTGCGCATATCTTGGCAACGACCAATCTACGCTATTCCTATTGGACGGCAGCCCAGCTAATTACCCACCACGCCAGCAATGGCTGCCTACTGAAGTCGGGAGATCTGCTGGGGTCAGGCACCATGAGTGGGCCAGACCCGTCCGAAGCCGGGTCGCTACTCGAACTGACCAAGGGCGGAAAGGAGCCGCTTACGCTGCCCTCCGGGGAGACTCGCCGGTTTCTTGAGGACGGCGACGCCGTAGAGATCACGGGGTTCTGCCAGAATGCCGCTGCAGTACGTATAGGCTTGGGCAGCGCTGAACATCCCGAGCGGTATGCCGCTCCACGCCAGCCAGTTGTATTCGAAGAACGTCCTGGCGCTGCTCAAGCTGATGGTCAAAGACGGCGCGGTCTCGCTCGACTTCTCCGACGAGATCATCGAACAGACCACCATCACCCATGCGGGCGAGTGGAAGAGCCCGACCATCAAATCCCTTTTAGGAGTCGCTTAACATGGACCTCATTTCCAATCTCTTCATCTTCACCCTGGCCTGCTATGTGGGCTTCGAAGTGATTTCGAAAGTGCCGACCACGCTGCACACGCCGCTGATGTCGGGTTCGAACGCCATCTCCGGCATCACCATCATCGGTGCGCTGGTGCTCGCCGGACACGCTGGCACCACCCTCGGCGCGGTCATCGGTTTCCTGGGCATCGTCTTCGCCATGATCAACGTGGTGGGCGGGTTCATGGTCACGGACAGGATGCTCCACATGTTCAAAAAGAAAGGAGAATGATCCATGGATACCTTCATCCAACTCTCCTATCTCCTCGCGACCGGCCTGTTCATCTCCGGTCTGAAAAAACTCGGATCTCCCGCCACCGCACGCCAGGGCAACCAATGGGCGTCGATCGGGATGCTCATCGGAATCGTGGTCACACTCTTCGACCACCAGATCCTTCACTTCCAATGGATCATCGCCGGGATGATCGTCGGTTCGGCGATCGGGATCTACATCGCCCGCACGGTCGAAATGACCGGCATGCCGGAAATGGTGGCCTTGCTGAACGGGTTGGGCGGCGGCGCATCCGTCCTCGTGGCCGGTGGCGAGTATCTGCGCGATCCGGAGATCTTGAGTCCTGACGCGCTCTTCACCGTCGGGATGTCGGTCTTCATCGGCGCGGTGACCTTCACGGGATCCATCATGGCGTATGGGAAACTGGCCGGCAAGCTTCCGGGCAATCCGATCACGTTCGGCGGACAGAAACCACTCAATGCCTTCCTTGCCGCGGTGGCCACGTTCGCTTCGATCTATCTGATCTTCGAGCCGACGAACCTGTGGATTCTGGCGGGCATCGCCATTCTTTCGTTCGCACTGGGTGTGATGTTCGTGCTTCCGATCGGGGGTGCCGACATGCCGGTTGTGATTTCTCTCTTGAACTCGCTCTCGGGTGTGGCCGCATCGGCCACCGGTTTCGTGCTCAATAACTCGCTGCTGATCGTGAGTGGAGCCTTGGTCGGCGCGTCGGGCTTCATCCTGACGATGATCATGTGCAAGGCGATGAACCGTCCGCTGAGCAACGTCCTCTTTGGCGCCTTCGGGGCGGATGGGGGATCTGCGGTCGCTGCGACGGGAGACGGAAGCAAGACCATCCGCGAAGTGAAATCGGATGACGTCGCCGTGATGACAGCCTACGCCGGCCGCGTCGTGATCGTACCCGGCTACGGCCTCGCCGTGGCCCAAGCCCAGCACGTGATCCGCGAAGTGGCGGCCTTCCTCGAATCCAAGAATGTGGACGTGAAATACGGCATCCATCCGGTGGCCGGACGCATGCCCGGACACATGAACGTGCTTCTTGCCGAAGCCAATGTGCCGTATCCGCAACTCTACGACATGGACGACATCAACCCCGAGCTGGAAAGCACCGACGTTGTGCTGGTCGTCGGCGCGCACGACGTCGTGAACCCGGCGGCGCGCACGAATCCGGCTAGTCCGATCTTCGGCATGCCGATCCTGGATGTGGACAAAGCGAAGGCCGTCGTCATCCTCAAACGAAGCATGAACACCGGCTTCGCGGGCATCGACAACGACCTCTTCTACCTGCCGAACGCGTACATGTACTTCGGCGACGCGAAGAAATCGCTTCAGGGGCTTCTCGGTGCTCTGAAGGAGTTGTGAGCATCGACGCCATCACCACCCGGGTCGAAGACCTCTTCGGAGGTCTCGACGCCGAGGCGCTGAACCGGCAACCGGCTCCGGGTAAATGGAGCGTGGCTCAATGCCTCGATCACATCATGGTGCTGAACCGGAGCTATTTCGACATCCCGGTGAAGATCCGAGCCGGGGCGTATCCGCTTCCGTTTCATGCGCGGTTCGGGTTCTTGGTCAACTTCTTCGGGACGTTCATCCTGCAGAGCGTGCATCCCGACCGACGAAAGCCCATCAAGACGTTCCCGGTCTGGGAACCATCCTACAGCGAAATTCCAGGGGATATCGTGGCACGGTTCAAGGCCCATCAGGACGAGCTGGAGGCCTTCATCTTGGAGAATCAAGACTTGGCAGAGCAAGGCGCGATCGTGGTCTCACCCGCCAGTCGGTTGGTGGTGTATCGGATGGATGTGCTCTTCGACATCATGCTCGCGCATGCCGAGCGGCATGTGAATCAGGCGGCGCGTGTACGGACGCATTAGTTCGGGCACATCGCACGCGCCCTGCGTGGCACGGAGGCGGATGCGATCCGCCCCTCCTAGACCCTTCCCAATCCCTCCCACTGCTTGTTGACGTACTCTTGCGCCGCGTCGATGAGCTCGTGATGTTCACGTTGTTGTGTCCAGCCATCACGTGGTCCAGACCTCCATAGCCGATGTCATAGGCCCATCCGTCTCCCCCGATGATCCAGACCACGGGTTCACCGCTTCGCGGATCTGGAAGAAGGTGTCGGGGTTGTGCGCCGTACCGCGGAGCACGCGGTGCTCGGGCGACATCTCCCGATCGCGGAACATCTCCAGATCGTCGGGATCGAGCATGGCGTTCAGCTCATCGTCCGAAATCGGAATCAATTTGTGCACTTCGTGTGAGGTCCGGACGTAAACTCGTCAACCCGCAACCCACGTGCTTTCCCATTTTTGCGGGATGGTTGGCCGTTTTTGTACGGGAGAAGGTCGTATCTTAGGCCCTATCCAACAGCCTATTTTTTAATCTCTTTCGCATGAAACGTGTCGTGATCACCGGGATGGGAGCTGTGACTCCTTTGGGTCTGAATTTGCAAGACTATTGGACGGCTCTCCGCAAAGGCACCAGCGGTGCGGCCCCCATCACCAAATACAACACCGAGAAATTCAAGACCAAATTCGCGTGCGAGCTGAAAGGCTTCGATGCGCTGGATCACATGGATCGCAACGAAATCAAGAGATATGATCCGTTTTCCCAATACGCCATCGTGGCCGTCGGTGAGGCGCTCCAACACGCGAACGTGGATTTGGAGACGGCCGACCGCACGCAGATCGGCGTGATCTGGGGTACCGGCCAAGGCGGTTTCCAAACCTTTGAAGACCAAGTGTCCGAGTTTGTTCGTGGCGACGGCACCCCGCGCTTCAGTCCTTATTACATCCCCCGCACCATTCCGAACATGGCGTCGGGTGTGATTTCGATCAAATACGGCCTTCAGGGCATGAACTTCACTGTGATCACGGCCTGTGCCTCGTCGAACTCGGCGATGGTGGATGCGCTCAATTACATCCGTTGGGGCAAGATCAAGATGGTGGTGACCGGAGGCTCCGAAGCCGCCATCACCGGCGCCGCCATGGGCGGGTTCTCCGTGATGCGGGCCCTGTCCACGCGCAACGACGATCCCGCCTCGGCCTCGCGCCCGTGGGATGTGAACCGCGACGGCTTCGTGATGGGCGAGGGCGCCGGCGCGCTCATTCTCGAAGAGTATGAGCACGCCAAAGCGCGCGGCGCCAACATTCTCTGCGAAGTGGTGGGCGGCGCCATGACGGCCGACGCCTACCACCTGTCGGCCACGCACCCTGAAGGCGACGGTGCCTTCCGCGCGATGAAGCTCGCCCTCGAAGATGCGAATCTCACCATCGCCGATGTCGATTACATCAACGCGCACGCCACCTCCACTCCGGTGGGCGACGGCAGCGAGCTCATCGCCATCAAGAACCTCTTCGGTGAGCATACCTCCAAGCTGCACATCAGCGGCACGAAATCGCAAACCGGCCACCTCCTCGGAGCGGCGGGTGCCATCGAAGGCATCGCCAGTGTCATGGCCATCCGCGAAGGCGTCATCCCTCCCACCATCAACACCACCGAGATCGATCCGTCGCTCCCAAGCGGCTTGAACATCGTGACCGGTGCCCCGTTGGCCAAAGAGGTGAACGTCGCCATGAGCAACACGTTCGGATTCGGCGGACACAACGGCATCGTGGTGTTCAAGAAATTCACTGAATGAAAGAAATCGGCAAGATCGAGCTGAGAAACCTGCTCGCGGAAGACTACTCGAAACTCAAAGACATGATGATCCGCTCCTACCACGATTGGGCGGGATCGTATTGGAAAGAGCATCAGATCCAGACCTTGCTGGATCGCTTCCCCGAAGGCCAGTTCGTGATTCTTGCCGATGGTGAACTCGTCGGTTGCGCGTTATCGATCATCCTCGATTACGACGCCTACGGCGACGACCACACCTACAAGCAGATCACCGGGTCGTTCACGTTCAACACCCACGATCCGGAAGGCGACGTCCTCTACGGTATCGACGTGTTCATCCATCCCGATTACCGCGGCCTGCGTCTTGGTCGGCGGTTGTACGATGCCCGCAAAGAGCTCTGCGAACAGCTCAATCTGAAATCGATCGTGTTCGGCGGACGCATCCCCAACTACAACAAGTATTCGGAGACGCTCAAGCCGAAAGAGTACATCCGGAAGGTGTTGCAGAAAGAGATCTTCGATCCCGTTCTCACCTTCCAGCTCAGCAATGATTTCCGGGTGATCAAGGTCCTCAAAGACTACATGCCCGGCGACAATAGCTCCAAAGAGTTCGCCACGCTTCTGGAGTGGAACAACATCTACCACGCCAAAGAAGAGCATCTGCTCAAGCCTCAGAAAGTGCAGGTTCGGATCGGATTGGTGCAGTGGATGATGCGACCCGTGGCCGACCTCCAAGCCTTGTTCAGCCAGATGGAGTTCTT
Source organism: uncultured Chitinophagales bacterium (assembly GCA_964454075.1). Classification (GTDB taxonomy): domain Bacteria; phylum Bacteroidota; class Rhodothermia; order Balneolales; family HLUCCA01; genus CAMTWZ01. The sequence continues at coordinate 5,469 of CAYVRS010000126.1, forward strand.
CGTGGATGCGGTGTCGGATTACAAAGCCGACTTCGTGATGTTCCCCGAGCTGTTCAACGCCCCGCTCATGGCCGATTACAACCATCTGCCTGAAAGCGACGCCATCCGCAAACTCGCCGAATTCACCGAGCCC
>CAYVRS010000127.1:0-383 GCA_964454075.1 uncultured Chitinophagales bacterium
CGCGCAATCGATCCTTCCCGCACTCGGGTCGTCGCGAAGCGGCACCTCGGGCTTCCAATTCCTGAAGATCCCTGTCGATCCGCGTTCCGCGGCCATGGGCAACTCCAGCGTGGCCGACGCCCTCGACGGGTCCTCGCTGTATTGGAATCCGGCGTTGACGGCGCAGATGTCCCGCTCCCAGGTCTACCTGTCTCACACCCAATATTTCGCGGACATCGCGATGCTGTATTCCGGATATGTGCATCGCTTCGGAAGCCGGGCCGTGGGTGTCTCGCTTCAATACCTGGATTCAGGTGAACTCCAGGAAACCTCCGAATTCGATCCGTTCGGAACCGGACGCACATTCCGGACACTCCACATGGCGCTGGGGCTGACCTATTCCC
>CAYVRS010000127.1:393-834 GCA_964454075.1 uncultured Chitinophagales bacterium
AGTGCTTCCGTTACTTACGGACCATCAGGAACTGGTGCTGACCTATTCCCAACAGCTGACCTCTCTCTTTTCCTATGGTGTGACGGCCAAATACGCCACCGAACGCATCGAAAACATCCAGTTCTCGGCACCCATGGTGGACATGGGCTTCTTTTACAAAGTCGGCGATACCGGTCTGCGCTTCGCCGTCGGCGTCAGCAACTTCGGGTTCGACGCGTCACCGGAAGGAGAGACCGACCGCCCCAGCTTGGGCGGAACCGTCACCGAGACCGAGTTTGAGAATGTCTCGCCTCCCACCACCTTCACCTTGGGCGCGGCCTACGATGTGCTGAAAGGCGATCTCTATAACGTGCTGGTCACCGGTCAACTCACCAACCCAAGCGATAACTCCGAGCGCCTGAGCTTCGGCACCGAATTCCGGTTCATGAACCAGTTCTTCGT
>CAYVRS010000127.1:844-5581 GCA_964454075.1 uncultured Chitinophagales bacterium
TCGTTCGCTCCGGCTATGAATTGGGCGTGGACGAGGCCTCCCTACCCACATTCGGTGCGGGTGTGAAGGTGCCCCTCATCGGTCGTGAGCTTTCCATGAACTACGGATTCACCACCCGCGACCGCCTCGGTTCCTTGCATAGGGTCAGCCTTTTAATCGGACTATGATGAACAGATCCATCCTCACCCTGCTTTTCGCACCCCTGCTGCTCACCGGGTGCGACTCTTTGTTCGGCACCAAACAGGATGCCACCACGGAACAGATCTTCCGAGAAGGTCGCCGAGATCCGAACCTTGTGGCCGAGGAAGTCGGCTTCGCCGCGCTCACACCGTTCTGGACCGGCTTCAACCAGCCTACCGATGTGTTTGTCGGCTACGATGAGCTTGTCTATGTGACGGATACGGATGGCGTCCATGTGATGGACCGCGCTGGCCGCCGTTACCGCACCTATCCGCTTCGCGGTGCCGTTTCCGTGACCATGGACCGCAAGCTGAACCTTTACGTCGCCGCGCGATACGACACGGTCATCGCGTCATTGAATCCTGCCGTGACGTGGGATCTTCCCGCGGTCTATAAACTGCGAGGACTGAACCAAGACGGTCCGGTAGAGGTGGTCGACATCCTTGTGCAGCCGTTCCTTGACAACAGCCGCTCGACCACATCGGCGCAACGCGCCCGTCTGATCAAGGGAAGCCCGATCAGCGAAGAGCTGGTGGAGCTCACAGGGGTCACGGTTCTGGCCGACAACAGCATGTACATCTCCCGCCGTGGTCCGTCCAATCCGACAGGAACACCACAAGCCGCCGACAACACGGTGCTTTGGTTCACAGAAGAAATCGTCGGTGGCGTTCGCACAGGCAAGATGGAGAACGTGAGCCAGATCCGTTCACTTTCACCCACCACGCCGTCGCTGCTTTCTGCGGTCGGACTGAACACCGTCACCAGCTTCATCGCGCCGCCTCAGCGCGACAACATGAGCACGGACATGAACTTCCTCGTGGCCCAAGGCGATCAGACGGCGAATATCCCATACCGACTGCTTTGGGTGAATGTGGTCGAAACCGTGAACGGCACCGAATACCAGCCCCGTGTGTCTTTGCTTGCCCGTGACACCACAAAGGCGACACGATTCCTGTACGATCAGAACCGGTTCACCAACCCCAAAGACATCGCGTTTTCAGCAGATGGACGAAATTACCTTTACGTGGTCGATTCCGTGCGAGACAGCCTGTATCTGTTCCAATCGAACGGGTTGGAAGGGGTGAACCCTCCGGTCGGATCCACATCCACCAAAACGTTGCTCGTGTCGTTCGGTGGAACAGGCAACGGTCCGCGTCAATTCGATGAGCCTAGCGGTGTGGCGTATTTCCGCCAGGTGGTCTATGTGGCGGACAAGCGGAACAACCGGATCGCCCGATTCAAGCTCAATACCGACCTTGAGTAAAGGTTTGTAAGAATCCGCGAGCCGGCTTTTTATATCCTTGGAATGGTGGTTATTTAGCCGGATCACCATTCCAAGGATTCATGAAACCGACTCTTCTGCTAGGCCTGACGCTCGTGCTCGCGTCGTGCGCCGTTCCATCGAAAACCGCGGTGACACCGCCCGCGGCCTCCGCACAAACCCCATCCGCGCCCCGCGCGAAGACCTATTCCTCCGTGATTCCGGCCTCCGCCGAAACGGATGCAGGGCTCTTCACCGTCCATAGAGTCGGTGCGAAGCTCTTTTTTGAAATCCCCTTGGAGGAACTGGACAAGGAGATGCTTCTGGTGAGCCGTCTCGCCGCCGCGCAAGCGGGACAAGGCCACGGCGGTCAACAGAGCGGCAATTATCTCGTCCGCTGGACCAAAGACCAGAACAAGATCCTTCTCCGCGCGATCAGCACCCAGATTTCAGCCGATTCCACGAAATCCGTCTATCAGACGGTTCGTGCGGCCAACTTTGAATCGATCATCGCCGCCTTCGACATCGAAGTCTGGAACAAGGATTCCACCGCCGTGGTGGTGGATGTGACATCGCTATATACCACCGATGTGGCGGAGATGTCGCCGCGTCGCCGCTACCAGGGCCGTCGTCTTGATCCCTCGCGTAGTTACATCGACAGTGCGAAATCCTTCCCGGAGAACATCGAGATCCGCGCCACGCTCACCATCGAGCGTGAGACTCCACCGCTGACGGTCTCGGTGCTCATGAACCATTCCATGCTCAAGCTGCCGGAAGTGCCGATGCGTCCGCGTCTGCTGGATGAGCGTGTGGGCTATTTCTCCGTTGGCACCATCGATTACAGCTCAGACACGCACTACTCCGATGCCGTCCGCTACATCACCCGCTGGCGCTTGGACAAGCAAGACCCCGCCGTGGCAGTGTCCGACCCCATCAAACCGATCACGTTCCATGTGGATGCGGGCACGCCCGAGTGGCTTGTACCGTACGTCATCAAAGGCATCGAAGACTGGCAGCCTGCGTTCGAGCAGGCCGGATTCTCCAACGCCATCATCGGAAAACCGGCCCCGACTCCAGAAGAGGATCCGGAGTTCAGTCCCGAAGACAGCCGCTATTCGATGATCCGCTGGGTGCCGTCGACCATCGAGAACGCGATGGGTCCGCACAACAATGATCCGCGCACCGGTGAAATCATCACCTCATCCATCCTGATGTACCACAACGTGATGAACCTGTTGAAGAACTGGTATTTCATTCAGGCGTCGCCGGTCGATCTGCGCGCCCGCCAGTTTCCGTTCTCCGAAGAGCTGATGGGAGAGCTGGTGCGTTACGTGGTCGCGCATGAGGTGGGCCACACGCTCGGACTGCCGCACAACATGAAAGCCAGCGCGTCGGTGCCGGTCGACAGCCTGCGCAGCCCGACCTTCACCCGCAAGTACGGCACCACGCCGTCGATGATGGATTACGCGCGCAACAATTACGTGGCCCAGCCGGGCGACGATGTGGCCACGATGCCGATTGTCTCGATCTACGACAAATACTCCATCGAATGGGGCTACAAGCCGCTTCCGGAAGCTAGCAGTCCGGAAGATGAGAAACGCTTCCTCGAGCCGATGGTGCGTTTGCAAGACACCAACCCGATGTTGCGCTTCGGCAATCCCTCGAACGTGGATCCGTCGCAGCTGACCGAAGCCCTGGGCGACAACGCCGTCAAAGCCTCGACCTACGGCATGCGCAACCTCCAGACCATCATGGGCTATGTCAAAGACGCCACCGTGACCGAAGGGGAGGATTATTCCCTGCTCAACGAGATGTTCGGCCAAGTGATCGCTCAGCGCCTGCGTTACCTCAATCATGTCACCGTCTCGGTAGGCGGCGTCTACACCCACCAGAAACGCGCCGGACAAGCCGGTGATGTCTACATCCCGCTGCCGCGTGCGGAGCAAGTCGAGGCGATGAACTTCCTGCTCAAAGAAGGATTCTCCACACCCACTTGGCTGCTCCGTGCGGTCCGGTGTGAGTGACCGCGTGATGGCCAGCCAGCGCAGCGTGCTGAACAACTTGGTGACGGATGCGCGCCTGAACCGCATGGCGGAGATGGAGACCTTGGCTCCGGCTTCGCAAGTGTACAAGGTGACCGACATGCTCGCGGACTTGCGCAAAGGCATCTTCTCGGAACTGAGTTCGAGCAATGTGATCATCGACCTGTACCGCCGCAATCTGCAGCGGACTTATGTGGATGTGATGATCGCCCGGATGTCAGCCGATGGCGTGAGCGGGGAGACCCGTTCATTGGTGCGCGGCAATCTGCGCGACCTCAGCCGGTCGATCGACGCCTCCCTCGGGCGCGCCCGCGAGGACGCCACCCGATACCATTTGGAAGACTTGAAGGCGGTGCTCACCGCCGCGTTGGATCCGAATTAATTCGGAATCTTGAGTTTCACGCCGGCCGGGATCACATCATCCAGGTTCACCTGGTTCATGATGGCGATCTCGTCGGCCGTGAGATTCACCGGCAACGGAGACGGCAGGAATGAGCTGAATTTGCCTTGACGCGTGGTGGTGATCACTTTGAGTCGCGTCGGTTGGATGTTCAAGGCCGCGGGATCCGTCAGCACCGCGAAACTCGATGAGGGCACCGCCAACACGGTTGCGAACCCGTCGAAATTGGCTTTCAGGGAGTATCCCGTGAATCGGTAGATCTGCTCCCCGTACTTCAGAGCCACCACCAGCATGCGGTAGGCGTTGCCTTTGTCATCACTCAATTCCGCGATGAGGCGATATGCGCCGAATGGCGAATTTGTGACGGCTTGGCGGTCTACCACGGTCACGCCTTCCTGGTTGCCGATCTGATCGACGGCGGCGGCCGGTGTCGCGGCATCGGACACGCCGGACATCTGGATCACGGCTTTCTGGTCGGGGGATGCCATCACTACCGCGCTCTTGCCGTTCTGCAGGATCCACCCGGTCGGAATCCCGAACCGGAATTTCATGTCCGGATGCAGGAATTGCCCGTCTTTGGTGTAGCCTTCACGCGGGTTCTCACCCAGCATGATACCGTCGATGGCGGCCAAGTACCGGTCTCGACCGATCTTCTCTTGCGCATAGCCGAGTTCCTTGAACCGTTCCGATCGGCGCACGATGTCTTTCTCGCGATCACCCGGATCGGGGTGCGAGGACAAGTGGGTCGGAATCCGCTGTCCGGATGCTTCTGAAATCCGCTTCAGACTGGTGAAGAACTTCGAGCCTTCGCCGGCGAGATACCCGGCACGGGCGGCATATTCGACCCCGAGACG
>CAYVRS010000128.1:0-5566 GCA_964454075.1 uncultured Chitinophagales bacterium
CGCATCGCTGTTTTGCGGCATGGCGCATCAGGAAAACCGCCATGTCCGATTCGCCAGCGACAGCCAGCTGGCCGCCGAATGCGATGTGGGCGCCAAATCGGTGCGGCTCATCCAACATCACGGCCTCAAATCCCCCATCGTCGATTCACGCACCTTCGACAAAGAGGAACCCGCGAAACTGGCGGTCACCCAATTCCTGAAAGCCGTGCAGATGCGCGCCCCCGCTCCTTACTCCGGCTACGACCTGCTTCGATTTACCAATGTGATGGAATCGTTGCAACGTGGTACCTTTGAGGCATGATTCGAACGACCGCCCTCGGGACCCTTCTCCTGGTTGCCACCTTCTGTTCAAGCTCACCTGACCCGAAAGCCGATGCCGTCAAGACGGTTTTGGAGAACGGATTGATGATCGAAGACATCGTGGTCGGACGCGGTGAAGCGGTCGATTCCTTGGCGTTCGTCACCTTGCATTACACCGGATACCTGGCGGATTCGACCTTGTTCGAAGCCCGCGCCGACGACACCACACCGCTCACCATCCAACTGACCCGGCAGAACGTGATCGAGGGGTGGTTCTGGGGCATCCAAGGCATGCGCAAAGGCGGCATCCGCTCGCTCATCGTTCCCCCGCACCTGGCCTATGGAGAGATCGGTATCGGAGGCATCATTCCTTCGAACGCCACATTGCGTTTCGTGATCGAATTGCATGAGACGCAACGTCCGACGGAACCTTGGGACATCGATTTGAACGACCTGGAAACGACACCCGACGGTTCCCGCCACGTAATCCTGGAATCGGGCAGAGGCAAACTTCCGAAACATGGCGCCCTGCTCACCCTGCATTATTCCGGTTATCTGAGCGATGGCCGTATCTTTGACAGTTCCGTGTACCGGGGAGAGGCCTTCGAGGTCGTTGCCGGAAGCGGCACCCTCATCAAAGGGTTGGAATCGACCCTGATGCGCATGAAAGCCGGTGAACGGCGCACTGTCTTCATTCCGCCTTCGCTCGCGATCGGAAATGTCGGTTTCGCCGGCCGCATCCCACCCAATGACACCCTCCGTTTTGACATCGAACTCCTTCATTTAGAATCGCCATGAACCCACGCAGCATCCGAATCAAGCACGTCGACGCGTTCACCACCAAAGCGTTCACCGGAAACCCCGCGGGTGTGGTGATGGAAGCGGACGGACTCAGCGCCGATGAGATGCAGAAGATTGCCGCGGAGATGAACCTCTCCGAAACGGTGTTCGCCCTGCCACCGAGCAACGATGAAGCCGACCTTCGCATCCGATGGTTCACCCCGACGCAGGAAGTGGATCTATGCGGCCATGCCACCATAGCCCTCTTCCATGCCTTGGCTGAAGAGGGGCACTTCGGGTTGGAAGTGGATGAGGATCAGAGTTTTCTGGTGGAGACGAAATCCGGCGTGTTGGCGGTGGATGTGGAATGGCGCGATTTCCAACCTTACGTCAAGTTCAGCATCCCCATCCCCCGCTTCTTCCCATACCCTGGCGACATCAAGGAGCTCTGCGGCGCGATCGGACTTTCCGAGATCGAGCTCTCCAAAGAGGCCAAGCCGAAGATCACGGATTCGGGGTACTGCTACATTCCGGTTCGCGATTACGACTCCCTGAAATCGCTCGAGCCGAACATGATCCTTCTCAAGAAACTCAACTACATCCACGATTTGACCGGATTCGCCTTGGTGACCACCGACACCGGTGAAAAAGAATCGGACTGGCACATGCGGTTCTTCGCGCCCATCTTGGGTGTGGATGAGGACCCCGTCACCGGTTCCGCGCAAGGACCGATGGCCATTTTCCTCAAGGAAAACGGGCTTCTGGACAAGAAGACCAATTTCTTCACGTTCAAAGGACATCAGGGCCGGTCGATGCACCGCCCTGGAACTGTGACTGTGCACATGGGACTCAAGCAGGGCGTGGTGGATGAGCTGATCATCGCCGGCCAAGCGGTCACCGTGATCGACGGCGTCGTTCGTCTATGACGCACTGCGTTGTAAAACGCATCCAATCATCGTATCTTCCTGTCGAACGCTTATCCCAGACCCTGCCATGCGCGCTAAAAACTACGAGAAATACTACAAATTGGGCTTCGACCACCTCATCTTCAAAGATGTGATGGGCTTGAAAAAACCCAAAAAAGACGTCAAACGCTTCTACTACATCCTGATGATCGTGATCATCGCGACGGCGTTGCTGATCTCAAGTCTTTAGGATTCGGATTCATAGATCCGGGCGATACGATCGCTGAATTTCTCATGGATCACCCGACGCTTCAGTTTCATGGATGGCGTCAGTTCGCCGGTCTGGATGCTGAACTCGGTATCGAGAAGTGCGAATTTCTTGATTTTCTCCCAAGGCGGCAGCTTTTCATTCACTTGGTCGACCACCACTTGAATCAAAGCTTCAGCCTTTTCCACATCCAGCTCGCCCTTCTCATCGAGGGCATTCTTGAGTGCCGGTTGATTCGGAACAATCAAGGCTGAACAGAATTTCTGATTCGAGCCGAGAACCGCGGCATGGTCGATCAGAGGCGACATCATCAGACTCGTTTCGATATGCGCCGGTGCCACGTATTTGCCCGTGGATAGTTTGAAGAGGTCTTTTTTTCGGTCGGTGATGAAGACATAGCCATCGGCATCCATCACGCCGATGTCGCCGGTGTGGAACCAGCCGTCCGGCGTGAGCACTTCGGCAGTCTCATTGGGTTGGTTCCAATAGCCTTTCATGATATTGGGTCCGCGTGCGATGATCTCACCATCTTGGGCGATCTTCAGCTCCACGCCGCGGATCGTCTTCCCGACAGATCCCTGCCGCATATTGCCTTCTTCACAGAGCGTGAGCAAGGGCGCGGTTTCCGACAGCCCGTAGCCCTGAAGCAGAAGAAGCCCGATGCCGTTGTAGAAATTGAGCAACTTCGGACTCAGTGCGGCGCCACCGCTCACCAAGCCCATGAGCTCTCCGCCCAGCGCGGCTTTGAGCTTCCGGTAGACGAGGATGTCCGCGATGGCGAACTTGATGCGTTTCACAAAACCGCGCTTTTCTTCGACGTCCTGGTTTTCGGCCATGTCGAGCGCCCAGTTGCCGAGCGCTTTTTTGAGTCCGTCCGCTTCGTTGACCTTGGTCCTGAACGCGGTGTGCATTTTCTCGAGCAAACGAGGCACCGTGCCGAAGAAATAGGGTTTCACGGTCTTCACGTCGTTCGGAATCTCATCCACCTTCTCCACATAGTAGATGGTGTAGCCGTACTTCATGTAAACCAGGTCGATGGCGCGCTCGAAAATGTGGGAGAGGGGCAGATAGGCCAGCACCGCTTTGTCCGCCTTGTCTTCCAAGGCGAACGGAATGCGTTCGATGCCCACATTGATCGTATAGGACAGGTTGCCATGGCTGATCATCACTCCTTTGGGGAAGCCGGTGGTGCCGGAGGTGTAGATGAGCGTGGCGAGGTCGTCCGGCGTCACTTCCGATTTGAGGTACTCCCACAAGCCGGGATGTTCGGCGGCCATTTCGGCACCGCGAGCGATCAGCGCCTGCAATCCATGCGCGTGCTCCACCGGATTCACGGTGTAGACCACATGCTTGACGAAGGGAAGCTGGTCGCGCTCAGGCGCGAACGCGGCATAAAACTCGGGACCGGACACCACATAGGACGAAGCTTCGCAGGAGCGCACGATGTACGCGATCTGGTCGGTGGGCAGCGTGGTATAGATGGGAACAGGCACGGCGCCGATCGTCATCAGGGCCTGGTCGACCACGATCCACTCGGTATTGTTCTCGCTATGGATGGCCACCCGGTCGCCTTTTCTCAGCCCGAGGTCATGGAAACCCAATGCGGCATGATGAACCATACGCTTGAAATCTTCGGTCGTGGTTTCGATCCACACGCCGTTGCGCTTGGTGACCAATTGGATGCCGGTGGCATGACGTTCGTATCCGGACTCGACGATGTCGAAAAGACGACTTTTCATAAGATGTTGCTATGGTTGACGCGGCAATTTAGCAGAAGATGGGGGATTCCAAAAATCCTTACTTTTCACACATGTTCATAGCCGAGGACGTCCGCCCTTCCGTCGAATCTTTGTTTACTTCCATGCCACCCACCATGGGCGACGCGCTTGGAATCGAGTTCACATGGCTGGCCAAAGAGACCGTGAAAGCGCGGATGCCGGTCGACCACCGCACCCATCAGCCGATGGGCCTGCTTCACGGCGGCGCGTCTGTGGCTCTGGCCGAAACCGTGGCCTCCGTAGGGGCTTGGCTGAATGTGCACGAGTCTGGAAAAACGGCCGTCGGCTTGGAAATCAATGCGAACCATCTCCGTGCGGTACGGTCGGGGTGGGTGGAAGCCGTGGCGGTTCCACTCCATAAAGGCGCCACCACCCAAGTGTGGTCGGTGGAGATCCGTACGGAAGATCACAAACTGGTCTGCGTGAGCCGATGCACGCTGGCTGTCATATCTCGCCCTGGAAGCTGAACCGAATGTCTCGCCCCCTTTCGATCCTGGTCGCCTTCGGCGGCCCCTCTCCTGAACATGAAGTCTCCGTGCTCACCGGCATGCAGGTGATGGCCGCCTTGGGCGACACGCCGCATACCGTGACTCCGCTGTACGTGGCCAAATCGGGTCGATGGTTCACCGGGGAAGCCTTCGCCGACCTGGCGACCTACAAGGACGTAAAGGCGGCCGAGTCTGCCGGCATCGAATGCGCTTTCACGTTCGGAGCCAATGGCAAAGCGCGGCTGCAGCAGACTTCCAAGCCCGGACTCTTCGCGAGCCCGAAAACCTGGGCGGTCGATGTCGTGATTCCCGCCTTCCATGGATCGGATGGCGAGAATGGCGCGTTCCAAGGCGTCTGCGAGGTGTACAACCTGCCGTTCACGAGTTCCGGAGTAACCGCCAGCGCCATCGGCATGGACAAGCGCCTGGCGAAGGCCGTCTGCCGCGCGTATGGATTCCCCGTGGTCGATGATGTCAGCTTCCGCGAGCCCGAATGGGCTACCCGTCAAGACGCGCTGCTGGCGCAAGCCGAAGCGCTGGGCTATCCCTTGTTCGTCAAACCCACCCATCTCGGATCCAGCATCGGAGTGAGCCGGGCGAACGACCGTGCGGCGCTGATCACGGCAGTCGAGAACGCCTTCCGCTACGATGTCTCCGTTCTTGTGGAAAAAGCGGTGACACCCCTTCGGGAAATCAACTGCTCCATCCTCGGTTCACCCGATCAGGCCGAAGCGAGCGTCTGCGAGCAACCGGTGGGTTCGGGCGACCTGCTCAGTTTCAAAGACAAATACCAAAGCGGGGATGCCACCAAAGGCATGGCTTCCGCCGACCGCCTGATTCCCGCCCCCATCTCCGACGACCTTACGCAAAAGATCCGCGGCATCGCCTTGGGGATTTTCCGCGCCTTCGGATGTTCGGGCGTGGTGCGGCTCGATTTTCTGATGAACGATTCTACCGGCGAGGTGTATTTCAATGAGATCAATACGCAACCGGGTTCCTTCTCGTTCTATCTGTGGCGGCATTCAGGAGTCACCTTCACGCAACTGG
>CAYVRS010000129.1:0-1428 GCA_964454075.1 uncultured Chitinophagales bacterium
TCCGGATGACTGACTATGTGGAAGTCTCCCAGAACCCCGCCATCGCGCTTGAGGTGAACGGCGTCGCGGTCCCTTCGAGCGGACGCTATACCTTCGCGAACACGGCGGTCGGACAGTCGCGCGCCGCCACCCTTCTCGTGCGCAACACCGGCGCGCAATCTCTGACCATATCCAGCGCCGTCTTCGCAGATGCCGGTTTCCGCCTGTCCTCGCCCCTCGACAACGTCACCATCCCCTCGCTGAGCAACCAGTCGTTCCAGATCGTTTTCGAACCCACGGAGTTGCGCACCTATACCGATTCGCTCCGCATATCCTCGAACGATCCGAGCCGTCCGGTCTACACGCTGAATCTTACGGGACCCACCTTCGATGCCAGCACGGCGATTTCAATCGCGCAGGCGCGCAATCTCCCCTTGGGAACGAATGTGACGGTGACCGGATGGATCACCGTCGGCAATGAACTTGGCGGACCTGCCTATTTCCAAGACGCCACCGGTGGATTGGCCACATTCTGGACACCGCTCCATGCCGCGGTTCAGACGGGAGATTCCATCGTCGTGTCGGGCCCATTGGGCGAATTCGGAAATTCCATCGGCCTTGTCGGAGACGGACTCCGTCAGATTTCGGTCCCCGCCGGTTCCTCTGAGGAAATCATTTTCACCGTTCATCCATCAGGACGCCAAGTGCAGGCTCCGAAAACCGTCACCATGCAGCAGTTGAACGCCGGAGCCGTCGAAGCGCAGCTCATCCGCCTCGAGAACGTGACCATCTACCCCATCGTGAACCTGCAACCAGGCACCACACCCTTCGCAGGCGCGTTCCAAGCCAACACCAATTACGCGCTCAGAGACGGGTCAGGCAACGTCGCACAATTGCGTATCGACAACAACACGAACCTGGTGGGCGCCACAGCTCCAACCGGACCGATATCCGTGGTCGGTGTCGTTGGACGCTTCGCCGGAACCTACCAAGTGCTTCCGCGCTCGGCGAACGACCTTGTGGTCGATGTCTTTGAAATCCCTTATCAGAATATCCCGAAATCGAAAACCTTCGATGCGGTGACCTGGAACATCGAGTGGTTCGGCAACGCAGGAAATGGTCCTGCCGATGAAGAACTCCAATTCACAAACGCATTGCGCGTGATCCGCACCATCGATGCCGACCTGTATGCCCTTCAGGAAATCTCCGACAATGCGGCGTTCGCCCGCTTGGTCGATTCGCTCCGCGTGAACAACTACAAAGGCTTCGTGGCACCGATCGGTCAGGCCCAGAAAACCGCCTTCATCTACAAGACCACCACTATAGACTCCCTGTTCGCCGATTTCACAAGTACGGACGGTCAGTGGGGAGGCGGACGTTATCCGTACTTCTTCCTGTTCAACGCCACGGTCGATGGCGTCACACAGCGCATGCGGGCGATCACCATCC
>CAYVRS010000129.1:1438-2681 GCA_964454075.1 uncultured Chitinophagales bacterium
ACTCGCAGATCATCAAGGCGTACATCGACAACTTGTCCACGCAGAACGTGTTGCTTCTCGGCGATTTCAATGATGACGTGACCACGTCCATCTTCAACAACCTGCCCTCTCCCTATCTCAATTTCGTGCAGGATGCAAACTATAAGGTGATCACCAAAGCCCTCAGCGACCGCGGACAGACCTCGTACAGCTCCTCCTCGAACATCGACCATATCGTGGCCAATGTGAAGATGAAAACACTGCATCTGGACGGCACCGAACGCATCGAAAACCCGACCTATGTGGGTAGCTATCTTTCCACCACGTCCGACCACTTCCCGGTCTGGACCCGCTTCGGCTTCACCGAACTCACCTCGATCGAAGCACCGACCGATGCCGAACGCGCCATGGGCATCGAACTGGAGCAGAACTATCCGAATCCGTTCAATCCGTCGACGGTTGTCGGTTTTAGGTTGTCGCTGGCTGGAAGTGTCAGACTCAGCGTGTATGACCTCTTAGGGCGCGAGGTGTCCGTCTTGGTGAATCAAGACATGTCTGCCGGATTCCATGAAGTCACCTTCGACGCCAAAGCGCTCAGCTCGGGGATGTACATCTACCGACTCGAAACCGAGCAAGGGGTAGTCAGCAAGAGGATGTTACTGCTGAAGTAGTTCGTTGTTCGTCGTTTGTTGTAGAGACATCCCTGCCACGAACAACGACCAACAAACCACTAACTCACCTTGAGTCGTATCGCGTTACCATGCAACTCGGCCATGTCGGAGACCGCGATGGCGCCAACGCCTGCGATGTCGAGCGTGGAGCCGCCTACCGTACCCAGCACATGCGCCGGAACTCCGGCCAAACCGAAATGCGTGAGGATATCGTCCACACGGCTGGAGTCGACGCTGATCACCACGCCAGACTGCGCTTCACTGAAGAGCACTTCGCGCGTCGCGCCGCCCAAGGCCGCCAGATCGACCGTCGCGCCCTTGCCGCCGAAGAGGCAGCTTTCGGCCAATGTCGTGGCCAAGCCACCGTCGGAGATGTCATGCGCGGAACGGATCCATCCTTTGCGGATGGCGGCAAGGAGACTGTCCTGCAGGGATTTTTCAAACGCCAGGTCCAGCTCGGGCGCGTCGCCGGTCACCAGCTTGTGGCACCAGCTGAGGTATTCGCTGCCACCGAGTCCGCGTCGCGGAGCGCCGATGTAGATCACCGCATCGCCTTCGGCCTTGAAATTCGCCGTGGTCGCATCCCGCTCCAC
>CAYVRS010000129.1:2691-5505 GCA_964454075.1 uncultured Chitinophagales bacterium
TGTCGAGCACGCGGCAGGCGTCGCCCATGCCTCCCACCGCTTCCTGGAAGACCCAGTAATTCTCCGGCTTGTACGGGTTTCCGAAATTCAGGCAGTTCGTGATGGCGAGCGGCTTCCCACCTGCGCAGACCACGTTCCGAGCGGCTTCCACGACGGCGATCTGTCCACCACGACGCGGATTCAGGTACACGAAGCGTCCGTTGCAGTCGGTTTTCACGGCGAGGCCTTTGTCCGTGCCTTTGAGGCGGACGACGGCCGCGTCCGACGGACCCGGCCCGATCACCGTATTCGTGCGCACCATGGTGTCGTACTGCTCGAAAATCCAGCGTTTCGAGGCGATGTTCGGAGAGGTCATCAGCTCAAGGATGCGGTCTTTAAGCGGGACATTATCCGCTAAAGAATCCACATCAAATCCCTGTTTTTCAGCCAGATACGCAGGTTTCACCGCCTCACGCGTGTATACCGGTGCGCCACCGCCAAGAACCAGGGAATCGGCGGGGATGCGGGCTTTGATCTCGCCGTCTTTCCAATATTCGACGTGCTCGGAGTCCGTCACATGGCCGATCACCACCGCATGAAGATCCCATTTCTCAAACACGTCCAGGATCTCCTGCTCGCGGCCCTTGTGCGCCACCACGAGCATGCGCTCCTGGCTTTCGGACAGAAGCAATTCATAGGCGGTCATGCCTTCTTCGCGCATCGGGACCAGATCGAGGTTGATCTTCATCCCTACCCCGCCCTTCGCGCTCATTTCCGAGGAGGAGCAGGAAATTCCCGCCGCGCCCATGTCCTGCATGCCGACCACGGCACCGGTTTTCAGGGCCTCCAGCGAGGCTTCCAACAATAATTTCTCTGTGAACGGATCGCCCACCTGCACACTCGGGCGTTTCTTCTCACTTTCTTCACTGATTTCCACCGAGGCGAAGGTCGCGCCATGGATCCCGTCGCGACCCGTGCTGCTGCCGACGATGATGACCGGGTTTCCGACGCCCTCGGCAATGGCGGAGACCGTCTTGCCCACCTCCACGATGCCCACGCTCATGGCGTTCACCAACGGATTTCCCTCGTAGCTGTCATCGAAATAAATCTCTCCGGGCACGCCGAAACTGTTGCCGTAATCGCCGATGCCGCGCACCACGCCATCCAGCAGGAAGCGGACGCGGGGATGGTCCAGCGAACCGAAACGAAGGCTGTTCAACGAGGCGATCGGACGCGCGCCCATCGTGAAAATATCCCTGTGGATGCCACCCACGCCGGTCGCGGCCCCTTGATACGGCTCCACGGCGGACGGGTGGTTGTGCGATTCGATTTTGAAGGCGCAGGCGAGTCCGTCGCCGATGTCGACCAAGCCCGCATTCTCCTCACCGGCACCCACCAACAGGGCTTTGCCGTCGCGAGGAAGGGTTTTCAATACCTTGATGGAGTTCTTGTAGGAGCAGTGCTCGCTCCACATCACCGAATAGACGCCAAGCTCTGTGAAGGTCGGGACGCGTCCCAAATACCCCTTGATCTTTTCAAATTCGTCGGCCGTGAGACCGTGTTCCAGTGCGAGTTCAAGCGTGACGGTGGGTTCGGTTTTCATGGACTGGAAAATACAGGGATTTTCGTTTTAACAGGGAGGAAGAATCAATAAAGCTTTGTAACCAGCTCGCTCATCGAGCCCACGATCACATCCGCCATGCCCGTCGGATCGCTTTCCTGGTCGGTGAGCCAGGCCGTCTGCCAACCGAAGCGCTTCGCTCCTTGGATGTCGCTGCTGTGCGAATCTCCCACATAAAGGATGTCGGCAGGCTCCAATCCTGTCCGTTTTGTGGCATGCTCGAAGATGCAGGCCGAGGGTTTCATGCAGCCCACTTCCTCGGAGATCACATAGATGTCGGAAAACGCGCCCAGATGGAAGGCTTTCTGCTTGGCGTGCTGCACTTCGGCGAAGCCGTTGGTCAGGAATCCGACCGGAGTCCGGGCATGGATTTTCTCCAAGGCCTCCTTGGCACCGGGCATCCAGGTCCACGACTTGCGGTACCACTGCATATAGGCGGAGCTGATGGTCTCCTGAAAACTTTCCGGGATACCCAAGTCGACCATGGTCAGTGCGAATCTCAGGTGTTGGAGTTCCTGACGGGTGATCTCCCCTTTTCCGTACTGTTCCCACAAGCCCCGGTTGATGGTGCCATAGGTGGCCCACAGCTCTTCGATAGGCACACGTTGCAGCACCGGCATCTGGTTACGGACCTCCTGAAGGGCGGCACGCTCGGCATGGCGGTGGTTGAGAAGCGTGTCGTCGATGTCGAAATAAACAAATCGGAAGGTCACAGAATCCTTTATTCTAATTCGGAAGGCCGGAAAAATAGTATCTTTCACGGGCAACCCTTCATCAAAATTCGCAAAATCTACCATGGCTAAATGGATCGCTCTGGGGGCCGTCGTGGTCCTCCTTTTCTGGGGAATGTCGATCAACAACGGACTCGTGACCGCCGAAGAACGCGTGAACGAGGCCTGGGGACAGGTCAACACCGCCTATCAGCGACGTGCCGACCTCATCCCGAATCTGGTGAACACCGTCAAAGGCGCGGCCAATTTCGAGCAGGAAACCCTGACCGCGGTCATCGACGCGCGCAGCAAGGCCTCCTCCATCCAACTCACGGCCGACGCGCTCAACGATCCGAACGCCGTCAAAGCCTTTGAAGAGGCTCAAGCCGGACTCCGTTCCTCCCTGTCGCGTCTGATGGTGGTCGCTGAGAATTACCCTCAATTGCAAGCCACACAGGCCTTCCGCGACCTGCAAGTGCAGCTCGAAGGCACGGAAAACCGCAT
>CAYVRS010000130.1:0-5445 GCA_964454075.1 uncultured Chitinophagales bacterium
GGCGCGGGGCTGTTCGTAGATCTCTTTGAGCATGAAATGCGGAAATCCGCCTTTCTCGATTTGCTCCAGGCTCAGCGCCAATTGGTGCACTTCTTTGGAAATGGCGACGTTGCGGATGGTTTTCACTTCATATCCCGAGCGGGTGACCACCGCCATCTCGTCGTCGTCCAGATACACCACATTCTGCGTGTATTCGATGATGGGGGAGGCGTCCGACGCCACGAAAAATTCGTCTTTGCCCACGCCCACCAGCAGGGGAGAACCGCGACGTGCGGCGAACAGCGTGTCGGGGAAGTCCCCATGCACGATCGCGATGCCGAAGGTGCCGGTCACTTGCTGAAGCGCCATCTGGATCGCGTTCACGAAATTGCCCGGGTTCACGGCATCGACTTCCTCGATCAGGTGCGCGAGCACCTCGGTGTCGGTCTGTCCCTCGAACACATGCCCTTTCGCTTCGAGCGAGGTTTTCAGGACGTTGTAATTTTCGATGATGCCGTTGTGCACCAGCGCAAATTTGCGTTTTCCACCGGTGTGCGGATGCGCGTTCACATCATTCGGTTCGCCGTGCGTGGCCCAGCGGGTGTGTCCCAGAGCCAAGGTGGCGGCATGTGGCGAGGCCTTGACCAGTTTTTCAAGCAGGGCGACTTTGCCCTTCGCTTTCTTGATGTCCAGGTGTCCGTCGACTTGGGCGATTCCGGCGGAATCATACCCGCGGTATTCCAGGCGTTTCAGGCCTTTGAGGATGACATCCGAGGCTTGGCGATGTCCGATATAACCAACGATTCCGCACATAGGCTGGGTAAAAAATCGAAATGAAAGGTTCTGATTCTCTTGATGCGACTAAAATACGGAAGACGGAGCGTCACAATGTGCTTAATTTTAAAAGCGACCTCCTCATCCTGAGCGAAGCGATGGACCTCCGTATCTTCCTGCATGAGCAGCCTGTCCTTCACCATCACCGGCATGACCTGCGCCTCGTGCGTTCGGCATGTTGAAAAAGCATTGTCGTCTGTTCCTGGCGTGAGCCAGGCGGATGTGAACCTGGCTACGGAAGCGGCCCATGTGCAGGGAGAGAATCTGAATCCCGCGGCGCTGATCCGTGCCGTCGAAGAGGCCGGGTACGGCGCCTCGCTCAAAATCGACGGCGAACTCGCGGAGGACCCCGCCCGGGGAGAGCGCTAAGGCCAGGTTCATCCTCGGGATGGGTCTGGCCGTGCCGGTGTTCCTGCTGGAGATGGTGCCCATGGCCTTGGGGTCGCACATCGGACACAGTCTGACGGCCGATCTCGTGAAATTTGTGCTGACGGGGATCGTACTGTCCGTCGCGGGGCGCGATTTTTTCATCCGGGCATGGAAGGCGGCGTGGCACGGGGTGGCCGACATGAATACGCTCGTTGCCATCGGCACCGGCTCGGCCTTCCTCTACAGTACTTGGGCGATGGCCACCGGACATCCGGATGTGTATTTCGACACGGCTGCCGTAGTCGTGGCGCTCGTACTTCTTGGCAAATGGATGGAAGACAGGGCCAAAAACCGCACCCGTGAGACCATCCGCGGCTTGCTCGACCTCGTTCCCAAAATGGCGACCCTCCAGCGGGATGACGGCTCGCTCGAAAGCGTTCCCCTCAAAGCGGTCCGCATCGGCGACCGCCTCCTCGTCAAAGCCTTCGAGTCGGTGCCTGTCGACGGACGCATCGAGCAAGGCGAGGCGCTCATCGACCAGTCGATGATGACCGGCGAAAGCCTTCCCGTGGACAAGAAACCCGGCGACCGCGTGATCGGCGGTACCCGGAACGGCGCCACGAGCTTCATCTTCCGCGCGGAAAAAGTCGGGGCCGACACTGCCTTGGCCGGCATCGTCGCCGCGGTGGAACACGCCCAAGGCAGCAAAGCCCCCATCCAACGTTTGGTCGATAAGATCGCGGCCGTCTTCGTGCCGGTGGTCTTGGTCGTGGCGCTGGTCACCTTCCTTCTCACGTTCTGGACCGTCGGGCTGGAAACCGCCCTTCTGCATACGGTGGCGGTGCTGATCATCGCGTGTCCGTGCGCTCTCGGCCTGGCCACGCCGACTGCGATCATGGTCGGTTCCGGACGCGCCGCGCAGAAAGGCATCCTCATCAAAGACGCGGTGTCGTTGGAAGCAGCCAAGACCATCACCACCATCCTGCTCGACAAGACCGGAACCCTGACCACCGGCGCGATGCGGGTGGCGGAGGTTCGTGTTTTCGGTCCCCGCGACCCGGACGCGTTCCTTGCCACCGTGGCTTCGGTGGAGCAGCACTCCGACCATCCTATCGCCAGGAGCATCGTCCAGGCGGCCTCCGAACGGTCCCTCAAGCTGTCCTTCGCCTTGCAGGTTGCCGCACGCGCCGGTGTGGGCGTGAGCGGACTCGTCGGCGCCTCCACCATCGACATCGGGTCGACCTCGCTGCTTCCCGAAGGCCATGAGGGATGGATGTGGGCCAAGGCGCAGATGGAGCAGGGCCGTACGCTTGTCGCCGTGCTCGAAAACCGGGAGCCGGCCGGAATCGTCTCCCTTGAAAGCGAGCTCCGCGGCTATGCGGCCGAGGCGGTGGCGGGCTTCCACAAGCTGGGACTCACAGTCGTGATGCTCACCGGCGACCACCAAGCCCCCGCCGAAGCCGTCGCCCGGCAACTGGGCATTGATCGGGTGGAAGCGGAGGTGAGTCCGACAGGGAAAGCCGATGTCGTGAAACGCTACCAGAAAGGCGGGGCGCAGGTCGCCATGGTGGGTGACGGCATCAACGATTCCGTAGCGCTGACCCAGGCCGACCTCGGCATCGCCCTCGCCTCCGGCTCGGATCTGGCCGTGAGCTCGGCGGACATCACCATCACCGGAAACGACCTCCGGAGCATCGAAGAGGCCATGCGCATCAGCAAACAGACCTACCGGATCATCCGCCAGAACCTGTTCTGGGCCTTCGTGTACAACACCATCGGGATCCCTTTGGCGGCGATCGGATTCCTGAGTCCGATGCTCGCCGGAGCGGCCATGGCGCTGAGCTCGGTGAGCGTGGTCACCAACTCGTTAAGAATCAAATGAATAAGTTGAAAACTTTTCCACACAAACACTTGCATTCTGTGGATAAGGGATTGTACTTTCCACAAGTTATACACAACTCCTTAATCTGTGCTTGTGGTTATGCAGAATTGGCGTCCACTTATCGCGAAACTCGCTTTGGTGTTGCTGCTTGGCATCGTGATCTTCACGGGGTAACTCCATATCTTCGTTCATGATCCGGTTTCAACGACTTACGTCGATGCTCGTCTTGTTGGCGATGGTCTGGGCATGGTGTCCTCCATGTGTCGCCGCCATCCAAGCCGCCAATTCATGCTGCTCGCAGCCCTGTGACGACTGCGCCTGCGGTTTTGAAGCCATGCCCGCTGATGTCGATTCCGCCACGGCGGTCGTGGTCGCTTCCCCGCTGACGCTGGAGCCGATCTTCGAATCGAATCATTCGATGGGCACCTCTGACATCGCGCTTCGCACCTCGCACAATCGGACACATCGATCCGACCCTGCCCCGCCCTCCACAAACGCCCGGCTTTCCCTCTTGAGTGTCTATCTGATCTGAGACCGGTCCTACGTTCGGACCCGTGATTCTCTTTTCAGTTTCAGACTTTATGCTCAATTCCATCATCCGTTTTTTCCTCGAAAACCGGCTCGTCGCTTTCCTGCTGCTCTTCGTCATGATTGCGGGCGGTCTCATGACCGTTCCGTTCTCCTGGGCGCCGGAATTCATGCCGCGCGAGCCCGTCTCGGTCGACGCCATACCCGACATCGGCGAGAACCAGCAGATCGTGTTCACCGATTGGCCGGGCCGCTCACCGCAGGACATCGACAACCAGGTCACCTATCCGCTTACCACCGCTTTGCTCGGTGTGCCGGGGGTGAAAACCATCCGCAGCACCTCGATGACCGGCTTCTCCAGCATCTACATCCTGTTCGATGAGGATGTGGAGTATTACTGGAGCCGCAGCCGCATCCTCGAAAAGCTCAATGCTTTGCCCGCGGGTGTGCTACCTGCGGATGCGAAGCCGATGCTGGGTCCCGACGCCACCGCGCTCGGCCAGGTCTACTGGTACACGCTTCAGCACGATGGGGGATGGGATCTGCACGAATTGCGGTCCATCCAGGATTTCCAGGTCAAATATGCGCTCGCCTCCGCCGAAGGCGTCGCCGAAGTGGCCAGCATCGGCGGGTATGTGAAGGAATACCATATCGACGCCGATCCGGAGAAATTGCAGCTCGCCGGACTCACCATCACCGACCTGTACACCGCCGTCAAGGAATCGAATCTGGATGTGGGCGCGCGGACCATCGAGCTGAACCGGGTCGAATACCTCGTTCGCGGCATCGGGTTTATCAAATCGCTGGAGGATCTCGAAAACACGGTCGTGGATGCGCGCGGCGATTCACCCATCCTCATCAAGGATGTGGCCCGCGTCACGTTTGGTCCGGCGCAACGCCGAGGCGCGCTGGATGTGACTGGAGCCGAAGCCGTGGGTGGGGTCGTGGTGTCGCGCTATGGCGCCAATCCGCTGCAGGTGATCGACAACGTGAAGGCCAAGATCGCGGAGATCGCGCCCGGACTCCCCGAACGCACGCTCGACGACGGCACCGTCTCCAAAGTGCGCATCGAACCGTTCTACGACCGCTCCGGACTCATCAAAGAGACCATCGCCACCCTCGAAACCGCGATGCTTCTTCAAATCCTGATTACCATCATCGTGGTGGTGGTCATGGTCATGAATGTGCGCTCCTCGCTGCTCATCAGCGGCTTGCTGCCGGTTGCGGTGCTGGCCTGCTTCATCCTCATGAAAGCCTTCGGCATCGAAGCGAACATCGTGGCCTTGTCGGGCATCGCGATCGCCATCGGCACCATGGTCGACATGGGCATCATCTTCACAGAGAACATGATCCGCAAGTTGGATGCGGCCCCGGAAGGGCAGTCGCGCCTGGAGACGATCTACGAGGCGGCGGCGGAAGTCGGCTCAGCCGTGCTGACCGCGGTCGGAACCACGATTCTGAGCTTCATCCCTGTCTTTTTCCTGGAAGCGGCCGAAGGGAAGCTGTTCAGTCCGCTGGCGTACACCAAATCGTTCGCGCTGGTGGCCTCCATCGTCGTCACCTTGCTGCTCATTCCGGCGGTGGCTTATCTCATCATGCGCAAATCGTCGAGCGAGCCGACCAAGTACGGCAAGATTCCGGTCTACGCCTCGCTGATCGGCATCGGCTGGGTGTTGGCGTCGGTCTGGATGCCCTTGGGACCGGATACGTCCGTGTTTTCGAATGTGATTTTCGTGGCTCTGATCGTGCTCACTGTGCTGGGTGCCTTCAAGGTCTTCATCGCCCGTTACGAACGGATGCTGGCCTGGACCTTGGACAACAAAGCGGCGTTTCTGGTGATTCCGCTGACCTTG
>CAYVRS010000131.1:0-5230 GCA_964454075.1 uncultured Chitinophagales bacterium
CGCACGGCGCTACGCGACGCGGAGTCGATGGCGCTTAAACTGCAAGTGCTGAACGAGAACAAATCGGTGCAGATCGAGCAGCTCAACCGCCATGTGGTGAGGAATGCCGCGGATTCCGGGCTCGGACGCATCATCGCCTCCATGATGCATGATTTGAACAGCCAGTTTGGCATCGCCGTCACCGGCTCGCACATGGTCAAAGATTCGCTCGACATCCTCAATGAGGAACTTTCGCGCAGCGACCCGAACCCGGACATCATGCGCGACGCCATGGTGGACATCAATGAGATGAACGCTGTGGTCCGCCAAAGTGTGCTGCGTGGCATCGAGTTCATCAGCAGTTACAAGTTGCTCAGCATCGACCAGTCGTCAGGCCGCGAACGCGAAGTCGTGCTGCTCGACTATGTGCGCCAGCTGGTCGATTCCCTGAACCCGATGTTCAAATCCAAGAGGATCCGATTCGATGTGGAGGGCGACCCTTCGATCATGATCGACCAACCCGGGCTCTTCTCCCAGATCGTGATGAACCTCTCGGAAAACGCGTTCCGGCATGCGTTTCACGGACGCACCACCGGAAGGGTCTGCTTCACGCTCACCAAAGAAGACGGCCGCAACTGCCTGGTCTACGAAGACGACGGGGTGGGAATGTCGACCGAGGTGCTGGCCAAACACATGGATCCATTCTACACCACCAAAGAGTTGGATGGGGGAAGCGGACTCGGCGCGTATTCCATCGCCGTGATCGTGCGCGAAAACCTGAAAGGCACCTTGGACGTGAGCAGTACCGAGGGCGTCGGCACCCGCTACGAGATCCGCTTCTGAGTCGACCACATCCAGTCGACCACGCTCGGATCGGGGCTGTGCACCACCTTGAGTTCTTTCGGGTTCACCGCCTCGATGAAGCGCATGAGTTCGAAATAGTCGGCATGGTCGGACAGCGCGATGTGCGCGTGCGCGCCGCTGCTTCGGGTGCGGCCTTCCAGCGCGGCCCAGCCTGAGACCCTCGCCGTGCGGGCATTGTCCACCTGCAGGCTTCCTTGCGGACACACCACTGCCTTTCCGGCCACCGTCCACTCGTCGTAGCGTTCGTAGGAGCCCAGATCCACGCCGAAGTCCTCGTAGATGCGGCAAAGCGCATAGGCGGAATGGTGGACTTGGCTCGTGAGTCCGAGCGGCGCCAGCGCATGCAGGATCTCCTGCGTCTTGCCCAGGCTGTATCCATAAAAAACGGGTGTCTGACCTTCGGCCAGAGCGGTTTTCGCGAAGTCACGGATCTGCTCGAACAGCACCTCATGCGGCTCCCATTTGTAGATGGGGAGGCCGAACGTGGCTTCGGTGATGAGCAGGTCGACGCCCGTCGGAAAGGCGAATCCGTCGGAGGTGGGCGACGGCGGACTCTTGAAATCCCCGGTGTACAGCAGCGAGCCGGCATCCGATTCCACATGCGCCATCGCCGATCCGAGAATGTGTCCGGCAGGGTAGAGGGTCACCCGGCAGCGCTCCAGATCCATCGGCTCATGGAAACGCAGCACCGTGAGCGCGCCCCGGTAGCCGCGTGCGCGCAGGAGCGCCGCCGTGGCCGGCGTGGCGATCGCATGAAGAAGTTTGCTTTTCGGCATGTGGTCGCCATGGGCGTGCGACACGATCACATTCCCATCGATCAGACGCGACACATCCAGCCCGATGTTCAGATCGGGGAGATGGAAGCCTTGGGGTTGGGGAAGGACGATCAATGTTTAATGAACAATTTTAAATGTGGGGTTTCGAGAGTGTCTATGGGTACGGAAGCTACCTCGACACTCAACATTTAAAATTGAATATTTAAAATTAACGCAGCGCTCAGCAATGCCCATGCAATGAGCACCACCCCGAACTTCCTCACTGCCCGTTTCACCGTATCCGGCTCCGCCAGAACCAGTTCGCAGACCGCCTCCCACTGAATCATCCATCGGCCGACGAGGATCGACATGGCGAGTCCGGCCAAACTGTGCGACAGCAGGGCGATGTTCAGCGGAAACAGCGCGAAGGCACCACCCAACGCGGAGAAAATCAGCAGGTAGCGCAGCAGCTTCAGGATATGCTTCGGCAAGCGCTTGACCTCGGCCTCGCGCGCCAGATAGGCCGACATCACCTCCGGCCGGCGCACCATCCCGCCTCCGACCCAGAGAAGACTTAGTGCTAAGATGGGGAGGTAGATCAGAAAATAGGACACGGGTTGGGTTTTAAATGTTGAAGGTTGAAGGTTGAAGGTTGAAGGTTGAAGGTTGAATTGAAGATGTCTGAAAACCTCTTTTTTCAATATTCAACATTCAACCTTCAACATTTCATCAGAACGACGTTCTGATCTGCCATAAATCCGGAAACACCGGATGGTACAGCGTCCGCTTAAGGTACTTGACGCCGTCCGAGCCGTCTGTTCCTTTTTTCGTGCCGATGGTGCGTCCGGCGCGCAATTCGGCCTGCATCCGACCGAACTCGTGAAGGATCTGCTTGAACCAGAGCTCGTAGGTCTGATGGATCACGATGAACAGCATCTCGTCGTGTTCTTCGGGCTGCGATTGCAGCTTCTGCAGCTCAAGCAGTTCCGGTATCTTCAGGTATGAGAGATAGGTCAGATTCATCCGCCCAAGATACAACCCCCGCGTCGCTCTTCGACACCCACTGCCACCTGTACCACGCGAAGCTGGCCGCGGATCTCCCCGCCGTCATGGACCGTGCCCTTGGCGCGGGCATCCGGGACATCGCCTTGCCTGCCATCGATTTCGACTCGCTCCAAGGCATCGCCGCCCTCCGCCATCCCACGCTTCGGTTTCATGCCATGGCCGGCATCCACCCCTGCGACGTCCCCGCCGAGCCCCTCGATGTGCCCCGCCTCGAAGCCTGGGCCGCGCGTCCGGAGATCGTCGGCATCGGCGAGACGGGCTTGGATTATTACTGGTCCAAAGACCTCATCGAGCAACAGAAAACGAGTCTGCGCCACCATTGCCGCATCGCCCGGGAATCCGGCAAACCCCTGATCCTGCATAATCGTGAGTCGACGAGCGACCTGTGGGACCTGATCTCCGACGAGCAGGACGGCCGCCTGTTCGGCGTCTGGCACTGCTTCACCGGCTCGTTGGACGAGGGAAAGCGCGCGCTCGACCTCGGGTTCATGCTCGGCCTGGGCGGCGTGCTGACGTACAAGAACGGACTGATCGACGCGTTCATCCACGAATTTCCGAAGGATCGGATCGTCCTCGAGACCGACGCGCCGTTCCTTGCGCCCGTGCCTCACCGCGGCCAGCGTAACGAGCCCGCCTTCATGCGGGCCGTGGCCGAAAAACTCAGCCTGCTGTGGAACCTCAGCCTGGACGAGACGGCCCGCATCACAACGGCCAACGCCCGTCGCCTATTCCGCCTCGCTCCGTAGTGGGGAGTCGTTTCGGAGTGTCTTGAAGGTCGCCGCATCCGGAGACCGTTTCAGGGCGTCGGAAAGGTCACGAAGAAGGTTTTCGGTTTTCTGTTTTCTGTTTTCTGTGAAGAGGGGTGATGTCTCAGTGACATGCTTTTGAACGTCTTCCACTGAAAACCGAGAACTGACAACTGAAAACTCTTCTTCATAACCGAAAACCGTAAACAGTGCCGAAAGGCACATGGCTGTCGCCCGGAACTTCGCCTCGACCGAGTACCCAGCGATATGCGGCGTGGCGAGCGCGGCCAGGCTCACCAGCTCAGGATCGGGCGCCGGCTCATTCTCCCAGACATCGACCACCGCGGTTCCGCCGGCGCGGATCCAGGCCTTGAGCGCGGCTTCGTCCACCACGCCGCCGCGCGAGGCTTGGATCAGGATCCGCCAGTTCGCCCGGGCGAAATCCCGCGTCGAAACCATGTGATGCGTCTTGTGGGGGCCTTCGAAGGTCAGCGGCACATGCGCCGTCACCGCATCGCACGCCAGGACCTCCCCCCACGTGGTGGTCAATCCAAGCGGCGGGTCGTACGGAACCACGTCGAACCCCAGCTTCTTCAACGCTTCCGCCGCGGCACGACCGGTGTGGCCGTAGCCGATCACTGCGAAGGTTCGTGGTTTGTGGTTTGTGGTTTGTTTCAGCCCCTCTTCACCACCAACAACCAACAACGAACGACCAACAACCAACAACGAACGACGAACAAAGTCCCCAACCGCACTCGCATTGCACCCGGCCGCGACATATAGCTCGACGCCGGCGGCACGGACCGCATCCACATCCACATGGTCGAAACCGGCCGTTGCGGTGCCGATCCAACGAAGAGTCGGGGCAGAAGCAAGCAGATCGGCATCCACGCGCGTCACAGTCCGGATGAGCAGGGCGTCGGCTTGGGAGAGGAGGGAGGCGGGGGAAGCTCGTCCAGCCACGGAATGTGGCGGTCGGCCAGCAGGATCATGACACGCGGTTCAGGGCGCGGGGACGGCGCGAGACCGGCGGCGCCAGGATCTCGTTCACGACGATGGCTTCGCGCAACGATTGACGGGTCACTTTCACATGGGCGGTCCGGGTTTCAAGGTCCTCGGGAGCCGACACGAGCGGGGTGTCGAGCAGCGACTCGCTACGGAAATGCTGCTCCGTCGACTTGAACTCGTTCTTGACGAACTCGCGGCGGACGGGCGCCTCGGACCGGTAGGTCTGCTCCAAGGTCACGGGCACCGGAATCGACTCCGGCTTGGCTTTCGGTTTTTCCCCTTTCAGCACCGATTCGAGCTGTTCGAGCGTCTCCTCCCAGGTCATTTCCGTGGCGGGCTCGTCGTCGTAGTCGGCTTCCACCTCCACCGGCTCGGGAGCGTTCTTCTGCCCCGCTTTTTTCTTGCCGAAGAACCGCTCGATCAGCGGAAGCAGGAAGAAGAGGAGGACCAGCAGCTGGGAAAAGGAGAATTCCATGAGGGAAAATGGCTTATTTTAGTGGAAAATAGACAGGTCTATGATGACGAACAACCCCGTCAGTCTGATACGCCGTAAACGGGATGGCGAACCTCTGAGTTCCGACGAGATCCGTTGGCTCATCAGCGAATACACGCACGACCGCATCCCCGATTATCAGATGTCGGCGTTCCTCATGGCCGGCTTCCTGAACGGTCTCAATGCGGAAGAAGCGGCGGCCCTGTGCGACGCCATGCTGCATTCCGGAATCGTGCTGGATCTGTCGGACATCCCCGGCATCAAGGTCGACAAGCACTCCACCGGCGGACTCGGGGACAAGGTCTCGCTGATCCTGGCGC
>CAYVRS010000132.1:0-5135 GCA_964454075.1 uncultured Chitinophagales bacterium
CGATCACGAAGGCCAGCGCAGGCAATGCGATGACGGGATTCCAAATCACAAGTCCACCGACGGTTCCCAGCACGCCGCCCAAGGATTGGATGTAGCGCAATTGCTCGAGCGTGGCGTCTTTGATCAGTGTTTCCAACCTTCCTTCGTCATAGCGGCTCAGATTCTGCGCCATGAGTGATTTCAGGTCAAGTTTGATCAAGATGTCGTACACGCTGTCGATCAGAAGCTGTTCGATGGAATCGGCTTGCTTCGTAAGATCTTCCGCCGTGGTCTCCAACCAGTCATGGACTTTGACCAATCGGGGTTCGATGAGTTCAGGCAAAGACACCACCGCCTTATCGACGATCAGGGCCCATTGCTCCGAACGGGTCTTCTTGTAGACGCTGAGAGCCATTTTCTCCAAACGGGTTTCGGATACGGCCTCTTCGAGATGCTCCATGAGCTCGTCGGCCAACTCCCTGCGAAACGTCTCGTCAGACACGGCGACACGCACCTGATCGAGGATGAACGCGTTCAGATCGGCACGGAACGCCTCGTTGGAAACCAATTCACGTGTCTGCGCTCCGAATCGCTCCAGGTACTGCTTGAAGAGTCCGGAGGAGGTGAGTTTCTCCCGTATCGCCTCCGGATTGATCAGATTCCTCATCACGGCGGTGGACAGGCGGTCGACGATCCGTTCTTTCTGTGCCGGAATGAGACCGTGACCGAGCAAAGGTCGTTTGTGTTGCGGACGGAACAGCATCGTGATGGCCAGCCAGTTGGTTCCGAAACCGATCAATCCGCTCACGGAAAGGATGCGCAGGATTCCATCGGCATCCCAGAAAAACGATCCGATGAACACGAGGAACAGGATCGGTGCGACACTATCCAGCGGGTGCCTCACTCGGGTATACACAGCCGCAGGAGCGGATGTCGCGTCGTGCTCGGGTATCGGACCCGGAAGAGAGGGAGGGAGGTGTTTTCGGACGAGGTCGATGGCGTTTCGGATCATGGGGAATCCGTACGCATCAATGGATGGTCTCGTTGCCGTTCAGTGACGTGCCTTTGTCGAAAAGAACATCCGCGACGATCGTCTTGATCTTGTCGAGCGGGGCTTGCTCCAGGGATTGGAACATCACTTTTTCAATCACTTTCTCCATGCCGAGCGCATCGAGCACTCCCAGATTCACCAGGTCGAGCAGATAGCCGTAAGCGGCGGGAGAAATCATCATCCGTTCCGCGAAATGCAGCACGCGCGGCGAATTGGCCGGTTGCACGGGCGGGTATTTCTGCAGAATCCAGGAGTATGCGGCGCTGAGCTGCGACGGATTGTAGCCGGAGACCGATTCGGTGGGCAGCATGGTGAGGTCGTCGCCATGCCGCAGGCGCTTGACGAGCACCACGATGAGGTCGATGATATGGGGTTGGGCGCTAGCCAAGTCGGGAGAGGATCTCGTCTTCTTTAAGGGTCATGGAGGCTTTCAGCGCATCGGTGGTGTCGTCGTGCCCCACGAGATGGAGCAGACCGTGGATGATGACGCGCTTGAATTCAAGGTCGGGCGATACGCCGAGTTCAGCGGCCTGCTCGTGGATGCGTGGAGCGCACATCACCAGGGAGCCTTCGAGGTCGACTGTGGCACCGGCATCATGGTAGTGGAAGGAGATGATGTCGGTGACATACTCCTTGCCCAGATGATGCTTGTTCACATCGATGATCTCATTCTCGGTGACATACACGAGTTCAATCATCGAGAAGGTGACACCTTCAGCGGCGGAAACAGCGTGGATGCAGGCCATGGCAGTAGACTCGTCGATCGAAACCGGCGTGCCGGAATCGTTGATCAGATCCAGTTCGGGATGTCCGTCAATGTCATTCGTCAAAGGTGAAGCCCTCGAAATCAATGGTGTCGGTCAAGGAAAGTGCGACGCTGCACATCATCAGTTCCGGTGGAAGTTTGGTGAAGTCCCCTTTCAGGATGGCGTCGTTCACATTGGCGAACAGACTGCATCCGGCCTGCTTTTCGACGATCAGACCGGTCGTGAGTCCGTTCTGCTTGCCGAAGAAGGTGACTTGCTCGAGCAGCTCGCTAGTCAGGAAGCCTGTGCAATTGTGCAGCTGTAAAAACGCACTTTGGGAATACACGGACACCATGGTGGTGACACCGTCTTCCACATCGATGTCGAAATGGATCTCAAGGGCGAGTTTGCGCTGGGTTTCGGAATCCCTGATTTCAAAACGCACGGTGTTACCGGAGCTTTTCGCTTCTGTCTGGAACAGCGCCGAAAGACTCGTGATGACAGTGTCGCGGTGAAGTGCCTGGATCATGGCTCGAATATAGGGAGGATTGCGCTCGTTTTAATCACCCATGATGCGTTCCACGTTCATCTGAGTCTCGACGGCCGTGGTAGGGAAGGGGATTCGGGCATCGGTCATCTCTGTGACTTTGGCGGTGATGGACTGCGCCTCGGCCTCCATTCCCGCTTGGTAGTAGATGTGCTGCACGATCATGAACCGGCTCGAATCGAACGAGATTTCACGGATGAGCGTCTCGCGCTGGGTGCTGATGCTGCGGATGCGGTTGGAGATCTCGCGTCGCTTGGCAACATTGGTCCTCGCCGCCTGGAGCTGTTCATCCAAGGCCGTAATCTGCGCTTCTTGAGCGTCGATCCGGGCCATGTTCGAACGGAGGGAGGCTTCGATGTCAGGAAGCGCCTTTTTGGCCAGCTCCACGGCATGTCCGTTCTCCCCATATTGAGAATAACGGTACGCATAGGTCACCATGCTTGTGAGATCGCCCCGGATGGTGGTGAACGGAATCTTTTCCTCACCCCATTTGAGCCAGACCACAGCGGAATCGGGACGTCCGGCACGGGCCCATTCCTGGGCTTGGCGGGTGATCACCGTGCGGGAGTTGTCCATCCTCCGACGGATGTTCTCGTCAAAATAGGCGTTCTCGTTGTCGATTTCGCGGAATCGGAACGAGCGAAGGCGCTCGCCATGGATGTTCGGGTCGACCGCACCATAAGGATCGTTGTGGCGGATGGGGACGATGCGGAACGCTTTTCCTTCCAATCGGAAGTAGGGCTGCATGTTCAGCTGACCGTCGGCCGATACCGTGATGGCGAAGTAGATCGGACGCTCCCATTGGTTCGTTCGGAGGATGTCCAGAACCATGTCGTCCTGAACCCGGGTATAGTACATCTTGTTGCCTTGCTGGTCTTGGGCGAGGAAGTTGCCTTCGTAATAGAAGCGGACTTCACCGTCGAGCTGGTCGAGCGGGGTTTCGAATCCGACATTCGGATTCTGCTCCACCAGATTGGCAAGTTTAGCTTTGTTGACTGGGATGATAACCTCTTGGGGCCTCCAGAAGTGATCGGGTCTCGTGAATTGGAATTTCTCTTCGATGCGGTCGACCTCCTCATCCGTGATCGACATCGGAACCGGCGGAGCCTCGTAATTCCATTTGTTCTTCATTTGCTTGATGTACCAGGTCGTGTTCAGCAGGCTGAGGTTCACGACACGGACATCGCGGCGAACGCCTTCCACATCTTGCAGATACCAGAGCGGGAAGGTGTCGTTGTCGCCGTTGGTGAAGATGATGGCGTACGGAGCCACCGAATTCAGCAGATTGTAGGCGTAATCGGGCGCCACGTATTGCAATGTGCGGTCATGATCGTCCCAGTTCTGGAAACCCATCCAGACTGGAACCGACACGAAGAGCACTGCCGAGGTGGTGATGGCGACCGCACGCGATTTCAGGAGCTGGCCGAGCAGTTGGATCAGCGAGAACGAACCGATGCCGATCCAGATGGCGAAGGCCAGGAAGCTGCCTGTATAGGAATAGTCCCGTTCACGCGGCTGGAACGGATACTGGTTCAGATAAATCACGATGGCGATGCCGGTGACCACAAACAGCACGAGAACCACGGTGGCGCGTTTCCAATCGCTCTGGAAGTGATAAAACATGCCGACCAAACCGATCAGGAAGGGCAGGTAGAAATAGACGTTGTGGGCCGGGGTGCCGGTGGACTCTGTCTTCGTGAAGCCGCTCACCCACTGGGCGTCTTGTTCGTCGTTGTCGCGCCCGATGTAATTCCACGCGAAATAGCGGAAGTACATGTGCCCCAACTGATACTGCCAGAAGAAATGCAGATCGCTGTCGTATTGGGAATACTTCTGCACATGGCTCGCCTCACGCGAATACCGGCGTGGGAAGAGCGCTTCCTTGTTGCGGTCGATAGTGCCGGTTTCATTGTTGTATGTGTTGCCGGACAACAAAGGAGTGGATCCGTACTGCTCGCGGTTCAGGTAAGACACGATGTCGCGCACGCTGTCCGGCGAATTCTGATCGATCGGCGGATTCGCAATCGAACGCACGATGATCAAGGTATAGGTTGAGTAACCGAGAAGGATGCATCCGTAGGCCAGAAGCAGCATGTTCAACACACGCAGGCGCTTCTTGTGCGAGTAGTAGATGCCCGCCACGATCAGACCGAATACGGTGAAGAAGAAGGTCCCGGCACCGATGAGTCCACCCGTGGAGTCGGACAAGGTGCCCATCAGCGTGGGCAGTTGGATGGCGGTGATCGGGTAGATCATGAAGAAGGCGCCGACACTCAGCGCGCCTGCCAGGATGAACGAGCCGACCGAGAATTCATACTTCTTGAAATAGATGATCAAGGCGATGGCGAAGAGGGCCAGAAGGCTGAGAAGGTGCACCCCGAAGGCCAGGCCGAACACATAGGTGATGAAAATCAGCCAGCGCTCGTTTCCGGGCTGCTCGTGCTTCTCCGACCATTTGAGAACGAGCCAGACCACCAGGGAGGTGAAGAACATCGACAGGGCATAGGTTTCGGCTTCGACGGCGCTGATCCAGAAGCTGTCGGTCACGGCAAAGGCCATCGCTCCGATGAAGGCACCGGCATACAGAGCGATCTTGTCGTTGACGGAATACGTGTCGGGATGCCCCTTCATCTCCATGATGAACCGGACAATGATCAGGTACAGGAAGAGGATGGTGCCGGCGCTGGCCACGGCGCTGTAGATGTTCATGCTGAGAGCCACATGTACGGCTGGAACGAACATGGAGAACAGGCGGCCGATGAGCAGGAAGAACGGCGCTCCGGGAGGGTGGGGAATCTGGAGCAGGTTGGAG
>CAYVRS010000133.1:0-3400 GCA_964454075.1 uncultured Chitinophagales bacterium
ATCTATGAGAACGCCGCGGCGAAAGCCAACGGCGCGGATGCCGATTATGTCTGGGGACAAGCCGAATTCACATCGAACGCGGCTCCGAATCCGCCGACTGCAAGCAGCCTCGGCACTCCACGTGCGATGATGATCGACGAAGCGGAGGGCAAAGTCTGGGTCGCCGACTGGTTCAACAACCGTGTGCTGCGTTACGACCTGTCTTACACGCCGCCGGTCAAGAATTTCATTGTGAGTGATTCACCTGATGCCTCGGCGGTGGTGGGTCAACCCGATTTCGTCACGAAAACCGCGGCGACCACGGCAAGCGGATTCAGCGGACCGAGCGGCATTTCGATCGATCCCGTTTCCGGCAAAGTCTTCGTTTCCGACCGTGCCAACCACCGTGTGCTCCGCTTCACGTATGAGGCGTTTCTGGCCAACGGAGAGGCGGAAGCCGTCTTCGGACAATCCGATTTCGTGACCAAAACCAGCGGTTTGGCCGCCAACAAATTCAACACGCCGATCGGCGTGGATGTGGACCATGAAGGCCGGCTCTGGGTGGCCGATTTCAGCAACAACCGGGTCCTCCGGTTTGATAACGCCGCCAACAAAGCCAGCGGTGCGGACGCCGACGGGGTGTTGGGACACACCGACTTCACGACCAACACCGGAAGCACCTTCAACCAAGAGAAACTGCGCGCTCCGGTCACGGTCCAGGTGACGGCGAACGGAACCTTGTGGATCTCCGACTTCAACAACCACCGGATCATCCGTCACGACAATGCCTCGACGAAAGCGAACGGCGCGCCTGCCGACGGTGTGTTGGGACAAACCTCCTTCAACGCCGCCGCGGCACCAGCGTCGATCACCGCCGCCACCATGGGCAGTCCGAACTCCGCCTTTGTCGATCATGAAGGCACACTGTGGGTCACCGACAACGGCAACCTCCGCGTCCTGCGGTTCGACAATGCCGCGACCAAACCGGCCGGCGCCTCTGCCGACGGGGTACTCGGCCAGCCTGATTTCGTGACCGAAGTCTCTTCCGTGACGCGCAACGGCTTCTCTTCGCTGCGTTTCACCTATGTCGATCCGACCGGTCGTCTGTATGTGGCTCTGGAGGGCTCCAACCGCATCCTGATCTTCAATGATGCGAAAAACAAACCCAATGGTGCGGATGCCGACCATGTCTGGGGGCAGCCCAACTTCACGACGGGCACAGCCCTGAACCCGCCGACGGCCGCCAGCTTCAACCAGCCCCGCGCCATCGACATGGACACCCAGAACGGACGCGTCTTCGTGGCCGACTGGGGCAACAACCGTGTGCTTCGGTTCGACCTTCTTGAAGGCGCATCGCGCGTCGTCCGCGTGCTCGCTCCGAACGGCGGCGAGACCTTCGGCTACGGCACCACGCGCACCATCCGTTGGAGCCACCTCAACGTGACCGATGTGAAGCTGGAATACAGCGCCAACAACGGCCCCGATTGGACCACCATCGCCACCGTTCCCGCTGAACCCGCCTCCTACGACTGGACCATCCCGCAAGGGGTGACCCAGCAAGCGCTCATCCGCGTCTCCGACGCATCGGATGCCGCCGTATCGGATGTGAGCGACGCGGCGTTCAACGTGGTCGAGCCGAACTTCGTGGTGACCCTCGTCTCCCCGAACGGATACCAGAATTGGAAAGCCGGTTCCACCCGCCGCATCCTCTTCAACACGACGGACGTGTCCGCGGTCGACATCGCGTATTCGCAGAACGGCGGACAAGACTGGATGTCGGTCGTCTCCAACCATCCCGCCGCTTCCGGCGAGTATGTATGGACGGTGCCGGATGTGATCACATCCAATGCGAAAGTGCGTGTGTCGAAAGCCGGCGATGTGGCGGTATCCAGCGCCAGCGCCGTCTCGTTCTGGATTTCGGACGTGGACTATGGACATCCTCAAGACCACATCTTCTTCGCCGATTCTCCGACCGGCGGACTTTGGGATCCGAGTTTCGGATTCAACACCGCGCCTTCGCTGGTTGAGAACTCAGGCTCGAAAATGCCGATCAGCACGACTTACTCCTTCGTGGGCACACACTCGCTGCGTCTGAACTGGACCTCGAACGAGGCCGGAGACTGGGGCATGGCGATCGCCGGCGCAGGCTGGGTCGGCCGTGATGTCACCGTCAAGGACACCCTCGAATTCCGCGTCTTCTCGGAAGCAACCGTTCCGCAGGCCAACCTTCCGGTGATCTACCTGGAAGACCTGTCGAACCGGAAATCGACCAAGATGAAGCTTTCCGAACTGTCGCCTGCGTGGGAAGCCAACAGTTGGACGCACGTGAAGATCCCACTGTCGGTCTTTACCAGCAACGCCGGCACCACCGACATGACCCGAGTGAAGACGATCTTCTTCGGTCAGGATGCCGCCGATGCCACGCAGCGTATCGTCTATCTGGACAACATCCGCATGACGGGTGGTGAGATCATCAGCGGACGCGACCGCAAAGTGATCGTGGTGCTGGGTTCGTCGACCTCCGCCGGTGCGGGTGCGTCGGTGGCCGACAGCGCCTGGGTGAACCGCTACCGCAAACATGTCCAAGCGCTCGATCCGACCGCCTATGTGCTGAATCTGGGTGTTGGCGGATACACCACGTACGACATCCAAGCCAGCGATTTTGTGGCTCCTGCGGGTCGTCCTGCCGCGAAGGTGAACAACAACATCACCTACGCGCTCACTTACGAGCCGAGCGCCATCATCATCAACATGCCGAGCAACGATGCCACCAACGGCTACACCGTGACCGAGCAGATGGCGAACTTCCGCCGCATCGCGGGCATCGCCACGGCGAATAACATCCCGCTGTGGCTCACCACCACGCAGCCACGGAACCTGTCGACGCAAGCCGGACGCGACAACCTGATGGCCGTTCGCGACTCCATCCTCGCGCAATATGGTCCGCGCGCCATCAACGTCTTCAATGACCTTGCTGAAACGGATGGCAGCCTCAAACCGGTCTACAACTCGGGTGACGGCATCCACCTGAACGACCTCGGCCACAAGCTGATCTTCGACAAAGTGGTGGCATCCGGCCTGTGGACCTCCCTCACCAGCGTGGAGCACACCGGTAATGAGATCCGCGAGTTCGCGCTGTCCCAGAACTATCCGAACCCCTTCAACCCGACCACCACCATCCAGTTCTCGCTGCCGGCCTTCACGTCGGATGTGACCCTGGAAGTGTTCGACCTTCTGGGTCGCTCGGTCGCGGTCTTGGCTCAAGGTTCGATGGATGCTGGTCAGTATACTGTCCGCTTCGAAGGCGCCGGACTCTCCAGCGGCATGTACCTGTACCGCTTGCAAGCCGGCGACCAGGTCTCCATCCGCAAGATGATCCTGCTGAAATAAGCCTCGACTTCGGAAGTCGTTAGGGACGCGC
>CAYVRS010000133.1:3549-5130 GCA_964454075.1 uncultured Chitinophagales bacterium
AAACTCGCGGAGAGCGGCTTTTATGACGGACTCACCTTCCACCGCGTGATTCCGGATTTCGTGGTACAGGGCGGATGTCCCAAAGGCACCGGCACCGGCGGACCCGGTTGGACGATCCCTTGCGAGCTCACCGGCACCAAGCAGATCCACGACCGCGGCGTGCTGTCGATGGCCCATGCGGGTCGCAACACCGGCGGATCGCAATTCTTCATCTGCCACAACCGCAACAATACCGCGCATCTCGACCGCAACCACACTGTGTTCGGCAAAGTGGTCGGCAATGTGGATCTCATCGATGGCATCAAAGCCGGTGACAAGATGCTCAAAGTTGTGATTTCTTCCGTACCTTAACCGAGTTTAAACGCACACCATGGGGAAAATCGGCATCCTGAAAGAGTTCTGGCAGTTCCTGAAGGTCCGCAAGAAGATCTGGCTGGCGCCCATCGTGTTCGTTCTGCTCTTGTTAGGCATTCTCATCGTGGCTACTGGCAAATCCGCCCTCGCACCCTTTATCTACGCGCTGTTCTGACGTGAAACAACGAGCGAAACCGACGACCTCTTTCCAAATCCGACACTCTGAAACATGGGTAGTCGGATTTTTTTTGACCACGTTCCACCCCTCACCTAGTCACAGGGTATTCCATGTTTCCTAAAAAACGCGCCAGCTTGGCCTTGGCCGACGGTACGGTCGTCCGCGGACTCTCCATCGGCCGGCAAGGCACCACTGGCGGCGAACTCTGCTTCAATACCAGCATGACCGGCTACCAGGAGATCCTCACCGATCCGAGCTACTACGGTCAGCTCATGATGATGACCTATCCGCACATCGGCAACTACGGCGTCTCCTCGCGCGACGACGAGCACCGCAATGTGATGGTGTCGGGCCTCATCGTCCGCGCCTTCTCCTGGGAATACAGCAACCCGATGTGCGACGGTTCGCTTCAATCCTATCTGCAGAAACATGGCGTGGTGGGCATCACCGGTGTCGACACCCGCATGCTGGTGCGCCACATCCGAGAAAAAGGCGTGATGAACGCGGTGATTTCCTCCGAGGTGGAGGATGCCGACGAGCTCGTCGCCATTGCCCGCGGCTGGGTGGACATGAACGGCCTCGAGCTCGCCACGAAAGTGACCCGCGAAGAGGCGCAGACCATTTCGAGCGACGGTCCGCACCGCATCGCCGCCATGGACTACGGCATCAAGCAGAGCATCATCCGCAACCTGGTGAACCGGGGATGTTCGGTGCGCCTGTTCCCGGCCCAGACGCCGTTCGACGAGATCCAGGAATGGAATCCGGACGGGTACTTTTTCAGCAACGGTCCTGGCGACCCGAACCCGATGGATTTCGCCATCGAAACCGTGAACGCCGCCAAGAAAACCGGCAAACCGATGTTCGGCATCTGCCTCGGACATCAGCTCATGGCCCTGTCCGAAGGCATCAAAGTAGACAAGATGTTCGTGGGTCACCGCGGCGCGAACCATCCGGTGCGCAACGAGAAAACCGGCCTGGTGGAAATCACCACTCAGAACCACGGTTTTTCGGTGAATCCGGACAGCGTGGATGCGGCCGTGGCCAGCGTG
>CAYVRS010000134.1:0-2338 GCA_964454075.1 uncultured Chitinophagales bacterium
CTCAGACATACTTCTTCATTGCGCCGCTGTTCATTCCACTGCTCATCCTCGGCGTGCCCATCGTGGACGTGATCTTTGCCGTGCTGCGGCGCACCATTTCGCGCCAAGGCTTGACCAAGGCCGATCGTGGACACCTGCACCACCGCCTGATCGCCCTCGGGCACGGCCCGCGTCGCGCCGTCGTGATCCTGTGGTTGTGGACAGCCTTGCTCTCGGCCGTGGCGCTCTTGCCCGCGCTGTCCAACGAGACGCCGAACTTTGGTCCCGTCTTGGCCGCCGCGGTGGCCCTGGCGCTGTTCACCGTGTTGCACCCGCGGTGGTCGCGCAACTATCACGACATCACCTCATAACGTCGCGGCACAAACGCACGAGCACTTGGCCGCAATTGGTGTGCTGGCCTAGGTTTGGCGTACTTGGCCCACATCCAAGCGGAATTGCTCCCCCGCCTCGCGTCGGTCGGTTGCCGACGCGTCGATCTCTTCTTCGATGACGTCGCGTTCCATGGCCCGGCGGCGAATCACTTCCTGCTTCACGCCAAACACAGCGGCTTCGACCTCACCCTACACGCCGACCAGTTCTCGCAAGGCGGTGCGGCCTTGGCCGCCAGCCTGGGGGCCCGCAGCGCCGATCACCTTGAAGCGGTGTCGGAATCCGCCATCGCGGCTCTGGCCGCCTCCGAGACCGTCGCCACGGTACTCCCGGGCGCCTGTCTCGGACTCGGCATGCCGTTTCCACCGGCCCGCGCGTTGCTCGATACCGGCTGCGCTCTGGCCATCGCCACCGACTGGAACCCGGGCTCCGCACCCATGGGCAACCTCGTACTTCAGGCTTCGGTGCTGGCCATGAACCAGAAACTGAGCACGGCGGAAACCTTCGCCGCGATCACGGTCCGGGCGGCGAACGCGCTTGGACTGGCCGACCGCGGACGTCTTGCGCCGGGATGGCGCGCCGATATGGCCGCGTTCCACGCTTCTGACTTCCGCGAAATCCTGTACCATCAAGGCACATGTCCGGTCACGGACGTGTGGGTCGACGGAGAGCAAGTCCTATGAACACTCATGTGTCGATCCTCGGATTTCCCAGCGACGAGGGCGTCCGTCGCAACAACGGCAGGGTAGGGGCGGCGGCGGGTCCTGCCGCCATCCGTCACTGGTATGGAAAGCTGCATTCGCATCTGGATCCGAAACGGATCCGGGTTGCCGACCTTGGCGATGTTCCTGTGAGCGATGGCGACCTCGAAGCCGCGCAGGCCACCTTCCGGGAAATGGTTCGGCGCGTGCATGGCGACCACAATGCCGTCAGCATCGGCTTGGGCGGCGGACACGAGATCGCGTTCGCCCATGCGCCCGCTTTGCTGGAGGCGTACCCGAACGACCGCATCGGTCTGCTGAATCTCGACGCGCATCTCGACCTCAGGGCGTTTGGCGACTCCGGCTCCACCTCCGGAACGCCTTTCCTGCAGATCCTTGATGCCGCCGCGGCGGCGAAACGGCACGTGCCCTATCTCGTGCTCGGTCTGCAACCTCAATCCACCCCGTCGATCCTTTTCGAGACGGCGCGACGCACGGAAACCGGCATCGTGCTGGCCGAAGAGATGCACCAATCTCCGCGATGGCATGCGACGGTG
This sequence comes from uncultured Chitinophagales bacterium, assembly GCA_964454075.1. Classification (GTDB taxonomy): domain Bacteria; phylum Bacteroidota; class Rhodothermia; order Balneolales; family HLUCCA01; genus CAMTWZ01. The sequence continues at coordinate 1,628 of CAYVRS010000134.1, forward strand.
GACCATTTCATCGAAAGTTGCGATTGGATCTATGTCTCGCTCGATCTGGATGTGATCTCGGCCGCATCCGCACCCGGGGTGAGCGCACCGAACCCGATGGGCTTGGATGTGGCCATGGTGCTGCAGACCTTGCTTCATGTGATGCGGTCACGCAAAGTGAAAGCTTTCGACATCGCCGAACTGAACCCGACCTACGACGATACCAACCAGAGCACCGCACGTTTGGCGGCGGCCTTCCTGCACCGATTCATCCATCATTTATGAATGCGTTCTATTTCGGCGATCAGCCGCTGGACCTGTCCCTCTGCGAAGCCCTGATGCGCGGCGAGCTCCGTGGCGCCTTGTCGGATGAGGGACGTGCCCGCATCCAAGCCGGTGCCGACCGAGTGGCGCAGATCGTGGAGTCCGACGACGTCGTGTATGGAATCAACACCGGGTTCGGATTCCTATGCAACACCCGCATCCCACGGGAGGAGCTGGACCTCTTGCAGATGAACATCCTGAAAAGCCATTCGGTAGGCGTTGGGGATCCCATCCCTCCGGAGCTTGTCCGCCTGATGCTCGTGTTGAAGGTCCAATCGCTCTCCTATGGATATTCGGGAATCCGCATATGTGTCGTGGAGCGTCTGATTGCGATGTTGAACGCCGGATTGACGCCTTGCGTGCCGAGCAAAGGCTCGGTCGGCGCGTCGGGTGACCTGGCTCCCTTGG
>CAYVRS010000134.1:2386-5068 GCA_964454075.1 uncultured Chitinophagales bacterium
CATCGCCGCGTACGCGGTGCACAATCTGTCGCGCTTGCAGCGGCTGCTCGACCATGCCGACATCGCCGGCGCGATGAGCCTGGAGGGCATTCTCGGATCGGCTTCGCCCTTCGATCCGGATCTGCACGCCTTGCGGGCCTACAAGGGGACCCGTCATGTGGCGGCCCGCATCCGAAGCATGCTCAATGGCTCCGAGATGGTGGAAAGCCATCTGCATTGCGACCGTGTGCAGGATCCGTACTCCTTCCGGTGCATGCCGCAGGTGCATGGAGCGTCGCGCAACGCCTGGCTGCATCTGAAAGAGCTGACCCTGGTCGAAATCAACTCCGTGACCGACAATCCCGTGATCTTCGCCGATAAAGTGATCAGCGGTGGCAATTTCCACGGGCAGCCCTTGGCCATGGCCTTGGATTACTGTGCCGTGGCCGCCTCCGAAATCGGGTCCATTTCCGACCGGCGGATCTATCAGCTTCTGGATGGGGAGCCGTTCGGGCTGCCACCTTCGCTCATGAAAAACACCGGCACCAATTCCGGTTTCATGATGCCGCAATACACCAGTGCGGCCTTGGCCAGCGAGAACAAAAGCTTCTGTTTTCCCGCCTCCGCCGATTCGATTCCCACATCGCTCGGTCAGGAAGACCATGTGAGTATGGGCTCGATCAGCGGGCGAAAACTGGCGATGATCTTGGACAACCTGCACCAGATCCTTTCCATCGAGCTGCTCTGCGCGGCTCAGGCGTTCGATTACCGTCGTCCGCTGAAATCCGGTGCGAAACTGGAGCGTTGCCATGCCCTCATCCGCGACGTGATCGACCATGCCGAAGCAGACCGCATCTTCGCCGAAGACATCCGCGCGATGTCGGAACTGATCGCTTCCAGACGTTTGCTCGAGGCCGTCTGGCCTACGGAATGGGACTCCGAATTCAGCATATGAGGCGGACCCACACGCAAAACCAAGGTTTAAACTTCATAGGCCATGATTTTCAAAAATCGGCCTCTGCTTTCGTTTTTAGGCGTTTTTAGCTACTTTGAATCGGTAATCACCAGAGCAAAACCCGTATGTCCACACATTCTCACGTTGAACCAGCCAAGGTTCACGACGTTCTCGGAAAACACATTCTCGCCGACGGATACGACATCGTCCTCGATCTTCAGAAAAGCCAAGGCGCTTACCTGTACGACAGCAAGTATGGCAAGAAATACCTGGATTTCTTCACCTTTTTCGCGTCGAATCCCCTGGGGATGAACCACCCCAAAGTGGCCAACGATGACTTCCGTCGCAAGATGGGCGACATCGCCATCCACAACCCGTACATGGCCGAATTCGTGGACACGTTCGGCCGGGTCGGGATCCCGTCCCATCTTCCGCATGCCTTCTTCGTGGCCGGTGGCGCTTTGGCGGTTGAGAATGCGTTGAAAGTGGCCTTCGATTGGAAGATCCAGAAGAATTTCCAGAAGGGATACCGGGTCGAGAAAGGCACCAAGATCCTGCACTTCGAGCAAGCCTTCCATGGTCGCACCGGGTACACGATGTCCATGACGAACACCGATCCGAACAAGGTCGCCCTTTTTCCGAAATTCGACTGGCCCCGCATCAGCAACCCGAAAATGACCTTCCCGCAGACCGCGGACGCGGTGATGGATGTGGCGCGTCGCGAAGGCATCGCCTTGGCTCAGGCCGAACGCTATTTCGAAATGCACAAAGACGACATCGCCGCGATCATCCTGGAGCCGATCCAAGGGGAGGGCGGCGACAACCAGTTCCGTCCGGAGTTCCACCGCGCCCTGCGCGAGCTGGCCGACCGCCATGAAGCGCTGCTCATCTATGACGAAGTGCAGACGGGCGTGGCGCTGACCGGCAAATTCTGGGCTCATGAGCATTACGTGAAGCCCGACATCATCGCTTTCGGTAAGAAAACACAGGTCTGCGGCATTCTCGCAGGTCCGCGAATCGACGAAGTGGACACCAATGTCTTCATCAAATCGTCGCGCATCAACTCCACTTGGGGTGGAAACCTGGTCGACATGGTGCGTTTCCAACGCTACCTCGAAATCATCGAGGAAGACCGACTCGTGGCCAACGCCGCCAAAGTCGGCGACCATCTTCTCAAGCGTCTTCATGCCTTCGAATCCTCACAGGAATCGATCAGCAACGCCCGCGGAAAAGGACTCATGTGCGCGTTCGATCTTCCGAACACGCATGCGCGGAACGCCCTCGTGGATGCGGCCTATGACAACGGACTCATGATCCTGTCTTGCGGTAGCCATTCGGTGCGGTTCCGTCCGCCATTGATGATCACCGAGGCGCAGATCGATGAGGGAATCGACATCCTGGAGCAGTCGCTTGCGGAAGCCGAGAAACGGTGTCCGTCAATGTCCGCGCGAAAAGGTGCGGCGCTTGCCCATCCGGTTCCCAAGCTCGATTAGAACGAACTTTTACACCTGAGCAACAACGGAGCGGGTATCTTTGGATGTTCTGCAGACCAATCAACCGTTCCTTGTATGTCTCTTTCGTTCCGCACGATCGTTCTGATCGGCATCTCCGTTCTTCTTTCCGCCGTTTTCTGGTGGGTTCAACGCAGTGACCTTGCCTCAATGGATTCTCCTGCCGACGGACGCTCGACGCCGGCGGACTCGCGCCTCGGAGTGCGTGCCACGGTGCTCACCTCCAGCCCGTTCCGC
>CAYVRS010000135.1:0-3809 GCA_964454075.1 uncultured Chitinophagales bacterium
CATGATACCCTTTCTTTGGGAATCTTGCTCGATATTCCTGCCGAATCGGAGTCGAAACCCGTGCTTCGCGAGCTCCTGTTCAAGGCCCATGAACTCGGATTGCAAGCCCGCTTCGAGCCGGTCGATGCGGCCGATTACACCGCCTGGGTGGCCGCCCAGGGCAAGCCGCGGTACATCATCACCGTGCTCGGACCGAAGATCACCGCCGAGCATCTGCATCAGATTTCGATGGAAGTGACCTCCAACGCACTCAACATCGACTCGATCAAGCGTCTCTCGGGTCGAATTCCGTTGGACAGGTCCAGCCTCACGAAAGCCTGTGTGGAGCTCACCGTGCGCGGTGTTCCTGACAACATCGACCACATGCGCGCCTCCTTCATGCGCATTTCCCAGGAACTGGGTGTAGACATCGCGTTTCAGATCGACAACGTCTTCCGCCGGAACCGACGCCTCGTGGTGTTCGACATGGACTCGACCCTCATCCAGTGCGAAGTGATCGATGAGCTGGCCAAGGCCGCGGGCGTGGGCGAGCAGGTCGCCGCCATCACCGAAGAAGCCATGCAAGGGAAACTGGATTTCAAAGAGAGCTTCGCGCGGCGCGTCGGCCTGCTGAAAGGCTTGGATGAGCGTGTGCTGAAGGACATCGCCGCCTCCCTCCCGCTCACACCGGGCGCTGAACGGCTCATTTCCACGCTCAAGGGCATCGGCTACAAGACCGCGATCATTTCCGGCGGATTCCAGTATTTCGGGGCGCATCTGCAGAAAAAGCTCGGCATCGACTACGTCTTCGCCAATGAGCTCATCATCAAAGACGGCAAGGTGACGGGCGAAGTCGGCTCGGACATCGTCGACGGGAAACGCAAAGCCGAGCTGCTCAAATCCATCGCCCAGCGCGAGAACATCCGCCTGGAGCAGGTGATCGCGGTTGGCGATGGAGCGAACGACTTACCGATGCTGTCCATCGCCGGCCTCGGCATCGCCTTCCACGCCAAACCCATCGTCAAAGAAAAAGCCGGGCAGTCGATTTCGACCCTCGGCTTGGATGGGATATTGTATTTGATCGGGGTGAGGGATCGGGATCTTAGTTAGTTGTTGGTTGTTGGTTGTTGGTCGTTGGTTGTTGGTTGTTAGTTGTTAGTTGTGGTCTCGGATTTCAGATTCCACTACTCTTCACAACAAACAACTAACAACAAACAACAAACCAATAACAACAATCCACTAACGCAAATACCCCTCACTCTCGACTACCAGTTGCCATCTCCCCCTGAACTGCCCCAGCCGTCCGAAGAGGGTGACGTCGGTGCCGACTTTCGAGCTCATCGCGTCTTGGATGCGGAATGATGGAGAATACAGCTCGTAGCGCTCGCCGTTCACCAGGATCTGGTTCGCTTCCACCAGGTTTCCTGTCACCAGTAACATCTTGTCGAAGTAGCCGGCGGTGCGGATGGAGCCGGATACGGACTTGGCGTCGATGTACTCCCCTTCCTTCGGAACCGCGTGCGTCACCGGAATCGGCGACCACGTCGTTTCATTCTCTTTAGATGGGTTGCGCAATTCGATGGCGTTGGTCTTTCCAGTGACCGTGAACTGAAGGCTGATGGGGAAGTGGTCCGCATACCCGTATCCATCCCCGAAGGAGCTCCATCGGATCGGCGTGCCGGAGGTCGAATAGGAGTTGAAGCCAGGGAAGCGGCCGATGCTGAAGGAATTGTCGACATAGCTCACTCCACCTTGATTGAACATGCCCGGGGTGACCATCATCTGCATGAGCGTGCCCCAATAGCCGCGGAAATGATCCGAGCCGCGCTGATCGACCGGCAATTCATACCACAGATTGTAGACGTGGTCGGTCGGGATGACGGTCCCCGCGGCGATCTTCGCTTCGTTTCCGGTCGATTTCAGGATGGTGTTCACGCCGGTCTGCGGCATCGTGGATGCGTAACGCTGCGACTGATTGTAGTCGCTGTTGAAATCGCCCGCGAGGATGACATCCACCGCCGGGTTTTCGGCGCGGAGCTCGTCAAGCCGCGCTTTCAGGACCGTGGCGTTCTGCACGCGGGTCAGTTCTTCACGTGGGTTTCCAGCTCCCGATTTCCAGTGGTTGGCGAAGACCGCGAGGTCGTGTCCGGCCACATCCAGCCAGACTTCCAGGATCGGGCGCGCATCGTCCACCACGTGGCTTTTCGTCCGCTCGTGCTTCACCGCGAACCGGCTGAAAATCACATTCTTGATCGCGTGAGTCGGTTTTCCAGTCGCCGAATCCAGCGGCGCATAGCCGGTGACGACCTCGTAGCCGGTCATCCCTGCTTCCTCCATGGCTTTGAGGATCAGTAGTTCGGAGGGGATGTCGGCCACTGCCGGAGAGTATCCTTCACCGAACATCCAAGCCAATGGTTTTCCATTCCATTGCTGGAGGAACTGCGCCGCGGTAAGCGAATTGGCCGCGGATTGGCTCTGATCGGCTTCGATTTCGTTGAACACGACCACGTCCGGACCCATCCCATCGTTGTACTTGGCCATTACTTGGGCCACATGGCGGACCTTCGTGAGCACATGGCGCGGGGTGTAGCCCGGGGTCTTGTAATCGTCGTAGGCGGCGATGCCGTCGGCGTCGAAGATGTTTTCGGCGTTGTAGGTGACCAAGGTCCAGGGTTGGGCCGAGACGGATCCGACGAGGAACAGGGTCAGCAGAAGCGAATTAATTCGACGCATATGGGAAAAATTGAATCAGTGGTTCGTGGACGCGGGATCGCCAAAATCCCCAGGAATGTCCTTCGTGGCTCTCAAGATACCGTAGGTCGACGCCTTTCTGTTCGAAAACGCTCTTCATGCGCCGGGTATTTTCCAACCCGTCGAACATCGTTCCGGCCATGAGAAAGACCTTGGCTTGTCCGGCCCGGGAAATCGCCATTTCATCGAAAATGGCCGGATGCACCCAATAGGCGGGCGATTGGATGGCGAAGTTCCCGAAATAGCCCGGGTGGTTGGCATAGATCCATGTGGTGAACAGTCCACCGAGCGAGGTTCCAAGCAACGCCTTCCCAGCCGCGTCGGTGCGCACATTGAACAAGGCTTCGATTTCCGCAGGCAGCTCGCGTGTGATGAACGCGGCATAGGCCTCGTTGCGCACCAGCTCCTCCATCCGGCGGTTCCTGCCCGGATCGGCGGGATCGCGCGGATCCACCGCCACGATCACAAACGGCTTGGAAGGACGGGCATCACGGCATCTACACCGCCAATGCGGCGCTGCTCGATGAGCCAATCGGCGGTATGGGCCATGTTCCCGAGGTTCGCATCCAGATATTCATGGCCGTCGGTGACATAAATCACCGGGAGCCCCCGCTCGCTGATGTACCCTGCAGGCAGGTAGACTTGGTAGCGGACCGCATAGCCCAAAGAGGGACTCACGATGGTGAACGGTCCTTTGACCTCTCCACGGACGCTGACCGTGCGGCCTTCCGACGGTGAGGGTTGCCATTGCGGCATGCGCAGTTCGGAATTGGGTCCGGCTCCTCCCCACTGCTGGTTGGGATTTTTGGGATCGAGAATCCACCTCGACCCGTCCAACACCACCTTGTAATCGGTGCGGGCGGTCTGCGGGAAGGTGGTCACCAGCACCCAGACTCCCCTGAGCGAATCATAGACGCCGTCGTTGGGAATGGTGTCGGCGCGTCCCCATCCGTTGAAATCCCCGTTCCAGGACACGCTCTTGGCCGTCCCGGAATAATGGAAGACCACGGTGTCTCCTCGGATCAACGGAGATCGGCTCAGATCGGCTCCGGCGAGCGGATCAGACAGTGGCGGAGGTT
>CAYVRS010000135.1:3819-5048 GCA_964454075.1 uncultured Chitinophagales bacterium
AGCGATCGCGACGAACAGAAACAGGAGCGGTGCGAACGGTTTCATCCCTAAAGGTAGGGATTACAGACGTTCCACCACTCGTTTCAATACCTCGATCTGGGCGAGCAGTTCGGCTTTGATGTCGGATGTGACTGCCGGATCGTAGGCCACCACCGCATCCGAAACCACATGGCCGCGGAAAATCCAATTCAGATCGGCATCCGCGCACACGGCGATCACCTTGTCGAAATCCGGCCTTCCCCGCTTCCGATGCATCGCCAACGTGTTCGGATTCACACCCAGAAACCGCGCCAAATCCGAATCATTCTTCAGGTTGTACCGCACCTTGATCCGGTTGAATACGGCATTCACAAATTGTGAATCATTTGTTGACTTATTCACTCTGTGTGACTATTTTTGTTTAGGTTTTGTGTAAGGTCCAGACACTCTGCGCAAACCATTCCAGGAAGCTGGGTAATTCGTGCGCTGTCCTCTCAAAAGACGTTGCGAATTCCCTCTTCCTTTTTTTTGCACGTCAATCGGGCAAAATAGGGAAAATGGACATGAATTGAACTCAACGCGGGTGTTTATGCGTTATGGGGTCATGAAAACCTTCCTCACCCTCCTTTTTTTGTTCACCATGACCCTACCCGCATCGGCCCAGCGCCGCGAAACCGTAACCCTTGGCGCCGGATGTTTCTGGTGCGTGGAAGCCATCTATGAACGCCTTAACGGCGTCTACGATGTGGAATCGGGGTATTCCGGTGGACACGTCGCCAACCCGACCTACCGCCAGGTGACCACCGCCACCACCGGCCATGCCGAAGTGATCCGCTTCACCTACGATCCCGAGATCATCTCCTTCGACGACATCCTCCGGGTCTTCTTCACCACGCACAACCCGACCACATTGAACCGTCAAGGGGCGGATGTGGGCCCCCAATACCGTTCCGTGATCTTTTACCACAATGCCGCGCAAAAGGAATCGGCGGAGCGGATCAAAAAGGAAATCGGCGATGCGAAGATCTGGGACGCGCCGATCGTCACCGAGATCTCACCGCTGATCAATTACTACGTCGCCGAAGACTACCATCAGGATTATTACGAGAACAACCAGAACGCCGGGTATTGCCAAGTCGTGATCGCGCCGAAAGTGCGGAAGTTCATGCGGGAGTATTCGCATCTGCTGAGGAATTAGTACGCTGGTACGCTGGTACGCTGGTACGCTGGTACGCTGGTACGCTGGTACG
>CAYVRS010000136.1:0-4528 GCA_964454075.1 uncultured Chitinophagales bacterium
CCCGTGATTTAGCGATGGTTAGTATTGATACGTGTTCTTCGGTGTTAATTGCAAGACCCTCCGCCACCGCCAACTCAGCGCCGAGAACAAGATCACCGCTCCGCGGATCAAAGCCTATGTGAATTTCGGTCAGGGTGCGGCTCAATCGATCTCGTCACCGGCTCAAGCCAGGACCTGGGTCACAGGCATCGCGCAAAAAGGCGCGGATGGCATCAAGTTCTTCGGGGCACGTCCGGATATCATGGAAGCGGCGCTGGATGAGGCAAGGAAACGGAACCTGCGCTCCGCCGCGCACCACGCGCAGTTGAACGTGGCCCGATTGAATGTGCTGAACACCGCACGACTCGGACTCACCACCATGGAGCATTGGTACGGTCTGCCCGAAGCCATGCTCAAAGACGGCCAGGTTCAGAATTTCCGGCTCGATTACAATTACATGAACGAGCAGCATCGGTTCGAGGAAGCCGGAAAGCTATGGGAGCAGGCGGCCGAGCCCTATTCTGAAAAATGGAACGCCGTGATGGATGAGCTCATCCGCCTGGATTTCACCATCAATCCCACCTTGAACATTTACGATGCCAACCGTGACCTCATGCGGGCCATGCGCGCGGAATGGCACGACGATTACACCCTTCCATCCCTATGGCAGTTCTATCAGCCGAACCGACGTGCGCACGGTTCCTATTGGTTCAATTGGGGCACCGAGCAGGAAGTGCAATGGAAAAAGAATTATGTGTTGTGGATGACCTTCGTGAACGAGTACAAGAACCGTGGCGGACGCGTCGCCGCCGGCTCCGATTCCGGCTTCATCTTCCAGTTGTATGGATTCGGGTTCATCCGCGAGTTGGAACTGCTGCGCGAAGCGGGCTTCCATCCCCTTGAAGTGATTTCCGCGGCCACCATCAAAGGCGCCGAAGCCTTAGGCATGGCCGATCAGATCGGAAGCGTGGAAGTCGGCAAACTGGCGGATCTGGTCTTGGTCGAGGCCAACCCGCTCGAAAACCTGAAAGTGCTGTACGGCACCGGAGCGTTGGTCCTGAATGAGAACAACGAACCGACAAGAATCGGCGGGGTGAGATACACCATCAAAGACGGCATCGTCTATGATGCGAAAGCGTTATTGGGCGATATGCGGAACTTGGTTCAAGCCTCCACAGAAAACCGATAACCGAAAACTGAAAACGGCTTACTCTTCGACCATCACATCCGGGTTGCTCGTCAAGATGAATCCTCTCTTGCGGACCGTCTGGATGTATTCCTTCGGCGTGATTTCGTTGATCTTCTTGCGAAGATAGCTTACGTACACGTTGATGAAGTTCGTCTGGGTATCGAAGGTGATGCCCCATACTTTGTCGGCCAGCTCTTCCTTGTCGACCACACGGTCCACATTCTGCAGGAAATAGGCCATGAGGTTGAACTCGTTGTTGGTGAGCCAGACCATTTTACCACCGACCGTGAACTCGCGTTTGATCAGATTGATCCGCAAGTCACCGCATGTGAGGAATTCACTGTTGTCGCTGCTTTGCTGCGAACGGCGCGTGATAGCTTCGATGCGGGCCAGAAGTTCTTTGTTATCGAAGGGCTTGGTCAGATAATCGTCGGCACCCGAATGCAAGCCAGACACCTTGGTGTCGATGTTCTTACGGGCCGATAGAATCAGAATCGGGGTTTTGTTACCGCGGTCGCGAAGGTCTTTGCAGACTTCCAAACCGTTCTTATCAGGCAGAGCGAGATCCAGGATGATGCAATCGAAAGGCTGGGTATTGGCCAGACGCTCCCCTTCCTCAGCCTCGGCGGCCACGGTTACCGTATAATTATTTTTTTGAAGAACCCGCTGAACCAAGGTGCGGACCACTTCATCGTCTTCAATAACCAGGATATTCATGCGGAGAACAGTGTGAAAGGAAACCCGGATTGTAAAGTCAAAACGGAACCAATTTATGGGAAAAGTCTGGAATTCCTTTGTCAGTAACCCATTTTTTTTAGCCAGCGCACCGAGGCGGCTAAAACGTCTGGGGTGAGCGCATGTCCGCCCTCAAGCAATTCGAACTCGGCGTTGACGCCTATCTCTTTCAACTGGCGGATGCTATCCGCTTGCGGCTCAGGCTTCACCTGTTCGTCCGAGGCGCCATGCAAGGCTAGCACGTTAAGGTGTTTCAGGTTCTGCCAGCCGTTCTCAGTGACGATCTCGGTCTTGATGCGTCCGCCGATCACGATCAGCTCGTTGGTGTGCTTCCATCGGCTCAAAGCGAAATAGCCTCCCTGATACCCTCCCATCGAGTAGCCGATTATGCACAAGCGGGTGACTTTGATGAACGGCAGCATGCCGTCGATGATTTCTTGGATGAACTCCGCCGTGTACTCAAGCGATTTGACGAATGAACCCTGCTTCCCATTATAGATGTACCAGGAAAAGCCGATTTTCTCGCGGTCAGTCGTATGCGTTAATTCGGGATAGGGACCTTGGATGTACAGGTGATAGGCGCTCAACTCATGCAGCGCTTCGGTTTTTTTCTTGAACAGATCCAGATACTGTCCGCGACCGTGCAAATACACGATCAGCGGTTTTGGGCCTTTCAGACCCGTTTCAAACAAGGTGTAAGGGACTTCGATCTTGAAGCTGGTCTTTCCGGATACCAATACGTCCATCGGGTGCCTTTTGCGCGTTCTTTTTCCCTAAAATACACAGACGCTTCTTTGTAAATTGCCTCCGCATTCCAAAAACCCATCTTTTATGCCGTTATGAGTGATTTGCGCACCGATTGGACCCTCCACGAAGTCAGCACCATCTACCACAGCCCCATTCTCGAGCTGGTTTACCGCGCGGCCACGCTGCATCGTCAGTACCATGCCATCGGCGAAGTCCAGGTGAACACGCTATTGTCGATCAAGACGGGCGGATGTCCCGAAGACTGCGCCTATTGCCCTCAGGCGGCCCGCTACAGCACCGATATCGACGCTCACAAGCTTCTCTCCGTCGAAGAGGTCCTTGATGCCGCCTCCATCGCCAAAGACAGTGGCAGCACCCGGTTCTGCATGGGCGCGGCCTGGCGCAAAGTCAAAGACAACGACGAGTTCGACCGCGTGGTCGAGATGGTGCGCGGCGTGAATGACATGGGCATGGAAGTGTGCGTCACCCTCGGCATGCTCACCAAGTCGCAGGCGCAGAAACTCAAAGACGCCGGACTCTACGCCTACAACCACAACATCGACACCAGCCCGGATTTCTACGAACAGATCATCACCACACGCACCTACGACGACCGTCTCGACACCCTTGAGAACGTGCGCGAAGCGGGCCTGTCCGTCTGCAGCGGCGGAATCATCGGCTTGGGCGAAGACGATTCCGACCGCATCGGAATGCTCCACACCTTGGCGACGCTTCCAGAACATCCCGAATCCGTTCCAGTGAACGCACTGGTGGCGGTGAAAGGAACCCCGCTGGAGAATCAGGAACGCGTCTCCGTTTGGGAGATGGTGCGCATGATCGCCACGGCCCGCATCCTGATGCCGAAGGCGATGGTCCGTCTGTCTGCCGGCCGCCTCGAAATGCCGATCGTCGAACAAGCGTTCTGTTTCATGGCGGGTGCGAATTCCATTTTCGCGGGCGACAAGCTGCTCACTACGCCGAACCCGGATATCGACCAAGACAAAGCGATGTTTGAACTGCTGGGCCTCTACCCTCGCGAAGCGTTCAAAGCGCAGCCAGCCGCCGTCTAAGGCTCGCGTACATCGTGTCGTACTGCTCCGTCGTGGTGCAGTATGGCGCCATCACATACACGGTGTTCCCGAGCGGACGCAGCAGAATTCCATCTTCCAGAAACGCCGCTCTGAGCGTGGGTCCAACGGGATTCGTGTACCCGGCCGACGTGCCCACGGGCACATCCATCGCGAGAATCGTGCCGCAGACCCGGAATTTCTCCGCCTTGAATCCGCCCAGGGCCACTTCAGCCAGATGCCGTTCCTCGATGGATGGGAGCATCGGCAACACGCGTTCTGTGAGCGTCAATGATGCCACGGCCGCAGCGCAGCCCAAGGGATTCGCGGTGTACGAATGTCCGTGCCAGAACGTGTGCGTGAGGTCGGCGGACCGAAACGCGTCTTGAACACGCTCGCCTGTGATGGTGAGCGACATGGGAAGAAAGCCGCCTGTCAATCCTTTCGATAGACACAGGAAGTCGGGCTCGAACCCGACCTTCCGAAACGCGAACAGCTCGCCGGTGCGACCGAAACCGGTCATCACTTCGTCGAAGATCACCAACACGCCGAATTCACGGGCCAATTCGCAGGCTTCGCGGACGAACGACGCCCGAGCCATCTTCATCCCTCCTGCGCCCTGAACCAGCGGTTCGAGAATCAACGCGGCGTAGGCTTCGGGCGCGTCTTCAAGCACCTTGCGCAACGCCGCCAATGCCTGCGTCTCCTTGCTCTCCACCTCGGAATCCTCGATCCAGGTCTCGGGATACGGCAAGCGTGTGACATCGAACATCAGCGGCTCGAATGCCTCAAAGAAAATGGATCTCGCTCC
>CAYVRS010000136.1:4538-5028 GCA_964454075.1 uncultured Chitinophagales bacterium
CTCCAGCCGCCATCGCGCCGAAGGTGTCGCCGTGATAGGCGTTTTCAAACGCGAGGATGCGGTTTCTTTTCGCATTCTCCTGATTGCGCCAGAACTGCCAAGCCATTTTCAGGGCCACTTCCACTGCGGTGGAGCCGTTGTCACTGAAAAACACCTTGTTCAACCGTTCCGGAAGCATCGACGTGAGTCGCTCGGCAAGCTTGATCGCCGGTTCGTGGGTGTATCCGGCGAAAATCACATGCTCCAAGGTGCGCGCCTGCTCGGCGATGGCCTCGGCGATGACCGGATGCGCGTGCCCGTGCAGATTCACCCACCAGCTGGAGATGCCATCGATGAGCGTGCGTCCGTCGTCGAGGATCAGCTCGCTGCCATGTCCACGCACCACCTTCAAGGGCTCAAGGGCCGTCGATAACGGCGTGAAAGGGGGCCAGATGGGCGAGTTACTCAAAGCGGATGCGGTCGATGTCGATGGGATCCATGAACGGAATTT
>CAYVRS010000137.1:0-4969 GCA_964454075.1 uncultured Chitinophagales bacterium
CCGCCGCAAGCAATGGGGCGGAGGGATGCGTCAGGTCGGACTCTTGGCCGCCGCCGCCGAATACGCGCTCGACCATCATTATCCGTTGCTGGCTGACGACCACCGCCGTGCCAAAGAACTGGCCGTGGCGCTGAATGCGCACCCGGCATATGCTGTGGACCCGGAGTCGGTGGCGAGCAACATCGTGTTGTTCGATGTGAACGACGGCGACGTGGCCGGCCACCTGGCCCGCTTCAGGGAAAAGGGCGTGGCCATGACGCAGTTCGGTCCGCGCACCATCCGCGCGGTCTTTCATTTCCAAGTGGGAGATGAGGACCTGGAGAAGGTGATCGGTGGCTTGTGATCGGTTTTCGGCATGCCGAAAACTGTGTTACCTTCGGTCATGAACTCCCTCTCCGCCCTATTCCTTGCCGTCGGCCTTGTGGTCGCGGTGTCGATTGTCGCCTTCACATGGCGATCCAAAGTTCTGGCCGAACAGACGTTCACGGTCACCGGTTCGGCGAACACCTCCTATCGGATCGACTGACATGGCCACCCTCACACTTCTTTTCCTGCTTCTGATCCAACCGCCGTCCACTGCCACGGTCTCCGGGCGCGTGGAGCTGGGTCAGGCCCGCATCCAATCGTCGGCGAGCCGACCCCAATCGCGCTATGCACGGGGTGGACGAGGTGCCGATGCCGCCAAAAGCGCCGTGCCCGTGGTGGTCTGGATCGAGGGGACGGGGACCCAAGCCCGCCCCGCATCCTCCACACCGGTCTTGAATCAGAAAGACACGCAGTTCGAGCCTCGGATGGTCGTGGTGGTGGCGGGTCAGCGGGTCCGCATCCTCAATTCCGACCCCATCTATCACAATGTGTTTTCGCTGTCGGACGTGAAACGCTTCAATGTGGGTCGGCGCCCGGCCGGCGAGCATGTGGACGTGCTGTTCGAGAAGCCGGGTGAAGTCTCCGTGTTTTGCGACATCCATTCGAGCATGAACGCCACCATCCGCGTCCTGCCGACCAGCACCGCCCAATGGGTGGTGCTGGACGGTGCCGGAGAGTTCCGTCTTCCGAACCTGACGCCGGGACGGTATTCGATCCACGTGGCCGCTCCGGGGTACGCGGAGGAGCGGCAAGCCTTGGTCCTCAGCGCAGGGCAGCGGTTGGAGCTGGATGCGTTTGTCTTGGAGCCGTGATGGTTCGTTGTTAGTTGTTCGTTGTTTGTTGTAGAAGATTCTACACAAGGTTTTGTTTACTTTCTGACCACCACTCACTGCTCCCGACGACCACAAACCACAAACAGCAAACCACGAACGAATTTGCGCACCTCCCTCCGCCTCAAGCTTTTGCTCAGCATCACCGGGATCATCTTCCTGGTGGTGGCGATCGTGACATTGAGCGTCAGCCGCGTGGTGGAGAACCGGATCCGGGCGGACATCACCCGGAATTTCCAGGAAACCGGTCGCATTTTCGAACGCATCCAGGAGATCCGGTTCCGCTTGCTGTATCAGACCGCGACCCTGGTGTCGGACATCCCGAACCTCAAAGGGGTGATCTCGACCAACGACAAGCCCACCATCACCGCGTTTCTGCGGGATGAATTGGCGCCGATCCTGGATTTCGATCCGGTTCTCTCCGATTCGCTCGTGGAGCTGGTCGGAACGGTGAATCCCGATTCGTTGGGGATCCTGATGGTGGTGGACAAAGAGGGCTACCCATTGGGTCAGTTGGCCACATCCGAACTACCCAAATATTCGTTGGCCGACCGCCCCGGTATCCGTACCGCCTTGGCCGGGGAGTACCCGGAACAGGCGTACCTGTGGGAGCAGGAGGGGCGATGGTTCACCGTGCTTTCGGTTCCGGTCTGGGCTGGTTCCGACGTGATGGGGGCCATGGCCTTAGGATATCCGATCCGTCAGCTCGAAGCGGAACAGCTGTCGCGCGACACCGGATCGAGTGTGGCCTTCCTCATCGGGTCCAAGCTCGCCGTGAACGCCTTCGAGGCGGACATCAACCCGGATCTGCTGCGTCGGGCCGTGCACAACGCCTCGTTCGATGTCGAAACCACCGGCGATGCCGTGCTCAGCGAACATCCGATCGGTGATGACGTCTGGTTGCTCTATGTGGCCAGCATGTTGCCGGGCAGCGACGGATATTACGCCGTGGGCCGGTCGCTGACCGCCGCGCTGGAGCCGGTACGGGGTCTGCAGAGGCTGATTCTGCTCTTCGGTCTGGGTGCGATGGTCTTGGCGGTCGCCGTGAGTTTCTGGCTCACATCCCGCATCAACCGCCCCATCCAGCTGCTGATCCAGGGCATCCAGCGCATCGAAGGCGGCGATTACGGCCAGGATGTTCCCCTCACCACCAACGATGAGCTGCGGCAACTCACCGAAACCTTCAACCGCTTGGTGACCGGCCTGCGCGAGCGTCTGCAGATGCTCAAATTCGTGTCCAAATCGACCCTCGAAGCCATTCAGAACAATTTGTCGAGCGTGGAACCCGGCGGAGAGCGCAAGGAAGTGACGGTGTTTTTCAGCGATGTGCGCGGATTCACGCGGTGGAGCGAGAAACGCGCGCCGGAGGAAGTCATCGACATGCTCAACACGTGCCTGCGGTTACAGGCGGACATCGTGAAGGAGTTCGGCGGGGATGTCGACAAATTTGTGGGCGACGAGCTCGTCGCCGTTTTCGAAGGCGAGAAAAAGGAAGCGAACGCCGTGAATGCCGCCATCCGCATCCTGCAGACCATGGATTCGGTGATGGGGCAGCATCCGGACATCGCCATCGGTGTGGGCATCAACACCGGCGAGGTGGTGATGGGGGCCGTGGGCAGCCGCGACCGCATGGATTACACCGTGATCGGCAACCACGTGAACCTGGGAGCTCGGCTGTGCTCGAACGCGAAGCCTGGGCAGATCCTGGTGTCGCAGCCGGTCTTCGAACGCCTGGAACGCCGCATCCAAGCCAATGAATTGGAGCCGATTTCGGTGAAAGGAATTGAAAAGCCTGTGAGGATTTATGAGATTAAAGGGTAATGATGTGGCGGCGCAATATCGTGCGCCGGTACGTTTCTTGGTAGTGTTCGTGTTATGTTTGATGCCAGTGGCGGCATCCGCGCAAGTGGCGATCGGCGGATTGGTCGATTTCGAAGCCCGCGTCTCGGGCAGCGATTCGAAGCCGTACATCAACGGGTCGCCCAGCGTCAAACCCTCGCTGTATGTGCCGAACGTGAGGCTTTTTTTCGACGCGCCGATCTCCGAGAACTGGACCCTGCTGGCGGTGATCCAAAGCGATCACTACGGTTCCAACGTGCTCAACGCTCCGTTTTTCTCGCTGCTTCAAGCCCAGTGGATGCCGTTCACCGATTCCGATCTGGCCGTGAACATCGGCCGGATCCTCATCCCGGTGGGACTCATCAGCGAGCGGTACTTGTCCAACGAAAATCCACTCCGACATCTTCCGATGAACATGGAATGGACGCAGCGGGTCGATAAGAAAGCGGGATTGCTGACGGGTCCGCGCAACTATGCCGTTTCGCCCGGGCTCGCGTTCATTTATAACCGGATGTACACGCAAGGTCTTTCCGTTCAAGGCGAAGCGACCGAATTCGCGGAATTCCACGTCGCGGCGGCCTTGTCGGCGCCTTCGGGCTTCAACGAATCCGGCGAATACGACGTGCCGACATGGATGGGCCGCGTGGTGCTCAAACCGGCCATCTGGCTGCGTGTGGGCGGAAGCTTCGGTCATGGCGCGTACATGCGCAAAGACGCGATGAACGCGCCTCTGAGCGATGACGACCGCGCTTCGCTCAAGCAAACCCTGTTCGGCGTCGATGCCACCGTCGATTACCGCTACGTCCGTCTGTCGTACGAGTATCTCGATACCCGCTGGGATGCGGCTCAGATCACCCTTCCGGCCACTTTCGCGACGTCCGAGTACCTGGCATCGTCGCACATGGTCGAACTGAAGGCCGATGCGCCGTTCCATCCGGGCGCGTACGCCGCGCTTCGATATGACCAAATCGCGGTGGATAGCCCGGTCTTCGCGACGAGTCCGTTGCGGCGACTGGAAATCGGCATCGGGAAGAAATTCTCCCGTTCGGTGATCGGAAAAGTCACGTTCGCCCGGGGCTGGAACGAGGTCAACGACCTTCAGGACAATGTGCTTGGCGCGCAGCTCTCGCTGGGTTTCTGACATGGACATCTCCATGCGAACCGCTGTCGTCGCATTGCTTCTGATGCTGTCCGGATGCGGTGCTCCTGCGGAACCGTCTGTGCTCGATCCGGAAGATGTGATCGGAGTCAGCACCGCTTGGAACGGCACGTTCAGCTGCGAGGGATGCGCCACAGTGATCCATGACCTCACCTTGAATGCGGAAAAAGGCACCTTCCAGCTGGTGTCCACCTTTCAAGGCACCCCGACCGGCGACCGTTCCTACACGCGCCAGGGGCGCTACACATGGACCGAAACCGTGGTCTGTCTGAATGCGGAGCCCCCGAATCCGATCGAATGCTATTTCCTGCAGGATGTGAACACCCTCGTTCGCCTGGACATGTCCGGTGAAGTGACGGCGGATGAGCTCAAACGGAAATAATGTCGAAGGTTAGGGCAGCCACGGAAACTGCCTGAAGTCCGGCTTCCGCTTCTCGACGTACGCATTCTTGCCTTCTTTGCCTTCCTCGCTCATATAATAGAGCAGGGTGGCGTTTCCGGCGAGTTCCTGGATGCCGGCCTGTCCGTCCACATCCGCGTTGAAGGCTGATTTGAGGCAGCGGATGGCGATCGGGCTCTTCTCAAGAATCTCCTGCGCCCATTGGATGCCTTCGGCTTCGAGCTGCTCCACGGGCACCACTTTGTTCACCAGGCCCATGTCGAGCGCTTCCTGCGCATTGTATTGGCGGCAGAGATACCAGATCTCCCGCGCTTTTTTCTGACTTTAGATGCAGAATATGGATTCAAACAATCGTCTGGTTGAGTTTCAATATTT
>CAYVRS010000138.1:0-4960 GCA_964454075.1 uncultured Chitinophagales bacterium
CTGTGAAACGCATTCTTCTTTTCATCGCGACTGCAGTCTGTGCCAGACCGGCCAACGCGATGAAAAGAAGAATGCGTTTCACAGGGTTCATACTAGAAATTCACCGCGATGCCGAACATGATGTGGCGTTGTTCGAGGAAATTCGCCGGATTCAGATACGCCGGGGCGTTGTTGTTCCGCGGATCGACATACCGTGGATCCCGCACATTGCTGGGCAGATCGTATCTGCGGTCGTTGCGCAAGGCCACCAATCGGGCCGCATCGGTCGGATAATCGGTCTTGTACGCTTTTCCTGTGACCGGATTGATGATCGCGGCGTTCTTGTTGTTCAGAAGGTTCGTGATCTCCAGGAACGCGGTGAACTTGGTGCGACCCACGTAATGCCATTTCTGGAAGTTCAGATCCATCCAGAACCAGGGCTCTCCGATCTTGCTGTAGCGTTTGTTCGGATCGGTGTCGACCTCGTAAATCGGTCGCCAGTCGGTGACACCCGTCACCGGATTCCGTTCCTGCCCCTTGTAGATGTACGGGGTATAGCGTTGTCCGCTTCGGTAGGTCGCGGCGATGTACAGCTTGAGTTTGTTCAGAGCGGCCACATCGAACAGGGGATCGTTCTTGCGGTCGTACGTGAAGGTGACATTGCTCTTGATGTCCCACGGACGGTCCCAAGCCAACGGTGTCTCGATGTTGTTTCCGATGCTCTGTCCACCTGCGATGATGTTCTGCAACGCGTCGTTCGTGGTCGAACTCAAGCCTTCAGCCCGAGAGTAGGTGACCGAGACCTGGCCTTGGAACCAATCCTGATGACGTTTGATGTACGCGGCTTCCAAACCGCGGACCCGGGCGAAATCCCCGTTCACACGATAGGCCCGTTCCACGTCGCGACCGGTCGCATCCCTGACGATGATCCGTTCCGAGGTGATGAAATCGTATTTGTCCCGCCAGAAGGCCGACACGTTGAGCGCGTCGTTGGATGTGAGCTGATTTCGAACCCCGATTTCGTAGGACACATCCACTTCCTGATTCAGGTTCGGGTTTCCGAGGTTGGCCAGGAAGCTGCGGTTCTGATAGAACGGATCCAAACCGGCATACAGGAAGGTCGGATGCGGAGTGCGCGCCTGGTGGCCGTAGTTGAAGAAGAGGACCTGGTTTTCACGCACGGGGAAGGAGACGCTCATGCGCGGAAGCAACCGCATCTTGAAGCGGCTGCCGAAGAAGTTGTACGTGCTGTTGTAGTAGGCTTTGCGGATCTCATCCGGAATAAGCGCGTCCGGATTGGCTACGGCCTCATCCACATAAGCGCCCGGGAACCAGTAATCCAAGCGCAGGCCGATGTTGGCGATGAGACCCTGGTAGCGGATCTGGTCGCTCACATAGAATGCCCCTTTGGTCGGTTTCACGCGCCAAATGTCGGACGATTCACCCAAACGGAAGGTCTCCGTGAACACTCCGCTGGAGATTTCGATCGGAGCGCCGACCCATGGACGGTTGATGTCAATCCATTGGTAATCCTGTAATTTGACTTCGAAACCGAGATTCAACCGGTTCTCGCGGGCGCCGATGTAGCGGGTCACCGAACCTCGGAGAGTGGTTTCTTCGGCGAAGTGGTCGTGCCACATGGCCGCGATGCCCCCGTTGTTTGAGAATCCGGGACCTGGAAGCACATAGATGAACTCGCGCGACGCATCATCGAAAAGCCGTACCGGTGCCACGACGATGGATTCCGGATCGAACTCCCCATCCACTTGGGTCGGACGCCAGAAGCGCCCGTTGGCATCCGCACGCAAGCGCGTGAATAGCCGGCTGAGCTGAAGGTCATAGAACGTGGCCGCATTCAGGGTATGCGTCCATTTCACATAGCTCAAGTTCGAATCGTGCGCGTAGGTGTTGGCTTTGTCCAGATCCTGCGCGAAAAAGAACTGGTAACCGGGGCGGATCTGCACATCGTCGCCGGTGATCTGGAGCATCCTCGTGTTCTGGTTCACCGTCAGCGAGCGCTGATAGGCCGATTCCAAGCGCATGTTCGGTTTGATGCGGTAGGTCACCTTCAACATCCCGCTCCAGCGGTTGTCCTGCCGAGGTGACCAGAAATCGCTGGAGATGATGGACGTGTTCACCTGGTCGGCCGTGTTGCGCATGAACTCGTTGGTCGTGAACATCTGGCTCGACAGGAAGAATGTCATTTTTCCTGGAAGGGTGAGCCCGAGCGCGGGCAGCAGGGCCGATGTGATGGGCTCGGGGCCGCCCATGTTGAATTCGTAGGTGTCCGTGAAATAGTTGGCCGTGGCGGAGGTCATCCGACCCGGATTGTCCCGTTTATGGCTGAAATACCCGGTGAGGCGGTCTCCCCCGTCTTGGGTACGCACCGAAACGATGCCCGACGTCGCATCACCGAATTCCGCACCGGCTCCGCCAGTGGTCACTTCCACATCCGCGTACGCGTTGGCCCCGAGGTCGAGACCGAATCCGGTGCCTGCCAAGGGATCGGATGCCGATACGCCGTCGATGACGAAACCGGTCTCATAGGCGCGTCCACCACGGATATAGACCCCGGACGGATCTTTCACAACACCCGCTTGCTGACCCACGATGTCGTCGACGCGGCGAAGCGCCGCGGCTTGAATCTGTTCCCGGCCCACTTTCATGGTGCTGGACGATTGTTCAATATCGAAGATCGGTCGTTCGCCCACGATCACCACTTCCTGGCTGGAGGTGAGCACCTGTTCCTTCAGGCTGATGTTCAATGTGGTGGTCTGCCCCGCCGTGATCCGGATGGCGGTATGAAGCACGCGCTCGAAGCCGACATAGGTGAATTCAACCGTGTATTCACCCGGACGGATGTTCCGGATGATGTAATCGCCGTCCAGATCGGACGCCGCCCCGAAGCTGGTGCCTCGGATGAACACGTTCACACCCGTGAGCGGTTCGCCGGTGCCTTCCTCCAGGATCTTCCCGGCAAGGTTGCCCGACTGCGCCTGGGCCGATCCCGCAAACAACGCCATCAGGCCGAGGATATAAAGGAAACGATGCATCATGGTCTGTTAATTCTGAAATCCGAGCTGGTCGATGACGATGAACCGGATCATCGGTTGGATGTCGGCCGGGTTGATGGACGCCGCGTCGAGGCCGAGGTAGGCCATATTCCCATCCGCTCCGAGAACGGCGATCACCGGGTTGCCGGTGTAGAGTTGCGAGCCGATAAGCTGACGCACACGGAAGACGGCGTTGTACAAGACTTTGGATCCGCCGGAGGGCACCAGAGGCGAGACGCCGGTGATGTTGGCCGAGCCGATGCGTCCGGAGGGTGCCGAGGGCACATCCACGGGGGTGAGCGCCGTGTTCGACTGAATCAGGAAGCCTTGCGCTCCGGTGATCCCGGGTACGCCGAGGCGGTCGAACGGAAGGAAGGTGAAGACCGGATCGGTGGATGGAAGGGTCTTGGTAGGGATGTTGATGTACATCTTGCCCCCTTCACGGAAGAAATCGACCGTCATTTCGAGAGCATATGTGATGTTCCGGTCCAGATTCTCCGAGACCCAGTAGATGTAATCCCACTTGGCGAAGGTCTTGTTCATGGTCGGGTCCAGCGTCTTCTGGAACGCGGCGCTCAGAGGCGCTTTGAATCCGCCGGTGGCGGTGCCGTCGGTGGCTTGCATGACGTCCACGGCGGTGATTCCGGACTGCGCCAACCACGTCAGATGATTGTTGAGACGGGTCTGAGTGTTCGGGGAGGCGTCGTCGTTGACCACGAGCACTCGGCTGGTCTGGCGTTTCACGTACCAAGTCTTCCGCTCGATGGCGCTGCGGGCACCGGCTTGGTCCACCGCACGCACATAGAAGGTGTTCTCCCCATTCATGACGATGCCCGGCAAGGTCAGCGCACTGCTCACGTAGGATTTGCCGAGGAAAATCTGTCCAGTGGCGGTGGCTCCCGACCCGTCTCCTACATTGACCGTCACGAACGTGACTCCATCTGGCATGGTCACCCATCCGTCGACCGTGTCGTTGATGGCGATTTCGGTATGGTCCAGATTCAAAGCTCCATCCGGATCGGACGCCGACCATCCGAAGCTGAACACATGGAATGTGGTGTCGCTGGGCTGCTCCACCGAATTGAAACGGATGTCCGGATTGGAGTTGACGATGGGGAACGTCAGACTTGGAGGATTCGGGTCTTTCGCGTCTTGGTTGTCGATCGCACGGATGCTGAATAGCACGTCAGCCGTTGCATTTCCGGTCGGGATCGGAAGCACGAAAACCGAATCTGTGGTGGTCGTATACTGCCAACCCGTGTTGTTGATGTTGAATTCGTAGCCGGTGATGAAGCCGTCCGGGTCGTCACCCCACCATCGGATGCGGACTTGGGAATTGAGGCGGTTGTCATCAGACCGGTCCACCCCATCCAAAGTCAGATAGGTTTTCGGTGGACGGTTCTCCTTCAATGCGCCTTGGATGTCGGTCTCCTGGCACGAAACCGTGAGCAGGGCCAAACCGGCGAGCATGGAGAGTGGGTGAAGGGTCATGCGCTGGAACATAAAAAACAGGGACGCGGTCAAGCGTCCCTGAATGATCGGATTATTTGATCAAGGTCATTTTGCGGGTGAACGTGCGGTTACCGGCTTCGAGACGGTACACGTAGATGCCGCTGGCCATCGAGCGCCCGTCGACGGCGATGGAGTAGGTTCCTGCCGAGCGGAGCTCGTTCACCATCACGGCGACTTCACGACCCAGCATGTCATACACGGTCAGTTTCACTTGCGCGTCTTGCGGTAGCGAGAAATTGATCACCGTGGATGGGTTGAAGGGGTTCGGATAGTTCTGCGAGAGGCTGAACTCTTTCGGAAGGTTGTTGTCTTCCAAGGAGGTTTCCGTCAGCTTCTTCAGATTGATGGTGCGGAAGATCGGAGTGTGTCCGGTCGCATTCGCATAGGTCGATACTTGGACGGTGTCTTTGGTGTCG
>CAYVRS010000139.1:0-873 GCA_964454075.1 uncultured Chitinophagales bacterium
AGTCACCGCACCTTGGCTCGCGCTTCGCACATGGCGGGCGTACTTCGCCAAGACTCCCCGCTGTGGCGGTTGCGGCGCGGTCCAACGGGCTTTGCGCCGGGCCAGTTCCTCATCCGACACACCGAGTAGCACCTGCTTCAGTGACGCGTCGATGACGATGGAATCCCCATTCTGAACAAGGGCGATCGGTCCGCCGAGCGCGGCTTCCGGAGTCACATGCCCCACCACGAAGCCATGGCTGCCGCCAGAAAAGCGTCCATCGGTGATCAGGGCGACGTCTTTCCCCAATCCACGACCCATGATGGCCGACGTGGGAGACAGCATTTCGCGCATGCCGGGACCGCCGACCGGACCCTCATACCGGATCACGATCACATCCCCTTTCACGATTTGTCCGTCGAGGATGGCTTTGAGCGCGGCTTCCTCCGAGCCGAAGACCTTGGCCGTTCCTTCGAACCGCAGACCTTCCTTGCCGGAGATCTTGGCCATGGCGCCTTCAGGAGCGAGATTCCCATAAAGCACCACAAGATGCGAATCAGGTTTGATGGGGTTGTCGAGCGGACGGATGATATCCTGACCAGCGGGATACGGCGCAACGTCTTTCAGATTCTCAACCACAGTCTTGCCCGTCACCGTGAGACAGTCTCCATGGAGCAGACCGGCGTCAAGCAACGTTTTCATAAGGGGTTGGATGCCGCCGATGGCGATCAGCTCAGACATAAGGTACTTGCCGCTGGGTTTCAGGTCGGCCAAGACAGGCACCTTTGCGCCGATGCGGGTGAAATCATCCAGGTCCAGCTCCACGCCGGCGGTGTGCGCCATGGCGATGAGATGAAGTACGGCATTGGTGGATCCACCCAACGCGATGACCAC
>CAYVRS010000139.1:913-4884 GCA_964454075.1 uncultured Chitinophagales bacterium
ATCGTCCCGCTTGTGCTTGGAAATGGCGTCTTGGGCGGAGGAATTCGGCAGACTGAGCCCCAGCGCTTCGATGGCCGAAGCCATCGTGTTTGCGGTGTACATGCCTCCGCAAGAACCCGGACCCGGAATCGCGGTCGATTCCACTTCATAAAGGCCGGCATCGTCGAGATCGCCCTTGGCGTGTTGCCCGACCGCTTCGAACACGGAGACGATGTCGCGGCGATTTTTTCCGGGCTGGATGGTGCCACCATAGACAAAGACCGAAGGACGGTTCAGACGGGCCATGGCCATCACACAGCCGGGCATGTTCTTGTCGCATCCGCCGATGGTGATCACGCCATCGAAGCCTTGTCCGGCCACCACCGCTTCGATCGAATCGCAGATGATCTCACGGCTCACGAGCGAATACCGCATGCCTTGGGTTCCCATCGAAATGCCGTCGGACACGGCGATGGTATTGAAAATGACGCCTTTACCACCGTTCAGGTCCACCCCTTTGGCGGCTTCCTCGGCCAGCACATTGATGTGCATGTTGCAGGGTGTGACCATGCTCCAGGTGCTGGCCACACCGACTTGCGGTTTCTTGAAATCAGCGTCGCCGAAGCCTACGGCTCGGAGCATCGCTCGGCTTGCGGCGCGGTCGGCGCCGTCCACAATGACGGAAGAATGAGTTCTCATAAAGTCCAATATCGGCACATAAGTGACGCAATTTGAAGGGCTTGGGAAATTTTTCCTCAACTTTTTTAATTATTCAGAAAAGCGTTTCCAGAACTTCGATTCATGCGTCGATTCAGGTTTTTACATTTATAATTTTAAATTATTAATTATAAATGACTCATTTAATTAACCCCGTGTGGTGCGGCGCTTGCGTTTATTCAAAGTTTCGGGGTTGCGCATGGTTGCATCCGCATTCAAAAAGCGTCATACTGCCTTCAGAATGAACACACATACCGCCATCGCCATGCCGTTGCCCACTCCGGACCTCCTCCGGACCGATGTGCTCATTCCGGGTTCCATTCTACTTCTAGGACACATTCTAGCGCTATTGATTTCGCTATAAGCGAGCAAGGCCAATCCTAGATCCTCTTCTTCCGAATCCGAGCAGTGTGAGATTCCAGGTCTGGCCTTCAAAGAAGGAACCACCACACCCTATGAATCGACACACATGAACACGAAAGCACAGACTGAGACCGGCGTAGAACTCACGGGAGGCGAGATCCTCATCCGAGCTCTGCTCGACCAAGGCGTCGACACCATTTTCGGATACCCGGGTGGCGTGGTGCTGGGCGTCTATGATGTCTTGTACAAAACCCCGGAACTCAGGCACATTCTGGTGCGTCATGAGCAAGGCGGTACCCACGCCGCCGAAGGCTATGCCCGCGCCACGGGCAAAACGGGCGTGGTCATGGCGACGTCCGGTCCGGGAGCCACCAATACGGTGACCGGCATCACCAACGCCTTCATGGATTCCATCCCGATCGTGGTGCTTACCGGACAGGTGCCGTCCACCATGATCGGCAACGACGCGTTCCAAGAGGCCGACATCATCGGCATCACTCGTCCCATCACCAAGCACAGCTATCTGGTCAAGAATGTGAACGAGCTGGGCGACGTAATCAAGGAAGCGTTCCATATCGCGGAAAGCGGACGTCCCGGACCCGTACTCATCGACCTTCCCAAAGACATGCTCTTTTCCAAGGGCATCTACGTCAAGAACCGCCAGGTACGCCGCCGGTTCGACAAAGCGGTACCGGCCTGCGAACCGTCGGATATCGAGGCGGCGGCGGCTCTCATCCGCACCGCGAAAAAACCACTCCTGTACGTCGGAGGCGGCGTGATCTTGGGCAAAGCCTGGGATGAGCTCCGCGAATTGGCTTGGAAAACGAACATTCCGGTCGCCACGACCCTCATGGGACTCGGCGCATTTCCGGAATCGGATCGACAATCGGTCGGCATGTTAGGGATGCACGGCACTTGGTACGCGAACATGGCGATTCAGGAATGCGATGTCCTGATCGCTGTGGGCGCCCGTTTCGACGACCGGGTGACCGGCCGCACCAAGGATTTCTCCACGAAATCGAAGAAAATCCACATCGACATCGATCCGGCCTGCATCGGGAAGAACATCCCGATCGAGCATCCGCTCATCGGCAATGTGAAGGACATCCTCCCCGGTCTCATCGCCGCTGCCGAACGCAAGGAGTACGCCGACTGGTACGCGCAGATCGACACCTGGCGGCGTGAGCATCCGCTCAAATTCTCCGAAAACCCGGACGAAATCGCGCCTCAGCGCATGATCAAGAAGATCTCCGACATCACGAAGGGCGACGCCATCATCGCGACGGATGTGGGTCAGCACCAGATGTGGGCGGCGCAGTATTACCAGTACAACCACCCGATGTCGTGGATCACCTCCGGCGGCCTCGGCACCATGGGCTTCGGCTTCCCGGCCGCGATGGGCGCCGCTGTGGCGCGTCCGGACCGCGACGTCTGGTGCATCACCGGCGACGGTGGCTTCCAGATGACGTTGATCGAGCTCGCCACCGCCGTCCACTACAAGATCCCCGTCAAGATCGCCATCATGAACAACGGCTATCTCGGGATGGTCCGCCAATGGCAGGAGCTCTTCTATGGCGGCCGGTACTCCCATTCCCACCTCGAGCCCAGCAATCCGGATTTCGTGAAGCTGGCCGAATCCTTCGGTGCGGTCGGCATGCGGGCTACCACGCTCGACGAGCTCGATGAGGTCCTTGAAAAAGCGAACGGCATCACCGACGGACCCGTCGTGATGGACATCTGCGTCTCCCAATTCCACAATGTGTATCCGATGATTCCACCCGGATCCGCTGTCCATGAAATGGTGGATGGATGATCTTATGAGCGAAATCACACACCATACCATCTCCCTCATCGTGTCGCACGGCTTCAACGCCTTGTCGCGCATCGTCGGCCTGTTCAGCGGCCGCGGGTTCGTCATCGACACCATCACCTTCGGCGACGCCGAGGTCCCCGGCATGGCGCGGGTCACCATCACCACGCATGGCGACAAACGCATCATCGAGCAGATCACCCGACAGCTGGAGAAGCTGGTGGATGTGGTCAGCGTCACCGATCTGACCTTCGGGCCCTTCGTGGCACGCGAACTCGCGCTCATCAAAGTGGAAGTGACCATGGAGAACCGCTCCGAGATCATGCAGGTCGCCAATGTCTTCCGCGCCAAGATCATCGACATCAGCCCGAAAAGCTTGACCATCGAGCTCACCGGGGGCAAAGACAAGGTGGATGCCGCCATCAGCATGTTCCGTCCGTTCGGGCTGCGCGAAGTGGCACGCACCGGCTCGGTCGCCCTTTCCAGAGAATATCAGGGAACCACCTGAACCCTTACTCAACACACCTAACCGATTGAATAACATGAAGTTGTATTACGACAAAGACGCCGACCTCGGTCTGCTCAAAGGCAAGAAGGTCGCCGTCCTGGGCTTCGGAAGCCAAGGCCACGCCCATTCCCAGAACCTGAAAGACAGCGGCATCGACGTGATCGTGGGCTTACGCAAGAGCTCCGCCTCCTGGAAAAAAGCGGAAGCGGCCGGCATCCCGGTGTATGAGCCCGCCGAAGCGGCGTCGAAAGCCGACATCATCATGATCCTGCTTCCCGACCAAACCCAGGCCGAGGTCTATGAGCGCGATGTGAAACCGCATCTGAGCGCCGGGAAAGCCCTGGTCTTCGCGCATGGCTTCAATGTGCATTTCAACCAGATCGTGCCTCCGGCGGATGTGGACGTGTTCATGGTGGCGCCGAAAGGTCCGGGTCACCTCGTGCGCCGCGTTTACACCGAAGGCTTCGGCGTTCCCTGCCTCATCGCCATCCACCAGGATGCCACAGGCAAAGCCAAAGACACGGCGCTGGCCTATGCCAAAGCCATCGGCGGCGCCCGTGCCGGCGTCATCGAAACCACCTTCCGTGAAGAGAC
>CAYVRS010000140.1:0-4849 GCA_964454075.1 uncultured Chitinophagales bacterium
GGCGCCGGACGCTGCGCTTCGTGGAAGGCGCGGATGTTGCGGTAGGCGAGCTCGAAGGCGGCTTTGGAGTCGGGGTCGAGAGGGATGTGGTCCGTGGGACGAGGGACGTAGACCGTGGACCGGAGGCTGGCTTTGTCGAACTTCAGGGCGTAGTCGATCAGCGCGGCATCGCCACGGGTGCGCACGTCGTCGATGATCGGATCCACGATGGCTTGCACCGAGGCGTGGTCGATGCGCGGCCTCAGCAGCAGGGCGTCCAAGGCCGGTGCATCGAGATCCGCGAAACGGGTGGAACGAAGCATGGGTGGGTTACAGGATCATGTTCTCGATCGGGAGGATGACGATCCCGGTGGCGCCGGCGGCTTTGAGCTCTTCCATGACTTCCCAGAACTGGTTGATGGGAATGACGGAGTGGATGGCGATCATGGCGTCGTCCGCCAGCGGGAGCACGGTGGGCGATTTCAGGGCGGGAATGATGCCGGTGATGCGTTCCAGCGCCGCTTTCGGCGCGTTCATCATGATGTAGCGCGACCGTTCGGCCAGCTGGCGGCCTCCGATGCGCACCAGGAACTTGTCGATCAGGTCCAGCTTGTGCTGCGACAGCGGCTTGTTGGTGCGGATGAGTTGGGCCTCGGAGCGGAAAATCACGGTCGTCTCTTCCAAGCCGTTCGTTTTGAGCGTGCCGCCGGTGCTCACCAGGTCGCAGATGGCGTCGGCCACATCCAGACGCGGAGCGATCTCCACCGCACCCGAAATCTTGACGGTATGCACATCCATGCCTTGCGACCGGAACCAGGATTTGGTCAGATTCGGATAGGAGGTGGCGATGCGTTTTCCGTTCAGGTCCTGAGCCGTTTTGTATGGACCGTTTTTCGGAACCGCGATCGACAGACGGCAGCGGCCGTAGTCCATGTCGCGCAGTACGGTGACATCCGCGCCGTATTCGGCGGTCACATTTGCGCCGACGAAACCGAGGTCGCAAACTCCGTCCTGCACATATTCCGGAATGTCGTCGTCCCGGATGAGAAGCAATTCGACATCGAAATTCTGGATGGGAACGATCAGGCGGTCTTTGTAGCCGTCGAATTTGAGTCCGATGTTTTCGAGGAGGGAGACGGATTTCTCGGTGAGGCGGCCGGATTTCTGAATGGCGATCCGGAGGGTTTTGCTGGGTTCCAAAATGGCGGTTGCAAGCGTTAAAATTGGATACGAAGATACGAAGATTGTACTTTCGGCTCAGCCATCACCAACATCGCACGTATGGGAAACATTCGCCAGAAGATCGGATTTCCGCTCGGAATCCTCGCCGCCACCGTCATGATGCTGTCGGAGGCCCCTGAAGGGATGAGTCTCGACGCCTGGAAAGTCGCCGCCATCGGGATATGGATGGCCGTCTGGTGGGTCACGGAAGCCATTCCGATCGCGGCCACGGCCCTGATGCCCATCCTGCTGCTCCCCTTGTTCGGCATCGGCAACATCCGCGAAGCGACGGCGCCCTACGCCAACCCCACGATCTATCTGTTCCTTGGCGGATTCATCATCGCCGCGGCGATGGAGAAATCGAACCTGCACCGGCGCATCGCGCTGAACGTGCTCAAACGGGTGGGCGTGAAGCCCTCGAACATCATCTACGGCTTCCTCGGGGCGTCGGCCTTCATCAGCATGTGGGTGAGCAACACCGCCACGGCGCTGATGATGCTTCCGATCGGCCTGTCCGTCCTGAAAATCAATGACGATTCAAAACTGCTGACCGGTTTCGGATTGTGCCTGGTGCTGAGCATCGCCTACGGATCAAGCATCGGAGGTGTGGCCACGATCATCGGAACACCCCCGAACGCCCTGATGGTGGCGTATCTTCAGGAGCATTACCAGACGCAGATCGGCTTCGCCCAATGGATGCTCATCGGCGTGCCACTGGTGCTGATCTCCCTGCCGGTGACGCACTGGATCATGACGCGCTGGATCTTCAGATTGGGCAGTGAACCGCTGCCCGGCGGGGAGTCGGAGATCCGCCGGCAGGTCGACGCGCTCGGACCCATGTCCGTCGCCGAGCGTTGGGTGTCGTTGGTCTTTGCGACCACTGCCACGTTGTGGATGGTTCAGCCTCTGCTCGCCTCCGTGTTTCCGGCCATCAGCGACACCGGCATCGCCATGTTCGGGGCATTGCTCTGTTTCATCCTGCCTGTGAACCTCAAAAAGAACGAGTTCGTCCTCAAATGGCAGGATACGAAGAACGTGCCCTGGGAAGTGCTCATCATTTTCGGAGGCGGGTTGAGCTTGGCCGCAGGAATCGAAAAAAGCGGATTGGCGACCTGGATGGGGACCTTGTTCAACGGCTTGCTGGGCGTGCCCGTGCTTCTTCTGGTACTGATTTCGGTGATCACTGTCATTTTCTTCACGGAAATCACCAGCAACACGGCCACTGCGGCGGCCTTCATCCCTGTTATGGCGTCCGTGGCCGTGGCCTTGGGTCTCGCACCGATCGAACTGGTGGCGCCGGCCACCATCGCCGCCAGTTTCGCGTTCATGATGCCGGTGGGAACGCCTCCGAACGCGATCGTCTACGCCAGCGGGTTTGTGACCTTGCCGCAGATGGCCAAGGTCGGATTCCGGCTGAACATCGCCCTCTCGGTCGTGATCACGGCGGTGGCCGGCTTGCTGATAGACGTGGTCTTCGGCTGACATAAAAAACCCCCAGCGGTCTGTCCAACCGATGGGGGTTATCGTCGTTCGTCAAGAGAGTATTTACACCTATGAGCACGAGGAGGGTCAAATGTTACAGGGATGCGTAAAAAACGTATCTTGAGCCCACTTTTTTGAGTCCTTCCCATAGATGAAACACATTCGAAATTTCTGCATCATCGCGCACATCGACCATGGCAAATCGACCTTGGCCGACCGTCTGCTGGAACGTACCGGCGCCATCAGTGAGCGGGATATGCAAAACCAGGTCTTGGACGACATGGACCTGGAGCGCGAGCGGGGCATCACCATCAAATCGCATGCGGTGAAGATGGATTACACCGCGAAAAGCGGGCAGAAGTATGTTCTGAACCTGATCGACACCCCCGGCCACGTCGATTTCGCCTATGAGGTCTCCCGTGCGCTGAAAGCCTGCGAGGGCGCGATCCTGGTGGTCGACGCGTCGCAAGGGGTCGAAGCGCAGACCATTTCTAACCTCTATCAGGCCATCGAGCAAGGGCTCGAGATCATCCCCGTGTTGAACAAGGTCGATCTTCCCGGATCCGAACCCGAAGCGGTGGCTCAGCAGATCATCGACCTGATCGGGTGCAAGCGCGAAGACATCCTCAAAGTGTCCGGCAAGACCGGCGAAGGCGTCGAGGAACTGCTTGAAGCGGTGGTCGAACGCTTCCCTGAGCCGGGCGGCGAGAACGAGAATCCGCTGCAGGCCCTCATTTTCGATTCGGTGTTCAACACATACCGCGGGTCGGTGGTGTATGTGAGGATCGAGCAAGGCCAGCTCCGCAAGGGCGACAAGATCCGGTTCATGGCCACCGGAAAAGAATATGTGGCGGATGAGATCGGCTATCTGCGGATCAAGCAGGAGCCCTGCCAAGTGTTGTCGGCCGGCGAAGTCGGCTACATCATCGGTTCGGTGAAGACGCTCGAAGACACGAAAGTGGGCGATACGGTGACCACGGTCGCCAACCCGGCCAAAGCCGCCATCCCGGGGTACAAGGAAGTGAAGCCGATGGTGTTCAGCGGCATCTATCCGACCGATTCGGAACAGTTCGAGAACCTCCGCGCGGCGCTGGACAAGCTCCAGCTGAACGACGCCTCCCTCAAGTTCGAGCCGGAAAGCTCGGTCGCCCTCGGGTTCGGATTCCGTGCGGGCTTCCTGGGCATGCTGCACATGGAGATCATCCAGGAGCGGCTGGACCGCGAGTTCAACATGGACATCATCACCACCGTGCCGAACGTGGCGTACGAGGTGGTCCTCACGAACGGAACGCGCATCCAGGTGGACAATCCGTCGGACATGCCGCCCGTGGGCAACATCGACACCATCTACGAGCCGTACATCAAGGCGCAGATCATCACGCCGGCCGAGTACATCGGCACCATCATGACCATGTGTCAGGAGCGCCGCGGCATCTTCAAAAACACGATGTACCTGGATGCGAACCGGGTCGACATCACTTATGAGCTGCCGCTGGCCGAAGTCGTGTTCGACTTCTATGACAAGCTCAAGAGCAATACCCGCGGGTATGCCTCGTTGGATTATGAGTTCATCGGCGACCGTCCCGGCAACATGGTGAAGCTCGATATCCTGCTCAACGGCGACCCCGTGGATGCGCTCGGAACCATCGTGCACCGCGACAAAGCCTATGACTGGGGGCGCAAATTGTGCTCCAAACTCAAGGAACTGATTCCGCGGCAGATGTTCGAAGTGGTGATCCAGGCGGCGATCGGCGCGAAAGTGATCGCACGCGACAGCGTGAGGGCGCTCCGCAAAGACGTCTTGGCCAAGTGCTACGGCGGCGACATCTCCCGGAAGCGGAAGTTGCTTGAGAAGCAGAAAGAAGGTAAAAAACGGATGAAGCAGGTGGGAGCCGTGGAAATTCCACAAGAAGCCTTCCTCGCCGTGCTGTCCATGGACCAAGACTGAGATGATGAAATCCCTTTGGATATTGGCGGTCATCGTGGTGATGAGCCCCGCCGCGGCCCAGGCGCAAGTGCCTGACGTCTTCAAAGTGCCGACCTTCCGCAAGGTCGAGAACAAGGACCGAGCCGCGTTCATGACGCGATTCAACCAGATGCGCGACATGACCGGAAACGGTTTCCAAGGCGAGACCGCGATCGACCGCATCCCGTCCACCGAAATCCG
>CAYVRS010000141.1:0-4844 GCA_964454075.1 uncultured Chitinophagales bacterium
CCGCAAAATCGGCTACATGATCTCCGGCACCTTGCTGGTGATTTCCATCGCCGCGCTGCTGTTCAAAGGACTCAGCTACGGCATCGACTTCAAAGGCGGAAAAGAACTGGTCGTCGAATTCGACAACGCCGTTTCCACCACCGAAGTCCGCAATGTGCTCACTCCGGCCCTGGGCAGCCAGCCGGAAGTGAAACAGTTCGGCCTGAGCCGCGACCTTCTGGTGCGCACTGATTCCGAACTGGAGGCCACCGAGCTTCAGAACACCATCGTGAGCACCCTCACTCAGGCGTTCCCAGGCAACGGCGTGGTCATCATCAAGACCGACGACATCAGTCCGCGCTTCGCCGACGATCTGAAATGGGGCGCGCTCAACGCGATCCTGTTCTCCATGGTGGTCATCTTCCTGTACATCCTGATCCGTTTCAAGAACTGGACCTACTCACTCGGCACCATCGCGGCCATCGCGCATGACGTGACCATCATCCTCGGCGTGTTCGTGATCTTCGAAGGAATCCTGCCGTTCAGCCTGGACATCGACCAGAACATCATCGCCGCGTTCCTGACCATCGTCGGTTACTCGCTGAACGACACCGTGGTCGTGTTCGACCGCGTGCGTGAGGATTCCTTGGTCCACAAGAACGATCCGGTGGACGTGATGGTGAACCGCGCGATGAACTCCACCCTCAGCCGCACCGTCGTCACCTCGTTGACTACGTTGTTTGTTGTGATTGTGCTGTTTATATTCGGTGGTGAGGTCTTGAAAGGCCTGGCGTTCGCACTGATCGTCGGGATCATTCTCGGAACCTACAGCACATTGTATGTCGCCTGCCCCTTGGTGGTCGACCTCAAGAAAACCAAAGCATCCTGAGCATCCGGAGTCATTATGAGTTTCAAATCGATCGAGCGTTGGAATTGTGTCGTCATCGAATTCAACGGCAACGTGATGGGCGGGCCAGATGCCGTCGCTCTGAACGAAAAGCTGCATGAGCTGATCGATGGCGGGAAAAAAAACGTTGTCGTGGATTTGTCGAAAGTCAAATTCATGAACTCGTCCGGTTTGGGGATGCTGATCGGAGCGCTCACCACCATGCGCAACGCCGGTGGCGACCTGCGCATCGCGAACGCCACCGACAAGATTGAAAGCCTGCTGATCATCACCAAACTGATTACGGTCTTCCAGCACTTCCGCTCCTTGGACGAAGCCGTCAAATCGTTCGAGTAACCTGATCCCAGATCTGCTAACGGAACTACGAAAAGCCCGGCTTCCGGGCTTTTCGTATGTTTGAGACCTGATTTTCATCTTCTCTTCTCCCCTTCCCCTTTTTCCTACCTTATGTCCGTCCGCATTCTTATCGGCGCCCAATGGGGCGACGAAGGCAAAGGCAAAATCGTCGACATCCTGGCCCCGAACACCGACCTGGTGGTGCGCTATCAAGGTGGCGCCAACGCCGGCCATACCCTCAAGTTCAATGGTAAGACGTTCGTCCTGCACCTCATCCCTTCCGGCATCTTCCATGACGGCTGCCGCTGTGTGATCGGCAACGGCGTCGTGATCGATCCTTTCACGCTGCTCCAAGAGATGGATGCGGTCCGAGGCATGGGTGTGGAACCCGCCGGACGCCTGTTCATCGCCGAAACGGCCCACGTCATCCTTCCCTATCACAAGGCGCTCGACAAGGCCAATGAATCGTCGAAAGGCGAAGGCAGGATCGGAACCACGGGTCGTGGCATCGGTCCGGCCTATGTCTCGAAAACCTCGCGCCGCGGCATCCGCATGCGCGATCTGTTGGATGAAGCTTCGCTTCGTGAGAAGATCGACGAAGCGCTGATCGAAGTGAACCTTCACCTGTCTTCGCTGTACGGCGCGCCGACCTTCACGGTCGACGAGCTCGTTCCGGATCTGCTCGATGCCGGACGCCAGCTGGCCCCCTACATCCGCAACACGTCCGACATGGTACACGACGCCATCGACCTGGGTCAGTCGATCCTGCTCGAAGGCGCGCAAGGCGCCCTGCTGGATGTGGACCATGGCACGTACCCGTACGTCACCAGCTCGTCGCCCACCTCGGGCGGTGCCTGCACCGGAAGCGGCGTTCCGCCATTGGCCGTGACGCACGTGATGGGCATTTCAAAAGCCTATTGCACGCGCGTGGGCAACGGGCCCTTCCCCACCGAGCTCGACAACGAACTGGGTGAGCAGATCCGCAAGACCGGGCACGAATTCGGCGCCACGACGGGTCGCCCGCGTCGCACCGGCTGGCTCGATCTCGTGGCCCTACGCTACGCGGCCCGCGTCAACGGCATGAGCGAACTTGTGGTCACCAAGCTGGACGTGCTCGACGGACTCGACGAAATCCAAGCCTGCGTGGCCTACCGCGTGAATGGCGAAGAGTCGAAGGTCTTCCCCTTGGGCTGCGACACGATCGAAGCGGTGGAACCCGTGTACGAGACGTTTCCAGGCTGGTCGACCTCCACCATCGGCATCACGTCGTACGACGCGCTTCCGGCCGAGGCCAAAACCTACCTCGATTTCATCGAAAGCTACCTGAAGGTGCCGATCCGAATCGTGTCCACAGGTCCCGACCGCAAAGAAACCATCCTGATCGAAGAATGACGATCCATTACGAGTTGGCCGACCTGGCGCAGATCGACGCCATCCGGCTCGAGCAGAGCGTCGAAATGCCGTTCGACACGCTTCCGGCACATATTTTGGAGCAAATCGTCGGGAAGGTGGTGGCACAAGACGGCTCGAAGGTCTCCATCCATTACCCGAACGGCAATGTGGGTGGGGAAATCACCCAGTTCCTGAATGTCCTGTTCGGGAATATTTCCTTGCTGGATGGAATCCGCATCACGGGTGTGGATTGGGACGAACTTCCGGCCGACCTGTTCGGCGGACCCACATTTGGAATTTCCGGGATGCGGGAAAAATTGGGCGCAGCCACGCGTCCCGTCTCGTGCACGGCGCTCAAGCCGGTGGGCTCGACCCGCCGAGTTCGCCGCCATGGCGTACGAATTCGCATTGGGAGGCATCGACATGATCAAAGACGACCATGGACTCGCCGACCAGCCCTATGCGCCGTTCCTCGACCGATTGAAGGCCTGTGCCGATGCGGTGAATGAGGCGAACGCGAAGACCGGCGGCAAGAGCATGTACGTGCCGCACATCACGGGACCGGGCGAAGTCACCGAGCGACGTTTCGAGGCGGCGGTGGCCGCAGGAGCGGGCGCGGTGTTGCTTTGTCCGCATCTGACCGCCCCCGACGTCATGCATCGCCTCGCGCGGCGAAGCGATGCGCTTCCGATCCTGGCGCATCCGGCGTTTTCGGGCGGATTGGTGGGTCCGACGCACGGGTTCACCCGCGCGTTTCTGTACGGAGCCTTGTGGCGCGCCTTGGGTGCCGATTTCGTGATCTATCCGAACACCGGCGGGCGCTTCACCTATCCGTTGGCCGATTGCCTGGCCATCAACGATGCCGCACGCGGACCGATGAACGGCTTCGCCGGCGCGTGGCCAACACCGGGCGGAGGCATGCAGCGCGCCACCTTGCACAAGTGGATCGAGACGTACGGCAAAGACACGTGTTATTTGATTGGAGGCAGCTTGTATCAGCATCCCGATGGGCTGCGAAACGCCGCTGAAGAAATCCGAGACTTAATGGAATCCGCATCATGAAGAATCATTCCCGCGTGGTGAAATGCCACGACTACCGTTGGGACGGCATCGAGCTGAAAGCGTACAAGACCGAGACGACGAACTTCAAGGACATCACGCGTCAGTCGATTCTCGGCGAGGGCGCCGACGACTGGGAGCTGAACATGCAGACGCGGTATTTCGAGGTGGCTCCGGGCGGATATTCATCGCTCGAAACGCATCGTCATCCGCATAGCGTGATCATCATTCGAGGGAAGGGTTCGGTGGTGCTGAACGACAACGTCACCGATCTGGAGTTGCATGATGTGGTGTATGTGTCGCCCGAAACCTTGCATCAGTTTCATGCCGACAAAGGCGACTGGCTGGGTTTCCTCTGCATCGTGGACCGCTACCGCGACAAGCCGATGGTGCCGAGTGTCGAGAGAATTGACGAGGTGATGAGAGCGAGCGCGGCGCGGACCAAGATTCGTCTTTAAGGCGTATCGTCCGAGTAAATCTCCTCGATGATGTCTTTGTAATCGGCGTAGATCACTTTCCGCTTCACTTTCATGGTGGGCGTCATCTGTCCGTTATCCACGGAGAACGGCGTATGCAGCAGGCGGATCTTGCGGATCTTCTCGTGCGAGGCCAGTTTCTTGTTGATTTCCTTGACTTCCGCCTCGATCACGGCGATGAGCTCAGGGGCTTTCACCATGTCCGATTCGCTGGTGAAGGCGACGTTGTTGGTCTTGCAATAGGATTTGGCCATGTCCAAATCCGGCACGATCAGCGCGGAGCAGTAATTCTGCTTCTCCCCGATCACGACGACCTGGTCCACCCAGATGCTGGCCTTGAGCAGGTCTTCGATCGGACCCGGATAGATGTTCTTGCCACCCGCGTTCACGAGCATGTGCTTGAGACGGTCGGTAATCTGCAGATATCCGTTGTTGAAGCGGCCGATGTCGCCGGTATGGAACCATCCATCCTTGTCGATGACCTCGGCGGTGGCTTCGGGTTTGCCCCAGTAGCCTTTCATCACGTTCGGACCCTTGCACAAAATCTCTCCCTCTTCGCTGTTGAGCTCGCTCGGGTAGTCGTTTCCGGAGAGTTCGGCGATGATCTTGTTGTCGCTGACGCGCTGGATGCCGACGGTCACGTTCTCAACGACGTGCCCCACGGTGCCATAACGCGGTTTCCCGAACGGATTGAT
>CAYVRS010000142.1:0-4809 GCA_964454075.1 uncultured Chitinophagales bacterium
AAGCCGGTCAGGAAGGTGCTTTCGCCGCCATCCAAAGCGGTGCAGATGGCGAAGAGGGAATCCTGCCCCAAGCGGTACCCGCCTGCGGGATCTCCGATGATGTAGCCATAGCCGCCGGCGCGTTCCCATCGCGACCCTGCCCGACCCAGCACCATGCTTCCCGTCCCGCTGATCACCAGGATGCCGTCGCCGTTGTCGAAGGCGTCGGCATGGGCGATGTGGGCGTCGGACGTCACCAAAATCGTCCAATCCGGATAGATGGCGTTCAGGGCGTCGGTCAGGCGTTCCTGCTCGAAGGCGCGTCCGCCGCCGGCTACGCCAAGGCAGAGGCCTTCGATGTCCCATTCGGGATGGGCGATGCGCATGGTCTCCACCATACGGGTGACTCCCGCCACCTGGTCGTCCAGCGGCATCATTCTGGCATGGATGGAAGGTCCGCTGTCGCGGTAGAGTTCATTCAGATGGTCGTCGACGGCGATCAGTGTCGATTTCGAGCCACCCGCATCGATCCCGAGCAAAATTCTCATTTCGTGGTCGCAGGGTGAAGGGTCATGGTGCGGAGATCCGGCTGTTCCGCGATGGTCAGATGATGCTGAAAAATGCGGTATTTGCCCGACTTCCACAATTCGGTCTGGTCACCAAAGTGATCTCCCAGCGGATTTCCCGACTGGCCGGTCGGTAGCACGCTCCACGACGACCGCAGGTCTTTGAGGTCGACGATACGCCTGATGCTGGGTCCAAGCGTCATTTCAAACGGTGAATGCCAGTCGTATTGGCCGTTGTTGACGGTGCGCGAGTGGCCGGGCACGTTGTGAGGACCCGTGCTCAGCACATTGTTCACGATCAGCTTCAGCACGGCCGGAGCTCCGGGCGCCTGCGCCGCTTCGCGGAAGACGGGCGGATCGAAGGTGATCGTGTGCAGCTTCTCCCAGCGCCATTCCGCGGTTTCGGGTCCGAACCGGGCCCGCATCGATTCGACGGTCTCTTTCATGCTGGCGATGATCACGGAATCTTCGACATCGCCACGCTGGATCATGGCGCTCATCAGTCGGGTCGGCATGTTCTCCATGCGGATGAAGTTGTCGTACGCATCGGACCCCAGCTTCGGTAGGAACGTGTTGCGCGTCAGGTTCATGAAGAACGAATCGAACAGGCTCGCCGCCGTGGCGCTGGTGTTGTACTGGTAATCCCAGTTCAACAGATAGGGGATGGCAACCTGGATGAGGCTGTCTTCCGAGGTCTGCAGCGCCGGAAGAATCAACGGCGCGAGCTCGCGGGCGTTCACGCTGAGCACATCGTTCTGCAGGGCTTTGAAATCATCCACGGTGAACCGCTTGCGCTCCGACAGCACTTCCAGGATGCGCTGCTGCCGCGATTCCGGTTCCCAGAACGCGGTCAGGTAATATGGATAGCTGTCCATTGGCGGATTGTTCGCATTGCTGATGAAGCCCGACGGCGGATTGATGATCTTCGGCAGCTGCGCATAGGGGATGAAGCCTTGCCAATGATCCGCGGCATTCCAGGAATTGCGCAGACGCAGCGGATCGCGGCGGATCGGCATGTTGCCGATGGTGAACATCCCGATGTTTCCGGTGCGGTCGCCCACCATCATGTTGAGCCCGACCACCCCGAAACTGGGCAAGGCGTCCTGGAATTCCTGGAAGCTGGCCGACCAGTTGATCTTGTGCAGCGATTCGCCCTCATGCGACACATCCTGTCCCACCCATCGGATCGCGATCAGGTCTCCATCCATCATCGCCTTGTTCGGATAGATGTCGTTGATGATGGGTCCGAAGTCGGTGACCCGTATCTCCAAGGCCTCTTGGTCGCCTTCCTTGGTCTGGATCATCTCGCGGATATAGGTGAAATCCTTCGTTTCTGTGGCGATGTACTGGCTGCGGTCGTCCGGATTCACACGGATGCGGAAGAAATCGGTGTTGTCCGCCATGAGCGAGGTGAAGCTCCATGCCAGGTGGTCGTTCTGTCCAAGAATCACGTACGGGGCGCCAGCTACGGTGGCGCCGGAGACGTTGCGTCCGTTGAGCGTCATATGAACTTCGTACCAGAAGCCGGGCATGTCCAGCCCGAGGTGCGGGTCGCCGGCGAGCATCGGATAGCCGCTTTCCGATTTCGAACCGTCGATCACCCAGGCGTTGCTTCCCACCGCGGTGCCTTTGCGGTTCATGAGGCTGCGCATGGAGAGTTCCGAATTCAGGAACGGCATCAGCGTGCTGTCTTGGCTGCTCGGACCGCTGGCCGGCCATTGAGGAATGAGTGCGGCCCACTGGTCGGCCGGCAATTTGTCTTCCAGGAACCCGAGCATCACTTTGCTCCACCAGCTCACGTTCAGGTTCCATCCCATGAGTCTGGTCACGCCGATGGTGTGTGCGGGCGTCCAATCCCAGGGTTTTATGCCGGTCAGCGAATATTCGATCGGCAGGTGGTTTCCGGCTTGGGCGACATATTGGTTCACACCGTCGGAATAAGCTTTGTACAGCTTCATCTGCTCCGGCGAGGTCTCTGCTTCGATGGCCTTGGCCGCGCGCATGAAGCCCATGGTGCGGGAGAAGCGGTCGATGGGAAGGGCGTCTTTGCCGAGGAATTCGGCGAAACGACCTTCCAACACCATCTGCTGAAGGGTGAGCTGCCACAAGCGGTCTTGCGCGTGCACGTACCCGACCGCGAAATACAAGTCCTCTTCGTTGCTGGCGGTGATGTGCGGAACGCCGTAGTCATCCCAATGGATGGTGACCGTGTTCTGGAGCCCGCTCAGGTGCAGGGTGGCTTCGTAATCGGGCTGAGGGCGGGCGATGGTCCAGTAATACGCCAATGACACGATGCCGATGAGGAGGATGGCGAAAAACAGGACGTAGCGGAAAACCAGTTTCATGAGGCGAATTTCCCTTAAATTTTAAGCTCAAAGTTACACAGCTTGCACCCCGTGTCCGAACCCAAACTTTTCACATCATCCTCAGAACTCCTCACCCTGGCAGGAACCTATGGCACGCCTTTGTATGTGTACAGCGAGCCGATGCTGCGTCGCCGGTGCGCCCGGCTGAAGCGCGCGTTCAAGGCGCTCCCTGTCCGTCTTCTGTATGCGGTGAAGGCCAACGACAATCCGCATCTGCTCAAGATTATCGCCCAGGAGGGTTTCGGGTTCGATACCGTCAGTTTCGAGGAAGCCTTGCTGGGGATGTCGATCGGCATGGATCCGGCCCGCATCGTCTACACGGAGAACAACATGACCGACGAGGAGATGCGCCAGGCCATGGACGCCGGCGTCTATCTGAACATCGGATCCTATTCGAGGCTTGAGGCGTTCTGCGCCGCCGGTGGACGCTCCTGCAGCATCCGCGTGAACCCGGCCATCGGCGACGGACATCATGCCAAGGTGGACACCGGCAACCGCGACTCCAAGTTCGGCATCCGCCTGGATCTCATCCCTCAGGCCGTGGACATGGCCAAATCGCATGGCGTCCGCATCACCGGGCTGCATCTTCATATCGGTAGCGGCATCCGCAAGCCGGACAACCTCATTGCCGCGATGAACACCCTGATGGACGTGGGCGACGCGCTCCCCGATCTGGAATGGATGAATTTCGGTGGCGGCTTCCCGATCCCGTACAAAGAGGATGAGGAGCAGTTTTCGATAGAGGAATTCGCCCTGAAAGCGGCCCCGATCCTGGAACGTCGCAAGCTGACGTACTTTTTCGAGCCGGGGAGGTGGATCGTAGGTCCTGCGGGACTCCTGCTCACCACTGTGAATACCGTCAAAGACCAGGGGCGCATCACGTTCTTGGGCACCGACACCGGATTCAACCATCTGCTTCGGCCCGCCCTGTACGACGCGTGGCACGAGGTGAAGAACGTGACCCGGAGCGACGCCTCGGCCGACCGGCTCTATACCATCGCCGGGAACATCTGCGAAACGGGCGACATCCTGGCCGATGACCGCCGGCTCCCTGCGACGACCTCGGGCGACATTCTCGCGCTTTGCGACACGGGCGCCTATGGCATGACCATGGCATCGGGCTACAACCGACGTCCGTTGCCGGCCGAGATTCTTCTTACTCCGGATGGCGCCAGAGTTATCCGCCCGCGCAAAAGCGCATCCCAAACCATCCACGACTTCCTTCAAGACACCGGAGCGACATCATGAGCAGTATCCAACACATTGCCGTCGTCGGCGGCGGCACCATGGGCAACGGCATCGCGCATATTGCGGCGCAAAGTGGCTTCCGCACCACCCTCATCGACGTGAACCAGGCCGTGCTCGATAAGGCTAAAGCCACCATCGACAAGAATCTCGGCCGGATGGTCGCCAAAGAGAAGATCACCGCCGAGCAGCATGCGCAAACCATGGCACGCTTGGGTTTCGCGACGGATCTGGCTTCGTCCGTGACCGACGCCGATCTCGTGGTGGAGGCGGTGAACGAGAATTTCGACCTCAAAAGGAACATCTTCACAACGCTCGATGCCTCTGCCCCGGCCCACGCCATCCTGGCCAGCAACACGTCGTCGATTTCCATCACGAAAATCGCGAACGCGACATCGCGTCCCGAAAAAGTGATCGGCATGCACTTTTTCAATCCGGTTCCGATGATGAGGCTCGTCGAACTGGTGAGGGGCTACAAGACCTCGGACGAGGTGGCGGACACCATCCGCGAGCTGTCCGTGACACTGGGCAAAGAACCGGTCACCGTGAACGATTATCCGGGCTTTGTGAGCAACCGTGTGCTCATGCCGATGATCAATGAAGCGATTTACTGCGTCTATGAGGGCGTGGCCACGCCCGAAGCCGTCGACGAT
>CAYVRS010000143.1:0-4785 GCA_964454075.1 uncultured Chitinophagales bacterium
CATCGCAGCTGGTTTCCAGATTTCGGAAACCAGCTGCGATGTGATCCGGAATGAGTTGTGGGAGCAGTGATCGTTCGTCGTTTGTTGTTGGTTGTGGAAATGTGGAAGCGTGAAAACGTGGAAGTGTGGTAATGATTGGTGATATTTCCGACTACCACAAACAACCAACGACAAACCATTTTGAAACAAATAGTCCTTCTGCTTTGCCTGTTCGTCCTGGCACGTCCCGCTTCCTCTCAAGACCTTTGGGAACCGGCCATGCAGGCGTTCGAGGCCCTTGACGCGGCGAACACGTATCCGCCTGAATCGATTTTCTTCACCGGCAGTTCGAGCATCGTCCTGTGGAGGACGGTGGCGCAGGACATGGCTCCCTATCCGGTGATCCATCGCGGTTTCGGTGGATCGAACATGACCGATGTGCTCCGGTATGCCGACCGCTACATCAAGAAACACACTTTCGGGGCGATGGTGGTGTTTGTGGCGAACGACATCGTCGGAAATCCCGCAAGCGACAAGTCACCGGAGCAGGTCCGCGATCTCTTCCGAGACTTCATCCTCAAAGTGCGATCCTACAACGCCAGCGCGCCGATCTTCATCATCGCCATCACCCCGACCAACAGCCGGTGGGCGGTCTGGCCGCAGATCCGCCAGGCGAACAACCTCCTGCTCCAGCTTACCGATGAGCACACGGGCGTGATGTTCATTCCCACCGAAGACCTCTTTTTGGGTGAGGACGGGAAGCCGAAATCCGAACTCTTTGTCAGCGATCAGCTGCACATGAGCCCCGCCGGGTATGCGCTTTGGGCGAAGCGGGTGAGGGGGTATGTGGAGACCACGCTTCGCTAATGTTGAATGTTG
The DNA here is from genome assembly GCA_964454075.1 of uncultured Chitinophagales bacterium. Classification (GTDB taxonomy): domain Bacteria; phylum Bacteroidota; class Rhodothermia; order Balneolales; family HLUCCA01; genus CAMTWZ01. The sequence continues at coordinate 859 of CAYVRS010000143.1, forward strand.
AATGTTGAAGTTTGAAATAAGAGATTCAAGAGCTGAATAGTGAGATAGAACGAAGATTCTTCAATTCAACATTCAACCTTCAACATTCAACCTTCAACATTTTTATTAAAATAATCTGAGAGTAACTCATGGCTAGTTTGGACATCGTCAACGAAATCGACCATCAGGAAGTCGACAACGCCGTGAACAACACGGTCAAGGAGATCGCCACGCGGTATGATTTCCGCGGTTCGAAGACCACCGTCGAGTTCAAGAAAAAAGAGAAGCGGATCACCGTGAACACCGAAGACGGCATGAAGCTGAAAGCGGTGAAAGAGATGCTGACGCAGAACTTCATCAAGCGGAAGCTGAGCCACAAGTCCTTGGAATTCAAGGATGAGGAGGGCACGTCTCACGGCGGACTCAAAATGGATGTCGTCCTGAAAGAAGGCATCGACCGCGACAACGCGAAGAAGATCATCCAGATCATCAAGGATTCGAAGCTCAAAGTGCAGCCCGCGATCCATGACGACAAAGTTCGGGTGACGGGCAAGAAGATCGACGACCTTCAGGCCGTGATGGCGATGCTCCGGGCCGAGAACCTGGACGTGCCGATCCAGTTCGACAACATGAAAAGCTGACTTAGAGCGTCTTCCAGACCAGCCACAAGGCCCGTGGCACGTGGAAACATCCTTTATAAGGCCCGCCTTTGAAGCGGTGGGTGACCTCTCCGCGGCGGTTCAGGTACCCGTACCATTCGCCGTGCTCGGCATCGGGGAAATGCGAGAACGTGTAGTCGTGGGTGCGTTGGAAGCGCTCCAGGTCTTGCGCCTCGCCGGTGATCTTGTAATTGAGCAGGTGCGCATAGAGGGCTTCGCAATGCGGCCACCAGAGCTTCATGTCCCATTCCAACGGCGTGGGTGAATAGCCTTTGCTGTCAAGGAAATACAGGATGCCGCCGTGCTCCGCATCCCATCCGGCATCGAAACTCCATCGCACCATCTCGATGGCGGTTTTGGAGAGGTCATCGCGCTTCAGGTGTTGCGCCCAATGCTGCAGGAACCATCCGGCTTCGATGGCATGACCCGGATTCAACAGCCGTCCTTCGATGGAGTCGATGAAGCCGCCTTCGGGCGTCACGATCTCATAGACGGTCTTGTCTTGCGGATGCACATGGAGCAGCATGCGCCGGATGCACTCATCCACTTCCATCCGGTAGCTGTCTTTGTCGTCGCCGGCCACTTCTTCCAACAGGTTGAGCAGGATCATGGGCACGGCGAGCATCTGCGAGGGTTGCTGGCCGGCATAGCTCGGGCGGCCGACCTTGGTCCAATCCGAGCTCCAGTCCCAGACCTTTTCGAGCAATTCTTTCGCTTCGGTCATGTACGAGGCGTCGCCCGAGGCGCGCGAATACTCAGCGAAGGCCATGATGGTGAAGCACTCACTGAAGATTTTGCGCTGCATGGAGAGCGGCCGGCCATCTTCGGTCATGGAGAAATAGACGCGTCCGTCATCGCGCTTGGCATGCGAGCGAAGGAACCCGGCGCCGAGTCGGGCGATCTCGAGCCACTCGGGTTTCCGCTCCACCGTGTTATGCAGCTTGGAGAACATCCAGGTCTGCCGGCCATTCAGCCACATGTACTTTTTGGTGTCGTATTTGGCGCCATCCCGATCCAGACAGTTCCAAAAGCCGCCATTCACGCGGTCCACCGAGTGGGTTTCCCAAAAGGGGATGACCTTGGAGAAGAGTTCGGTTTCGTACCTCGTCTTAAGTTCGGAAAAATTCAATGGGGTCATGGTCTTTGAGTAGCTCTGGTAATTTTAAATGAACAATTTTAAATGTGTGGTCCGGTGGTATGCGTCGCTCAACGCTCGAAGTGTGGTATCGATTTCCCCACTTAAAATTTAAAAATTGATCATTTAGAATTGATCCATTCCCGATACCTCCCATACAGCTGATGCGCACTCGGATACATCGACTGCGGACTCATGAAATGGGAGAACTCGAAGGTGATGAGTTTGTCGACTCCTGACCGGGCGGCGGCTTCCATCTTGTACCGCAGGTTCTTGAAGGGGATGGGAGGGAAGTTCCAGGGCATGTCGCGGTCGAAGCTCTCCACGTTGCTCCAGGCAGTCAGACCGTATTTATGCGCCAGTGTCTTATTCAGATGCAGGTATTCTTCGAGCTCGTGGTAGTGCACTTGTCCGTCCTGGAAGGCGCAGATGTCCACATGGTTCTGGATGCGAGCGAAGACCTGGTCCCATTCTTTTTCATGGTCTTTCAGGGTGATGGCCTGAGCGCCGAACTGCTTCGACCCTTTCACATAGGGGGAGATGAGGATGGGGATGGATTTCAGGCCGCGGAGGTGGGTCGCCAGCTGTTCGTAGACCCGCATCATGCCGTCGTTGAAGCTGTGGATCTCGTGCGAGATGTACCATCCTTTGAAGGCTTGGCGATGCCCGTACTTGGCCATCACTTCGTCGCAGAAGGCGCGGTTGATGTCGGATTCGCGCTGAAAATCGCCGTTCACCCAGTACGTGCCCGAATCGTAGGTTCCGAAATAAAAACTCATGCCGCGCTCTTCGGCCAGGGTGAGGAAGAGGTCCACCAGGTCGGTGTACACCGGGAAGATCCCCATCTCTTTTTGGAGCACCGAGGAGTTGAAGGTGGCGTGTTTGCGGTATCCGGCGCGGATGAGGATCACCGTGTCGATGCCGACCGCTTTCATGTGGTCGAAGTCGGCCGCCCACTCGGCCGGACCCCAGTTCTGCGCCGGGATGTCGTGGGTGATTTCGTCGAGAAATGTTCCGGTGAGGATCATGGCATTCGCATCAAAGGTCGAGGTCGGTCAAATCGAGGATCACATCCTGGCGGCGGTAGTCGGCCGGAAGCAACGCCTCCTGGGCGATCTGCAGCCTCCGTTCGTTCATCAGGGCGAGGAGTTCGGGTCGAACCTCCTCGTACGTGCGGTATTCGGTGCGCTGGTCGGTGAGTCGGTACAGCACCCAGCCTTGTCGGGTCCGGTACGGACCGGTGAGCGGTGTTCGGGACGCCATCCTCAAACGGTTGGCCGGATGGTCCGGCGACGTGCTTTGGCGGACGGTCTCCGTGCGCAGCGAGGTGTTCGATGGCCAGGAGGCGCTGGCCAAGTAGGTGTTGAGCGCCGTCATGGCGGCGGCGCTATCTCGGAACACAGCCGTTTCGACCGTGCTGAGGCGCTCGGAAGTGAAGTGCGAGTCCTTGAAGCGCCCGTACCAAGTTTCGGTTCGATGTTCCAGCGTGAGGGTGTCGGCCGCGGCTTGGAGTCCGGCGTAAAACAACGCCGCCGATTCGGCCGCGCGAACGGCGCGCTTGACGGAGCGGGCGGTGTCGGGCTTCACGGTCTTCCATGCCAAGTCCGCAAGAATCGAATCCCGGATGGCGATCTGCAAGGCTTCGATCGGGTTGCTCCGCACCCATCCGTACGGAATGTCGGGCAGCTGGAACAGGAACTGGCGGATGGTGAAGGGCTTTCCATCGACCATCGCCATCGGCGTGTCGGGCGATAGCGTCGGCTTCAGGAAGAACAGCTCGCTGTTGAAGCGCTGAAGGTCGCTTGGCTCATTGGTGGTCGGGAAAAGCGGGTCGAGCTGCTCATAAACGGCCTGCAGCACACGCAGGTCGGTGGCCAGTTGGGTTTTCGTGACCTGCTCGCGCTGATAGACCGCACTCGCCTCATCGAACCGACGCTGCTCCATCGTGAACCGCAGACTTTGCTGCTGATTCCGGAAGGTGCCTTCGTCGAAATAGACGGTTTCTTCGATCTCGTGCGCCTTGAAGATGTGCCAGCCGACGAGCGATTGCACCGGGCGACTCACATCGTCCTGTTTCATCGCGAAAAGCACGTCTTCCGGCGCTTCATCCATCGTGTCGAAGCCCACCCAACCCATCATGCCGTCGAAGCCCAT
>CAYVRS010000144.1:0-386 GCA_964454075.1 uncultured Chitinophagales bacterium
GTCATGAATTGGCCGTTCTCCGGCCGCCGGGGTTGGTTCGACCAACGGACCGACGAGCAGGTGAAGGAGCAGTTCGAATCGCAACTCAAAGACATGCGCGAGACCTGGAACAAGGCGAAGTTCTATCATGAGATGATGACGGCGTACGAGTCGGCGCCTGCCGGCAAGGTGCGTCCGGACAAAGATCAGCAGATGGAAGGCATGCGGAACGTGTTCCGCGGCACACTTCCGGTGATGATCCGTGTGGACCGTGAAGTCGACATCCGCGAAGCCGTCAAATGGGTGGCCGCCAATCCTGACGTGAAATTCATCTTCACCAGCGTCGCCGAAGGCTGGCGTGTGGCGGATGAGATCGCCGCGGCAAAGGTTCCGGTGATCGTCGGTCC
>CAYVRS010000144.1:396-3034 GCA_964454075.1 uncultured Chitinophagales bacterium
GTGTCTTGGTGGCCTTGCGCACCGGGCAGACCGAAAACGTCCGGAATCTGCCTTTCCAAGCAGGCTATTCGACGACCTACGGCATGCCCTATGACGAGGCGGTGAAGGCGGTGACGCTCAATCCGGCCAAGATCTTCGGTGTGGACGACCGTCTCGGAAGCGTCACCAAAGGCAAGATCGCAAACCTGGTGGTGACCAATGGAGACCTGCTCGAAACCATGACCCAGGTGGAGATGGTGTTCATCCGCGGACGCAATATTCCGCTCACCAGCCGTCAGGAGCAGCTGTACCGCGAATTCATCGACCGCGACGCGACGAACTGATCAGTGCTTATGACCCGGCACCGCACATACGTGCGTGTGCCGGTTGTTTTTATAGATGCTCCACGCCAAGAGCGATGCGCCTACGGCCATGCTGGCCATTCCCGGCAATTTCACGGATACCGACGTATTACTGTGCTGATGGAAGAGGAACTGACTCACCATCACGAAGGCCAGACCCAGACCGAACATCAGCGCCAATCGGGTGTCTTTGTGTTTCCACCAGGTCGGGATGAATGCGGCGAGGCTCAGGGGAACCACCGAGAGGATGAGAATCCATTCCAAGGTGTCTGAAAAAAAGACGGACATGGAAGGAAGCGCCAAGACCACGATCGGAGTGGCCAGGCAATGGATCAGGCAGACCGACGAAAAAAAGACGCTGGATCGTGAAAGCACGCTCCGCATGGGATTACTCATGGCAGGTTGGGCAGTGGCCGTGAAGCAGGATCTCCTGCGATTTCACTTGGAAACCCGGTTTCGGCAAGGCCACCGGATTCACCATGTGGGGGATGGGGAAACAGAACACCTTCTCGCACACATCGCAGACGAAATGGGCATGCCCGTCCGCGTCGACATCCGGAGACATGGCATACAGCCAGTTCCGGTCTTCGGTCGCGATTTTGTGAAGGATGCCTTTCTCTGTGAACGCGCTCAGTGTGCGGTACAGGGTCACTTTGTCGAGGTTTTCCTCCGACAGAGCGCTCGACAGCGCCTGATGCGACATCGCCGCAGGCGAATCCATCAAGGCTTTGAGCACCTGGATGCGGACCGACGTCACTTTAAGGTCGTGACGGTGGAGGATGTCGATGTATTTGTCTCCCATGGGACATAACATACGAATTTGACCCCATAATTGCAACTCAGTTGCATCAAATTGCATTCAATCCGTGCCGGTATGACTACCAATATGCAAGCTTACGCGACACACACCACTCCGCACGTGGTGGCGGATTTCACCTCGATCCAAGTCGTGCATGAGGGTCCGGACCATGCGAAGGTCTACGGCAAGTTTAGCCGACGGCTGCGAATTGACCGAATCCCTGACCGATGCCTTGCCCGATGCCGTCGAGAAAGCACAGCTCGGAGCGCTCACATTCCAACGGCGCGCACAAGATTTGGGCGTAAAGATTGGTATCTTCCGACATGATCTGATCGGGTACCAGGCTTGCCATGAAGGTACCGGTTGAACTGGATCGCAGAAGCCGAATGAAGTGAATCTGCGGTTCGGCGCCTCGGTGTCGTCGAAAGCCGATCTGGACCGTTTAGGGATGGAGATCGCCCCGTTGATCCTGACCGGACCCGGTTCTGTGACCGGTTTCGAGGGCGGACGTCCCAAAGCGGCCGACATCGTGGCCTATCGGCCCGCTCTGATCTCTGAATCGTCTTTCCAGCCGACTGTAACCCTTTTTCAACTTTAGCATCGCCTTATGATCATCGCCGTTATCGGAGCCGGAATCTCCGGACTCACCGCAGGTAGCCTCCTCGCAAAAGCCGGACACCATGTCACTGTCTTTGAAAAAAGCAAAGGGTTCGGCGGACGTCTGTCCACGCGCTATGCCGGCGACTCCAACAATGTGAAACTCGACCATGGCGCGCCCTTTCTGCCAGCCGGTGGGAAGGAGTATACCGCCTGGCTCGATGGCATGATCCAAGCCGGTGTATTGGCGCCATGGACCGACCATGTGGCGTTTCATGATGGGGAGTCGTTCTACCCGGAACATCCGAACCGCGAGCGTGAACGCATGCTCATCGCCCCGAAAGGCATGAACAGCCTCGGTCAGCATCTTGGCCGATACGTGGATGTGGTCCGCAACAAGAAAGTGGGCGGCATCACCTTGGTCGCCCCCTCGAAGGTACGCAAACGTTCCTGGGTCGTGAATTTCGATGACAGCAGTGTCTTCGAAGCCGATGCGGTGATTGTGGCCACACCGGGTCCCCAAGCCCAAGGGGTCATCCAGACCGCTCAGGACTTATGGGGCATCAAGTTCCTCATCCGTCAACTCAGCGATGTGAACTACGAGTCCGCATACACCTTGATGGCCGGTTACGGCGACCGGGCCCAACCGGAATGGAAAGGAATGGTCTGCCAAGGCGATGTCCTCACGTTTGTGAGCAATGAACGCAGCAAGCGTCCGGACTCGCCCGAAACCACTCTTGTGGCTCAAAGCACGGCCGAATTCGCACAAGCCATGGCCAATGCCACACCCGAAGAGGTCCAGGCACGCATGGTGAAGTCGCTGAGCGACGTAGCTGGCAGCTGGAGCGGATTTCCGCTCTGGACCCAATCCCATTTCTTGCGATACTACCGTTGCGTGGCA
>CAYVRS010000144.1:3166-4784 GCA_964454075.1 uncultured Chitinophagales bacterium
GAGCTTCCTCGAATTGGAGACCGCCAATGCCTCACTGGCGGTGGTCGGAGATTATATCGGCGGCACGACGGTCGAATCGGCCTATCTGTCCGGTAAACGCCTGGCTGAACACTGGATCGCCACATTGGCGCACTGAGTTTGTTCGATCTCTTCCGATTTAACCGATTTTTCAAGAAATACACGGCAAGCATTGTCTCGGGGGTGTTCTACCTCACCGCGTCGAACGCCTTTCTGGTCTGGATTCCCATCCTCATCCGACAGACCATGGACGGCATCGAGTCGAACTCGGGTCCCAATCTGGTCTGGATGGCCCTGGCGCTGACGTTCGCTTCGGTCGGATACGGCTTGCTGCTGTTCCTCACACGTCAGACTCTGATCGTCAGCTCGCGGAAAATCGAGTACGATCTGCGCAACGAGATCTATGCCAAGATGCAGCAGCTTCCTCAATCCTGGGTCAGCAAAACGAGCACCGGCGATATCTATGTGCGTCTGTCGGAAGACATCGCCCGGGTCCGGGAGTATTTCGGTCCAGCCTTCATGTATGCGGTGAATACGGTAACCCGGTCGGGAATCATCATCACCATCATGTTCTTGGTGAACGTGGAGCTGACTTGGTGGGCCTTGCTTCCGCTTCCTTTGCTGGCTATCCTGGCGTATTGGATGAGCAAATACATCCATGACCGCTCCACAGAGATCCAAGAGCAATATGCCATGCTCGCTGGTCGCGCACAGGAAGCCTTTTCATCGATCCGACTGATCAAAGCGTATGTGCGTGAGGACTATGAGTCGGAACGCTTCTCCGACGTCAGCGAAACCTACCGACGCAAAAAACTCCGGCTCGATTTCGTGGAGTCCTTGTTCCATCCCATGCTGAGTCTGCTCATTGGCAGCTCCATCGTGCTGGTGGTGTGGAAAGGAGGGGAGTTGGTGATCTCAGGCGTGCTCAGCGTGGGAAATATTGCGGAATACATCATTTACGTGACCTATCTGACCTGGCCGATCGCCTCACTCGGGTACACCTTGAACCTTCTTCAGCGCGCCGCGGCGTCGCAGAAACGCATCCAGGCGATGCTCGATGTGGATGTGCCGGTTCAGCAAGGAACCCACATCCACACCGTCACGGACATCCGAGGCGATCTCGAATTCCGCAATGTCAGCTTCCGCTATCCCGGTTCGGAGGCGGATGCGCTCAAGGACATCAGCTTCACCGTGAAAGCGGGAGAACATGTCGCCTTCGTGGGACGGACCGGTTCCGGAAAAACCACGCTTCTGAATCTCATTCCGCGTTTGTGGGAACCCCGTTCCGGACAGATTCTTCTGGATGGGGTGCCGATCAAGGACCTTCCGGTCGAGCAGCTCCGTGGAGTGGTCGGGATGGTGTCTCAAGACGGATTCCTGTTCTCCGACACCATCGAGGAAAACATCCGTTTCGGCCGCGTCGATGCCACCGACGCCGAGGTGGAGCAAGCCGCCGGGAACGCCCAGATCCTGGAAAACATTTTGGATTTTGAGAAAAAATTCAAGACCATACTCGGAGAGCGGGGCGTGACGTTATCAGGGGGTGGATCGACCGAGAAGGACGTAGCCACTTCACCGCTTGAACCAAACTGGCGCTCGA
>CAYVRS010000145.1:0-4684 GCA_964454075.1 uncultured Chitinophagales bacterium
ACGATGTTCCGCTCGAAGGTCATCCAACGTCCGAGGTTTTTCGTTCCAGACGCCATCACCACGATGTGCTGCATGTTCATGTTCCTAGCGGCGGTGCGCCCCACCTCCTGCGTGCTGCTCCAGGTGTAGCGCACCACTTTGGGCACGCGCAAGGCGTTGAATCCCCATACCACGTAGATGCTGGCCGCCGAATCGTTCTGCTTTTCGCTGAATTCGTTGGCGGAAGTCGGTATCGCGTGGATGCGCCAGTCCCAACTCAGGATGGGGGGTTGTCGGATGTCTGGAATCTTGTCGTCCGCGATCTGAAGGGCCAGATGTTTGGCTTTGGACCCTTCATAGCGCAGAAAGGTGCGGTTCTGCTCGCGGGTCACTTTGTACTGGTACTCGGCGCGAGCTTCGGCGCTGTATGTGGCCGGTTTGGCGTTTCCGTCACGGTTGTACCAGTTCGACGGCAATGTTCCGGGACGTTCTCCTTCAAAATCTTCGAGAACGATCTGCGCAAGTCCGGTAGAGGCGGAAAAGAATACCAATAAGAGGAGTGCGGAAAATCGTCCCACAGGAACTCGGTTGCGTTGAATCGGATAACTTACCATTTAAACGCCCTCTCTACAAGCCTATTGCCCATCCGGAAGCAAGGCTTGGATCTCCATCCAAAGCCTCTTGGTATCCTCTTTGTAGCGCAGGGCTTGTTCGGACAGATGGGCTCGCTCAACCCTCTGGTTGGCCGCATCGAGAAGTCGGGTGACGCGCTGATCCGCATCCGTCTCCTTCCCGATCAGACCCTGCGGATACCCATATTCGGCCAGAAGCTCTTCGTATTTATGGCTCCATGATGTGGCGACGCAAGGAACACCTTGGCTGAGTGCGCTCACGAGTCCGTGGAACCGGCTCGTGACCACCGCATACGATGCGCCGATGATGCCTTTGATGAGCAAGGGATGCGTTTCCGCGACGAGCTGCATCGGAACAGCTTGCGTGGCGTTGATGAGTTTGGCCACCTCAACATCCTTGTCCGCCTCATGAAGCAGCAGGAACGGCTCACGTCCCTCCTTCCGGATGGCGGCAAGGATGCCGGCCATGGTGTCGATGTAACCCGGTCCGCCTTTGGGGACCGCTTCGATCATCTTGATGTTCGGGATGACGGCGACACGTTCGGCGAACTCCGCCGCGTTCTTCGGTGTGATCGGTGCCACGAGGTTTGTGAAATCAGGCTGCTGGATCAGATTCGGCCCAGTATGGATCCCATGGACATGCCTCATCGAAACTGAATCGCGCACATAGACCCGATCCGCTTCCTTGAAGATGACCGCCATCTCTTTTCTCAATTCGGGAACACGGAAGGGTCCGAACGCTTGAGGCAGCAGTATCGTGGTCTTTCCCGCTTCTTTCCAACGGTGGATGTGAGCACCCAAACGCCGGTTGGCTTTCTTCGCACCCCAAGTGTCTCCATAGGCGAAACCAGACGCGTCGAGAATCATATGCACCTCCGATTCACCGACTTCACCGAAAAGTCCGAAGCGCGACTTCACCTGCAATCCCGCCGCGCGGATCTGTTTCTTGGTGGCTCGGGGCGATGTCTCCATCACCAAACGAACCGGACGGCCGAATCCGGCTACGGCGGCCCGGATGGCATGGAGCATGAGCTCGGCGCCTTTGTTCACGAATTCGACACCGCGCAGTTCGATGGTCACAAAATCAGACATTGTAGGTTCTCACGTCGTCCAATGGACGTTTTTCAGAATAGGCCACTAGTCCTTCAGGGTCGGGATAGCCGACCGCCAGGCACATGATCGGGCGTTGATGGGGAAGGAGACCGAGCGCTTTGTCCATCCGCTTCTCGCGCGACTCGATGTCCGGCCAGTTGATCGGACAGCTGCTCAAGCCGAGGGTTTCGAGCGCGAGCATGAACGTCATGGACGCCAAGGATCCATCCACATAGATCACGTGGCGGTCGCGCTCATCGAAATAGGCGTCGAGGTTGCCAACGATCACGATGAAGACAGGGAAGTTGTGAGAAAACCCGCGCGTACCCATCGGAATCCGGGAGAGCTCGTCGACCTGCTCTTTCTGATCGAAGATGCGGAATTCATACGGCTGACGGTTGCAGGCGCTGGGCGCGAGTCCGGCGGCGATCAGCGCCTTGTCGATGAGTTCTCGAGGCACAGGTTTGTCAAGGAACCAACGGACCGACTTCCGCTGCCGCGCCAAGGTCAGGAACTGGTCGTAAGGAATGTCGGCCGGCGACTCTTTGAACCGGTGGTAGGGCACCCGGACGGTCGATTCCGCCCGTTTCCTGCCCGAATCAGCCAAGATCGCCTCGAAGGTGGACTTTTCTTTCGCGATCATCGGATGCGAGGGATCCACCGAATCGAAATACGTGCCCATCACATCCAAAAACCATTGGATCTGCTGGTCTTGAGCGGGAAGCGGACCCGACATCACCGCTTTCAGCGCGGCGACGGTTTCTTCGAGGTAGTCGGTGGCGAACACCGCTTTGCGCGGACGCATGATGAGTCCTTTCTCCAAACGATGGGTGTTCCTCACCAACAGGAACAGGTTTCCCTGGTCGTGGTAGACTTGGTCGAGATAGCGGATTTTGCCGGCAAGGACACCGTACATCTCACGGCGGAACGCCCCGGAGAACAGTGTGTAGTACAACATCGCTGTGAAGCGGTTCGCATGGAACAGCTTCGGAATGTGGTACTGGATGAGCGTGTGGTAGGCTTTTTTCAGTCGGTCGCCCATAGGGTCAGGAAAAGAGGAATTTGAGTCGGAACCAGTTCTTCAGGTAGGTAAGGTCGGAGGCGCTGATGATTCCCACCCAACGTCCGATCACGATGAACAGCACAAGATACAGCACCAGGGAGATGGATAAGGCGAGGAGTCCGGACAAAGGATACACCCAGGTCTTCAGCGCCCAGATGATGCCGGCCACACCCGTCGAAACGCCAAGGATGCGCAGATAGCTTGGAAATGGCAGCACTTCGGTCCATGGAATCCTCATGTGCGTGCCGATGCGCCGCAAATACAGGATCCAGTTGATGCCATGCGCCAGCACCGAACTCACCGCTGTACCGATGATGCCGAACCAGACGGTGAAAGCGATGCCGAGACCGATCTTCAACACCATGAGGTTGAGCGACATCCGCAGGATGCCCTTCGTGTCGCCGAAGGCTTGCAGGATGCTGCCGTAATTGGTCACGCGGATCAGCACAGTGATGGTGTAGATCTGGAAAGGAAGCACAGCGGCCATGTAGCCGCTTCCGAACAGAAGGCTGATGTACTCGGAACCCACGGCGATGAAAAACAGCGTGAGCGGAAGCACGATGAGGCTCACTTTCTCGATGCCCTGGTACCACAGCGATTTCAATTCCTCCCGTTGGTCGTCTTTCTGGAATTGGACGAAGCGGCTGATGAGCACCGATCCCACCGCGAAGGGAATCACCCGGACGATCGGGATCTCCTGCGCGCCCACATTGTAGATGGCTACGGTCGATTCGGCCAGGAAATAGGAGACAATGAACTTGTCCGCATACCGGTTGATGCGGCCGACCAAAGCGGATATCCCGATCGGAATCGAAAACGCGACCTGCTCGCGGAAGAGGCCGCGGTCCGGACGCTTCTCATAAGGCGGAAGCACGTTCCAGATCCAGAAGAACGACACGAAGAACCGGAGCACGGAAAACACCAGCAAGGAATAGATGGCCACATCCAGCGGGTACCCGAGCATGCTCGGCAGAACGAGCGCGAAGAACGTGGCCACCCCGTTGAAGAGCTGATACCAGCTGGCGTCTTTCTGCTTGTCCGCCGCCAGGAGGATGTTGCTCACCGGCCAGGTCGGGATCTCCAGCAAGGCCACGGCCGCCATCACCGGAAGCAGCGCTTGGGTGCTCGCGATGCTTTCCGGGCTCCAATTGGACAGGAAATCCGGAATGAACACGCTGAACACCGCCATGAAGAGCCCGGCAAGGAGTCCGGTGGCGCCCATGATGGCGCAGGTCATGTAGGCGAAACCGGTTCGGGTGTCTTTGGCGACGCGCTCGAAGAAATAGAAGATGCTGTCCGGGAAGCCGAGCGTGGCCACGTACTTGGCCGTCTCATAGACCAGCAGAAGGAAGCTGATGATGGCGAACTGGGTGTCGGACAGCAGCCGTACCAGCGCGATCACCGTGCCTAGCTCCACGAACGTCGTGAAGATGCGGGAGAAAACGACGACGCCGGTCTTTTCCGCGAGATTGTCTTTCGGACTCATGGAATCAGCCTCCTCATGAGCGAAGCAAGCTGGGCCGTGGCCGAGCGGACGGAATATGTGCGGATGCGGTCCGCATCCGGGGTGTGGTGCAGGGACGACGGCTGATCGAGGTAGGCGTTCAGCCGGGCCACGGGATCTCCGCCGACACCGGTACCCGTGGCGGCGAGAAGGCGGTCGACTTCGGGATTGGGCGCCAGCGAGAGGATCGGTCGGCCGATGGGGAGATAATCCCATAATTTGGCCGGAATGATGTCATCGCGGCGCAGGTCGGTGCTCAAGAGGAGCAGATGGGCGCGGCGCAGGCGGGTGGCGGCCTGCTCATACGCAATGGGCGACTCGGTGACGAAGCAATCGGCGACGCCAAGCGCTTCGGCGAGGCGCAGATCCGCATCAGGCATGCGCCCGAAGCTGACCACCCTCACTCGCGCAGGG
>CAYVRS010000146.1:0-4673 GCA_964454075.1 uncultured Chitinophagales bacterium
GATCACGCCGCCACCGCCGCCGAACACCTTGATATGCGAAGCGGCTCGCTCTTTCAGCAAATCCACCACATAGGTGAAGTACTCCATATGCCCGCCTTGGTACGAACTGATCGCGATGCCTTGAACGTCTTCCTGGATGGCACAGGTCACGATTTCAGCGACCGACCGGTTGTGTCCTAGATGGATCACCTCCGCACCCGAGGATTGCAGGATGCGGCGCATGATGTTGATGGATGCGTCGTGTCCGTCGAACAGAGATGCCGCCGTGACGAATCGGATTTTATGCGAAGAAAGGGACATTGAACGGTATGAAAGCGCTTTTCTGAAAAGATACGGGATTTAACGGAAGCGCAGTTCCGACTCGAATCCGGCTTTGATCTGCACCGACCTCTCCTGGACGTACAGTTCCGGAGCCACATAGGGAATCACAGACCCTGTGTCGAAACGCCGGTTTGCGTTCCGGTCGACGGTCGCGGAGACGACAACCTGCCCGATCGGCAGATCTGTGAATCGGACTTCATTCACACTATCGAGAGAGGCGATGAGTAGACCTTGAGGCGAATGGACGGTGATGGTATGCGTTGTCGTGGAGTCCGGAAGAACTACTACGAGATCCCCGCGGTCTGCGGAACGGTTCACGCGGATGACCGGCCGCTGATACCGCCCTGTGCTTGGATCGATCACCGATGCGGTCAGGGTCACTCCTTCGGGCCAAGCCTTGGATGGACTGAGCCGGATGCGGTTCAGTTCGGTGCTCACCCTCACCGAATCGATGCGCTGACGATCGGCGAAGACCGCCATCGAATCGATCACCATCCGGAAATCTCCGACTCGGTTGAACACGATCTGCCAGGTCTGGTCCGGGTCGACCGATCCTGTCGGAATGATGCCCAGAAAGCGGGTGCGGATGGTATCCGGGAGAGCTTCCGCATCCAGAGGCAGGTCGTCCCAAAGGGTGGCGTTGCCCAAAGAGTCCGTGATGTTCACGGCAAGCGGCGTATAGCGTTGGCCGACCGACAACGGACGTTCCGCATGATAAAACCAAACGCTTCGGTCGAGCGGCTCCGGATGGAGCGCGCTCAGAGTCAGGGTATCGACCGCTGAAGCGATGCGAACATCGCCGCGGTCCACCCGTTTGGAGAACCGGAGCCGCAGCCGGTCGGGCGACATCAGGCCGATGCCTTCCAAGACGGGTCGAACAGTGTCGGCGCGCGCCACATACCAACCACCAAGACGGAGCATGCTGTCCGGATGAACCACGATCCGTTCTTCACGGAACGGAAATCCGGTTTCCCGCGGCAAATCCAAAATGCGGTTCCGGTTCACATCCGCGACCGCGACGATGCGGAAGGTGTCCGGCGGGAGGTTGTTGAAGACCACGGTTCCACCCGTGTCGGATTGTGACGTGTAGGTGGCCGGTCGGTCAAGGTCGCTGTCACCCCGATAGAGGAAGACATCCACAAGATCGACGCGCTTTCCTGTTTCAGGATGAGCCAGTCGCACCATCAATCCACCCTTGTCGATGCGGTCTCCGGAGGAGAACGCGAGACGGATGTCGGCGGGAATCGCGTTTCCCCTAACATCACGGATGCTTTTCTCCAAGACAAGGACGACCGTGGTGTTCTCAGGAAGCGGCTCATCAAGCTCGATCCGCGCACGGGTGCCCTTCCAACGGATGGTGTACCCGATGTCCAGATTCGGTTCGAACCGGATGGAGGAGCGGAAGCTCTGCAAGTCGATGTATTTGTTGAACAGCAGGTCGATGTCGGTTCCCGTGAAGCCCACCTCCTCATTCGACGGCACCGACCGGACCAAAACCGGTGGAGTTCGGTCGGGTTCTCCACCCGTCGGTGCGATGGGTGTCGCACAGGACAGCGCAAGCCACGCCGCCGCGAGAATCAGGCTAACGCGAACGGACATTGTACAGCAGATAGATCGTGAGTCCGGTGGCCGCCGTGACCAAAGCCGGGCTGGCGAACCGGTCGAACGTGCGTTTCCATCCTGAACCCGGTTTCTTGTAGGTATACCGGGAGGACGACAGCAGAAGCCCTTGGGAATCGATCATCCGGACGGTCATGTGGATGTCGCCGTAGGCGTTTTCCTCAGTGAGAACCTCAATCCGTGCGGCGACGATCGAGGTGGACAGGGCCACTCCCCTGTTCAGAAGCAACGATTCGACGTCCGATGGCGGCGTCGACTGATTCCACACCAGGCGTACCGGCGCGTGCGCCGAAGCGGTTTCGGAAAGAATCTCCGTCGCCCACACAGCGAATGCGGGCGGGTCCGTGAGGTTCAAGCTCCAAAGAATCAGAAGTAAGATGTACATTGCAGGTAAATATCGGCATTTTTCACACGTCATGACCAAGAAAACCAAGGTTTGGATCCGTGGAGCCGGAATCGCCGGCCTCACCGCCGCCTGGCATCTCCATGAGGCCGGGTTCGACGTCGTGGTCACCGATACCTGCGGCGTCGGTTCGGGAGCCTCAGGTGCGTGGTGGGCGCTGTTGAACCCGGCGACGGGTATCAAGGCGAGCCCGGTGGGCGGTTTCGAAGCCGGGGTCACCGCCTTCGAGCGGATGGCAGAGACATTGGGCGTCGCGGATGCGCCATGGATTCGTCAAGGCATCCTGCGTCCTGCCTTGGATCCCACCCTGGAAAAAGGCTTCAGAGCCTCCGCCAACCTACCGGTATGGCCTGAGGGATGGGTGTCGTGGTCCGAAGAGGTGCATGGCCTGGCCGGAAACGGGGCCTTGATGGTGCACAGAGGCTATGCGATTGACACGCGGCTGTGGATGACCAC
The DNA here is from genome assembly GCA_964454075.1 of uncultured Chitinophagales bacterium. GTDB lineage: Bacteria > Bacteroidota > Rhodothermia > Balneolales > HLUCCA01 > CAMTWZ01. Next base: position 2,801 of record CAYVRS010000146.1, read on the forward strand.
CATCGCACATGCGCTGACCGCTCGTGGGGACCAAGTCCGTGAATACGTGTCCTCCTCCCATATCGAACCCGCCGATATCGTCCTCGATGCCCGAGGAGCGTCCATCCTCTCCGATCCGGATTGGTCGCATCTGAAGCTCCATCCCATCAAAGGCCAATTGCGGGAAGTGCGCGTGAACGGCATCCGCGGTCGCTTGCCGGCGTTAAGTTCCCGCGGGTATGCGGTTCAGATCGATGAGGGACATTGGATCCTTGGAAGCACCTACGAGCATAAGTTCCGTGACGAGGATCCCGATCCGGCGTTCGATGCCTACATCACAGACCGCTTCAAAGCGATGTTTCCACAACCTTTGACCATCGAAACCATCGGACGATGGAGCGGACTCCGTGTGGGTAGTGCGAACCGTTCTCCGATTCTGGCGAAACATCCTGAGAATCCTGGACATTGGGTGATCACCGCGTTGGGGAGCAAGGGATTGCTCTACAGCCAGGTCTTGGCTGAGAAACTGGTCCGGGAATTGACATCCCGGACCGTTTGAATGCGGAGAGAGAGGGATTCGAACCCTCGGAACCCTTTTGGGGTTCACACGCTTTCCAGGCGAGCCCATTCGACCACTCTGGCATCTCTCCAAGACCGAAAATATACGACTAATTTCGTGCGTTCGTAGTCTCAAGTCGATCAAATTCGGCTTTCATGGCAACAAATACCGCCTCGCGGAACGCATCCAAGGTCTCGTAATCGCCAGGAAGGAATGGCGGAAGTACCGATAGCCGGATGGTGCCCGACGTTCGGAAGACCCAGGTACCCGGCGGAAGCAAGGCGTGGGTGCCATGGATCACTAAGGGCTGGATCGCCGCCCCGGTCTCGCGGCTGAGCAGAAACGCGCCGTTCTTGAAGGCGGACATCTGTCCGGTCTTGCTCCGTGTGCCTTCCGGAAAGATCATCACAGGAACCGCATCCTTCACATAAGGCTTGAGCCGGTCCAAGGCGAGCGCGGCCCCGGTGGTGCCTCGTTTGATGCCGATGTGACCAGCCAGCCGCATCATGGTCCCCACTCCCGGAATCTTGAACATCCCGTCTTTGGACAGCCATTTCATATTGAACGGAAGGCTGGCCAGGAACGGCATGTCCAGAAAACTCTGATGATTTGCCACGTAGATGCGAGGCTGACTCGGGTCGATCCGATCCAGGCCGGAATATTCCCTGCGGATGAACGGATTGTAACTCGGCAGGAGTCGGCCACCCAACATGAAAAAGACGTTCATCGTCTTGCGATGGCGGTCGAATGGCAGCAAAGGGATGGAGACGACCAGCCCGACCAGGAAAATCACGATGTAGACCAGGGTGAAGCTGACCCACATGTACGCGCTCAAGATGGGAGAAGGCTTGGGCATTCAGCGATCGATGGATTGGAGCGCGGAGCGGATGAAACCCCCATGCGCTTGCAGAAGAGCTTGCGAGGCGGCTTTGTCTTTGCCCGAAAGCCCCATCACAAGGGCGGTCTTGACGTGTCCGTCGGCCGAATCCAACAGTCGGGCGCATTCCTCATAATCGAACTGCGTGAACATCATGATGATCCGGCGGGCCCGCTCCACCAATTTCTTGTTGGTGAGCTTGAGATCGACCATCACGTTCTCGTAGATCTTGCCGGACCGGATCATAGCTCCTGTCGTGATCATGTTGCAGACCATCTTCTGGGCGGTGGCCGATTTCATGCGGGTGCTGCCCATGATCACCTCCTGACCCACCGGCACATCGATCATGATGTCGATGCTGCCTTCGTGCTTCACACGTTGCGCAGTGACGCAGCAGACCATGATGGTTGCGGCTCCTTTTGTTTTCGCATATGCAAGGGCTCCAAGCACATAAGGTG
>CAYVRS010000147.1:0-2320 GCA_964454075.1 uncultured Chitinophagales bacterium
CCGTTCCGTACGGATACGTACGGACTCAGACCAGCATCGTGCTGCCGACCTCCCAAAGCATTTCCCTGAACCATACCTGGTACGACGGCATCTCCTCGTACAACACGCGCGGAGCCCAGCAGCAGATCCAGGTGAACGCTTACACGCCGCTTCCCTTCAGAAAGCTCGGTGCCGGGTTCCGCATCGGTGCCGACCACATGGTCTATGCCCAACGGCAGGAGACCGCCTTGAACTCGGACTTGTTCTTCCGCGCCGGACCGGTCAGCTTGCGCCTCAACCATCGTGAAAACCTGGTCACCATCGGCCGGGTCATCGATCCGACCAGCGGCTATCTGGCCATCTCCGGCACATATACCATCCCGCGGAACGCGGACCTCCCGAGCTGGATGCGCGGCTCGTTCGTGCGTGCCGCGACGCAGTTCGACCGTCAGATCGGGCAATTCAAACAGATCGACGCGCAAATCACTTCCACGCTGAACAAGACGGGTCGCCTGTCGGTCGGTCTGTCGCATCAGCTTCAATCGGGCCTGAGCAGCATCCAGATCGGCTTCAACATGGAACTGGGAGGCAAGATGCGCTCCACCACCGATTTCCGCAGCTCGGCCGGCACCCATTCGATGAGGCAGAGTCTGCGCGGCTCCATCGGTTACGACGACACCTTCAACCGGCTCCAATTCACCGACCGCCAGCTGGTGGGTCGCGGCGCCGCGTCTGTGCTTCTCTATGTGGATGCGAACAACACAGGAGAGTATGAGAAAGAGGCGGACGAGGTGATTCCCTACGCCGCGGTGAAGCTCGACCGTTCCTCGGCCGCATCGGTCGGAAAAGACGGCGTGTTGCGCATCACCCAGCTGCAAAGCTACTATCGCTACAATGTGGAAGTGAACCGCCGCGCCATTCCGAATCCTCTGCTGGTTCCCAATCTCGACAAGTTCTCGATCGTCAGCGATCCGAACCAATACAAGCGCATCGAAATCCCGTTCTACCGCTCCGGCGTGATTGATGGAACGGTTTCCGTGCTCAAGAACAAACAACCCGAAGGTCAAGGCGGCCTCCGCATGACCCTCGTGGGCCGTACCAATGGCTACCGGCAGCAGATCCGCACCTTCATGGGTGGCGGATTCTTCGCCATGGATATCCCGCCCGGCCGCTACACCCTGGAGATGGACCCAGCCCAGCTGGCGTTTATGGGTGTAGCGGTGCGTGGCGGAAATAAAGAAATCGAGATCCGGTCGGTTGCCGAAGGAGACTACCAGGGCGGCATCGAGGTCATTTTGCAGCCTGACTTGAGCGTTCCGGCCGAAGTCGTCTCCGAAGAGGCAATGATAGACCGTTGGCACGAGGAATTCAAACTGAGAGTGGAGAAGTCGATCGCGCTGTTCATCGATGCCCAAGACGCGGCGCAAGACGGCGACCTGTTCGAGGCCATGACGCTGATCGACCAATCGCTGGCGCAGGCCGTCACCGATTACGGTCTGGCCCTCAAAGGCACCCTTTATCACTTGTCGGGCGATGCGGCCAATGCCGAACTCTTCTGGAAGCAGGCCATCGACCGAAATCCCTTCATTTCCATCCCTGAACGCAAACGATGAGCACCCTCCGTTTCCACTTCCTCACTGTGGCCTTCCTTTTTCTGGTCGGATCCCTTCGAGCGCAGAACGGCGTCTCCAACCTGGATGTGGCCCTTACCGAGCAGCGGTTTGATGCTATCTCCCATGAGGCTTTGGCGCCTTTCTTCGATCCCGGCACATACCGTGTCTCGGTGCGGCTCACCCTCGCCGGCGAGCTGGTCTCCCGCACGGTGACTACCGAGTCGGCCACCGATTCGGAGACATCGTCCGGATCGGCGGAGAGGCTGCCCGCGCTTCCGTTCTACCAACGTGGTGTCGAGTCGGAAATCCGCCGCCCTGAACCCGCGACGGAACCGACTCCGGACAAGCAGACCCGCGACCGAGTTTCGATCCGGTCCATGTTGGTCTTTCTGTGGCTGTCTGACGAGCTGACCGACCGTGAGGCGGAGTTTGCGGAGCGCGTGGTGCGGGAAGCCCTCAAACTGGATGTGGAGCGTGGCGACCGTCTGTCTGTCCAGCGCGAGTCAATGCCTGTGCGCCGCAACGAGGCCGGTCCGGCGGGACCCGCCGTCGGGTCTGCCATCGATTCGGTCCGCTCCTCGGTCTCGGCCAGCGTGGAGGGAAACGGCGCCGGCAAAGCATGGTGGATCGCCTTGCTCTCCGTCTTGATCGCCATCGGTTCCTGGATCGCATGGCGATACCGTTCTACGAAAGCGAGTGTCACGGCCGGCGAAGTCGTGGCGGATGAG
>CAYVRS010000147.1:2353-4631 GCA_964454075.1 uncultured Chitinophagales bacterium
CCGGTGCGGCTCCATTGGCCGGTGATCCGCAGTTCAATGTGGGCCGTGTCACCCTGTCGCATCTCGACAACCGCATCGATGCGATGGAGTTTCTGCTTCATGTGTTCATGGTGCATGCCGAGGAAGTCGCCCGTCTCATGGAGTCCTGGATCCAGACCGATTCGATCGCTGGCACCGAACGGGTGGTCGATGTGCTGCTGCTGGTCGATCCGAAATTTCTGAGTGCGTTCAAAGCCTATATGTCCGCAGGCGTGTACCAGCAGATCGAGCGCACAATGGCGGCCAAGTCGGAGATGGGTGTCACCAAACGTGCGATCGACGTGCTCGAGACCATGGCACAAGATGTCAAGAAACGGTTCCGGGTGGAGAACGGGACGGTCCGTCTCATCGCCCTGCAACAGTTCGATTTCGTGAACCATATCGAAGACAAAGTGCTGGTGATGCTGCTCGACAACCAGAGTGCCGAGACCTGCGCCTTGGTGCTGTACCACCTCGACAGCGCGCGGGCATCGGGGATCTTGTCGGCACTGCCGCGTGAACTTGCCGAAGAGACCCTGTTGCTCATCCCCTTGGTCCGGGGCATGGAGTTCGCTGTCTACGACCGCATCGCCAAACAGGTGTTCGACAGCTACCATGAATGGATGCGGTCGCAGTCGCTGGTCACCAAAGGCCTTATGCAGACCGTCTTCATCCTCGAAAGCCTTACCGAGGCCTTCCGCGTGCCCTATCTGGACACGATGGCTGTGGTGGATCCGGTCTGGTCGGCCAAAGTTCGCCAGCACCTGATCACGGAGGAGAATCTGGACGGGGTGCCCGACGAGCTGCTCCGTCCGGTGGTGTCAACCCTCAACCTCGACCGTCTGTCCGTCTTGCTGGCCGTCAGTTCCGACGAACTTGTCGAACGCATGACCGCCTTCCGCACGCCGCGCGAGCAGGTCCGCCTGCGGCAGATCCGCCTTCCGGCGGAAGCCGTTCCGGAGGAGCTCCGCCGACGCGAACTGTCCGACCTCGCCGCCCGCTTGCGTCAGGAGCGAGCCCAAACCTTCGATTCGTCCGCCGCATGAGACCCAACCTGATCCTCCTGTTTCTGGCCGCATTGATCATGGCCGCCACCGGTTGCTCCCGCACCCGGATCGTGCAAGCCCCGCTCAGCGCCACCGAAGCCGACCGGGCGCCCGTCATCCCCGAGGGTTTTGTGAAAGCCGAAGAAGTGCAAATCACCTCGATGCGGGAAATGATCGAGCGTGAATATATGGAAAAGGCCAACCTGGCCCTCGTCCGTCTGGTCAAGGCTCAGGAACTCGCCGCGACAGCCAAGTACGCCCTCGCCGTTGAAGAGGTCATGCAGTCGATTTACATCTATCCCACCGCCGATGCTTACGCCATGGCCGGATCGCTCTATCATGTGCAGAACGACGCGGAGACCGCGGTCTTCTATTGGGCGAAAGCCTTTGAGGCGGATCCTCAGATCGGTCGCCGCGGCTACATCGGACTGTCCGCCTGGATCGCCGCCCAACAAAAACGCACCCAACCATGAAACGGTCCACCTCAAGCCTTGTCGGCATTCTCGTGATCCTGGTTCCTTTCCTTTGGGGCGCCCTGCACAGCCTGGGCATCAAGATCTGGCCCGTGTTTCCCTCGTCGCTTGATTTCATCAACCTGCCGAGTTTCGCCATCGTGCTCGGCGGGGTGTACCTGCATGCGCTGATCTCGTTTCCGACCTCGTCGGTGTTCGATTCCGTGCGTGCGTTCGTCCACTTTTTTTCCCATCATTCGGCCGTGTCTTCGCAGATGGAGGGAGACCTCAAGCGGATCCTCGACTGGCAGAAGACCGTCTTCATGAATGGTACCGAGGTCTACAACGACCTTGCCGAGAAGCTTGAAAACACGTTCGAAGGCTATGTGTTCGGCCTGCTCGCCTCAAACTATTCGGTGGAACAGACCCGCTTGATGGCCGACATCGCTTCCGCGGAAGACTACCGCCGCCGGATGGAGACCTCGCGCGTGTACCAGGTGATGGGCAACGTGGCGCCCGCCTTCGGAATGCTCGGCACCCTGCTCGGACTCATCCTCATGCTGTCCAACTTCGAGGAGGCCCAGCAATTGGCCGGCGGCTTGGCCATCGCCCTCATGACCACGCTCTTCGGCCTGCTCTTCGCGCAGCTGGTGTTTCTGCCCATGGCCCATAAATTGCGCCATGCGGCTCTGGCCTCCCGGAATCGGGACGAAGCGATGCTGGACACCCTCTTGCTGATCGCTTCCGGAGCCAGCTCGCTGG
>CAYVRS010000148.1:0-4544 GCA_964454075.1 uncultured Chitinophagales bacterium
GGTCGGTTCGAGAATGCTTAGGCGCGTGTCGCTGCCGAAGAGGTAGGCGAAACGGCTGTCTGCACTCAGGTGAGTGCCGCGGTTGGCCATGCCGTCGGATGTGAACAGCCATTGCAGCGTGTCGGATTGGGTGCGGAACACCGCCAGTCCTTCGCTGGACGACAGCGCGAACAGATGCGTCGGATTCGACGCCACGGCGACCAGGTCCGGAATGCGTTGAAGGGTGGCGTCGTCGTACCGGACCGATCCGCTCTGCGCCATGGCGACGCCGATCGATCCTAAAAAGAAGGCTACAGCCAGTTGTGATTTCGATACCATTGGATGGTGGATTCGATTCCTTGATGAAGTCCGACCTTCTGGCGGTAGCCCAGACGGCGGACGGCCTTGTCGACCGAGCAGTTCCATTCGAGCACCAGCTCGTTCGCCTTGTCGCGATTGATGACGGGATAACGTCCGAACAGGCCTCCGATGTCTTCCATGATGGAGCCGACATTGCGGACCAAGCCCGGAGTGATGCGGATGGTGGTGAGCCGTCGACCGAGAGCCTGGGCCGTCGCGTCCTTGATCTCATCCCAGGAGTAGCCGCGCTCGCTTCCCACGAAGAACGTGTCGACTCCCCGATGTTCGTATGCGGATGCGGCCAGGATCGCATCCACCACATCGTCCACATGCACCAGCGAGACTTTCTGGGTGTGTCCGTCGCCGATGATCGGGCAGATGCCGCGGGAGGCGGTTTTGAAAAACGTGTAGATGTCCTCTTCGCGCGGCCCATAGACGGCTGCGGGACGCAAGACGGTGATCGAGTCGTCCGCGGAGGCCGTGCGATGGATCATCTCCTCCATGCGCATCTTGGACAGGCCGTACCGGCTCGCCGGACGCATCGGAGCCGATTCATCGATCGGAGTGCCGTTCGAGGGTCCCGCCGCCGCCAGGGAAGACAGGACCACGATTTTTGGAACACCCGCTTTCCGGCAGATGCGAAGCAGGTTCTCAGTCGCCTCCACATTCGACCGCTCGAAATCGCGGCTGTCGCGCGCTTTCACCACCCCGGCGTTATGAAACACCACATCCACGCCCTTGAGCGCTTCTTTGAGAACAGGGAGGTCGTGAAGGTCGCCTTTGATCGGTGTGAACGGCTTGTCTTTGAGCCACTTCGGGTTGGATCGGACCAAGCAGCGGACCTCGTGTCCTTCTTCACCAAGGAGACGATCGACCAGGTGGCTTCCGATAAATCCTGTGCCGCCGGTAACAAAGGCTTTCATGAAAAACTCGGTATATTTTAGTGCTCCATGCTGAAAATACAAACAATTCACGGGCTCTGATGCGAATCGCGCTGGCGACTGGAAATTACCACCATGTCCCCGACGGAGTGGCCCTCACCCTGAATCGGTTGGTCGCGTATTTGCTCCGGCAGGGGCATGAGGTGCTGGTGTTCGCCCCTGAAGTGCCTGATCCGCCAGCATGTCGGACGGATGGTGGCTTTGCCTTCGTTTCCGATGCCTGGCCGCAACGAATACCGCATCACCTGGGGCTTGGGTCCCAAAGGGTACGACGCCATCCGTGAATTCAAGCCGGATCTGATCCATCTCGCCACGCCGGACATGGCCGCGATCCAGCTCATCTTCTGGGCCAAGACCAGGAACATCCCTGTGGTGGCGTCCTACCACACGCATTTCACCAGCTACATGGGCTATTACCGTCTGGAATGGACGGTTCCGTTGATCTGGGCACTGTTCCGCTGGTTCTATGGCAGCACGCGGGCGGTCTATGTGCCGAGCCAATCGATGGCGGATATCTTGGAAGGCTACGGCATCGACAAGAACATCCACATCTGGGCGCGTGGCGTGGAAACCGATCTCTTTTCGCTGGAAAAACGCAATCTCCCTTGGCGCCGAGTGCTTGGCGTGGCCGACTCCGACGTGCTTGTCACCTTTGTCTCCCGCCTGGTCTGGGAAAAAGACCTCGACTCCGTGATCCAGACGTTCACGCGGCTGCACGAGCAGTGCCCGAGGGTGAAGACGATGATCATCGGCGATGGTCCGGCGATGAACGCCCTCAAGTCGGCGCTGCCGGACACGCTTTTCGCCGGATACCTCGCCGGAGAAGACCTTGCCCAAGGCTATGCCAGCAGCGATGTGTTCCTGTTTCCGTCCACCACCGAAACCTTCGGCAATGTGACGCTCGAGGCCTTGGCATGCGGACTTCCCGCCGTGGTGGCCAACGCTTCCGGAAACCGGAGCCTCGTTCAGAACAACCGGAACGGATTCCTGATTCCGCCCTACGATGTCGACGAATACGTCCGCGTGATCAAGCTCTTGGTCAACGACGACGTGAAACGCGCCGAGATGTCGCGCCAGGCGCGCGAATTCGCCATGGGCTATACCTGGGATTCGATCAACGGCGGGCTGCTCGCCAACTACGAAGCTGTCGTCCGCTCTTGAAGCTGCTCTACATTTCGCATTCGCATCCCAATGCCGACGCGCCCATGGAGAACATGGGAGGCATGCAGAGGGTGAGCCATCAGCTGGTGACCGCTCTCCGGGCGCATCCCGGGGTCGACATCCACACCCGGATCCTCGATTCGCCCTGGAATTCGATCGTCTGGAACACGGCCCGATTCATGACCGGACTGTTCACGCATCTTCCCGTGATCGCGCAGACGCTCAAGCCGGACGTGATCCTGTTCTCCTCGATGGTGACCGCATCGCTGTCCGTGCCTTTGCGCCGGAGGTTGCATGTGCCGCTGGTCACCATCAACCACGGTCAGGATGTGACCTTGCCGAACCCGGTGTACCAATCCTTCGTGCCGAGGGTCTTCCGAGCCTTGGATGGGGTCATCTCCGTCAGCCAAGCCACCCGCGAAGCCTGCGTGGAGCGCGGGATGGATCCTGAAAAAGGGGTGGCCTTGCCCAACGGCTTCATCCCGAACATCTCCGGCAAACCCTTGAGCCGCACCGAGGCCACCGCGATGCTGCAACCTTTGGTGCCGTTCGACCTGAGCGGAAAAAAAGTGCTTCTTTCTGTGGGCCGGATGGTGAAACGCAAAGGACATGCCTGGTTCGTCGATGCCGTGATGCCCCGCCTTGATCCGGACATCGTGTATGTGATCTTGGGCGACGGTGCGGAGCGCGAATCGGTGCGGCGCGCCGTAGAATCGCACTCTCTTGAACGCCGCGTGGTGCTGCTCGGCCGCCAACCCGACGCCATCCTTGATGCCGCCTACGCCGCCGCAGACCTCTTCGTGATGCCCAACATCCCGGTTCATGGCGACATGGAAGGATTCGGCATCGTGCTGCTGGAAGCCAACGCGACCGGACTGCCCGCCATCGGCGCCGACCTGGAAGGCATCCGCGATGTGATCCGCAACGGAGAGAACGGATTGAAAGTCGCCGTGGCCGACGCCGACGCCTGGATCGAGGGCATCGGAACTCTTTTGGCCCAAGACCCCGTTGCCTCTCGGAAGCGCGCTTTCGATTTCGTTCATGAGCGGTTCGACTGGGGCAACGTCGCAGATCAGTATATCCAGTATTTGCAAGAGGTTATCGCCCGGTATCCATCCCGCTCCGTTTGAATGGTGCCGTGTTCTCCATATATTACCGAATTGATGTTCAGCATAGCATAAAGGTTATCCAGGGATGCCCAATCCACATAAAGACATTTTTGACAAGGCGTTCGAGTTCACCAAAGCCGACGAGGTGAAAGCGCTCGGTCTGTATCCGTATTTCAAACCCTTGGAAGCCACGGATGGCACCAAAGTGGTGATCGAAGGCCAGGATGTGATCATGGCCGGCTCGAACAACTACTTGGGTCTTACCAACGACCCTCGCACCTTGGAAGCCGCCCGTGGGGCCATCCTCAAATATGGTACCGGATGCACGGGCTCCCGCTATCTCAATGGCACACTCGACATCCACCTTGAATTGGAGGAGAAGCTCGCCCAATTCATGCAGAAAGAGGCCTGCGTTCTGTTCAGCACCGGGTATCAGACCAACGAAGGCTCGATCCAGACCTTGGCCACCCGGAACGACGTCATCTTCTCCGACAAAGACAACCACGCCTGCATCGTGGTCGGCACCCAATGTTCTACAGCCAAGACCGTCCGTTTCCGTCACAACGACATGGCGCATCTGCGTCAGCTTTTGGAGCGCGAAAATCCCGATTCCGGCAAAATCATCATCAGTGATGGGGTGTTTTCGATGTCCGGCACCTTGGCTAAGATTCCTGAGCTTATCGCCTTGGCCAAAGAGTTCGGCGCCCGCTTGTATCTGGATGACGCCCATGCCGTGGGTGTGATCGGGGATGCGGGCCGTGGCTCCGCGTCCGTATTCGGAATGCTCGACCAGGTCGACCTCGTCTCCGGCACCTTCTCGAAATCGTTCGCATCGCTCGGCGGCTTCCTCGTCGGTGAGAAGAAAGTGATCGAATACGTGCGTCACCACTCGCCCGCGCACATTTTCAGCGCGTCGTTGGCCGGCGGCATCGACGCGCTGAAATCGTTCGCATCGCTCGGCGGCTTCCTCGTCGGTGAGAAGAAAGTGATCGAA
>CAYVRS010000149.1:0-4466 GCA_964454075.1 uncultured Chitinophagales bacterium
GTTGAAAACCGGCTGATGCTCAAGGAAGGCGTAGATCATGGGCGGATGAACGCGGTGAAGTCTTTCTTGAACTGGACCAGCGAGGGGATGTGGATGTACATCATGTGTCCGCTCTGGTAGTACGTGAAGCTGACGTTCTTGCGCAGCTCGGGAGCCAGGTTCATCTGGGCGACGGTGTATTCGGTGGCGTAGAACGGCGTGGCCAGATCGTAGTAGCCGTTCGAGATCCAGACGCGCATGTGCGGATTCTTGTGCATGGCCCGGCGCAGGTTCTCGGCCACGTTCAGGAACTGGTTTTGGACGTTGGAGTAATTCCAGGGCTGCACGCGTCCGGTGAGGATCTCGTAGGGGAGGTCGCTTTCGAACTTCAGGTCTTTGCGCACATACTCGTTGAAGGTGCCGGAGTAGGGGCCGTAGATGGTGGCGTCGTAGCTGGGATCGAACTCGTAGCGCTCGCCGGCGTCGTCGTACTCGTAGGCGGTCATGCGGCTGTCGAGGCGTCCCACGCTGTGGCCCGCATCCCGCGTGAGCTCTTTCGTGAAGCGGCCGATCTCGATGCGGAGGTTCGTCTCTTCGATGTACTCCTTGCCCAGGCCGGTGTATCGGGCGAGTTTTTCGACGATCTTGGCGCGCTCGGCAGCTGGGAGCTGGTCGCCTTGCATCAACGCCAGCGTGAATTCGGTGCGGGCGAAGAGGCGGACCTCATCGAGCAGGGTTTCGAGCTTTGTGGCTTGAAGGGTGGCATCCAACTGCTTGTGATACCAGGCCGTGGCCGTGTAGGTCGGCAAGAAGAGGATGTGCGGGAGCTGGTGGCCGCGGCTGAAGCGCGCGGTGGAGAAATCCATGATGGCGGAGATCATCATCACGCCGTTGATGTACATCCCGTAGCGCGACTGCAGATGCTCCGACAAGCCGGCGGCGCGGGTGGTGCCGTAGCTCTCACCCGCGAGGTATTTCGGGGATCCCCAACGTTGGTTCTGGGTCGTGTACAGGTGGATGAACTGGCCCATGGCCGTGATGTCTTCGTTATAGCCGTGGTAGTTCTTGGCGTCTTTCTCGTCCGCGGCGCGGGAGTAGCCGGTCGAGACGGGGTCGATGAAGACGAGGTCGGTCTCATCCAACCAGGTGTATTCGTTGTCGACATACTTGAATGGCGGTGCGAGCATCGCGCCATCGTCGGCACCGACCACGCGCTTCGGACCCAGCGCGCCCATGTGGAGCCAGACGGACGAGGAGCCTGGTCCGCCGTTGAACGTGTAGGTGATGGGGCGGGAGGCTTTGTCCCGGATGTCGTCCCGAGTGTAGGCCGTGTAGAACATGCGGGCCTTCACGGTTCCGGCCTCGTCCTTGAGCTCCATGAAGCCCGCCGTGGCGGTGTAGGGTATCACTTTGCCACCGACGGTGACGCGGTGCTGGGTGACCGACGGCGCCTGGGCCTGAAGCAGCGCGGGCAGAACAAGGAGGAAGACGAGGAGGAGTCGCATGAGGAGTTGGGATGGTGGAAGCGGAATATCCGGGGAATAGTTGGTGTCCGCAAGTTGCCCTATATAAAATAAGTTATGAGCCTCCACGCGCTCCAATCGAGGGTTCAGCCCTCGAAAGGGAGGAAAACACTAGCGGACAGTATCACTTAATTAAAACCAAAACGAGGTTCTTACATTGCGGAATGCCGGATCTCATCCACCTTGCCATTCCCGCGTTCATCGTGCTGCTGGTTGCCGAAGCCGCGTTCAGCGCGAGGGATCAACGCGATCTGTACGATGCCGAAGACACCGCCGGATCCCTGGCTATGGGCTTGGGAAACGTGGCTGTCAACCTCCTCGCGAAAGGATGGGTGTACCTCGCCTTCCTCGGAGCGTATCAGTTCCGCCTATTCGAGATCGGCTACACCTGGTGGGCCTGGGTGATGCTCTTCTTCCTCGAGGATCTGACCTATTACTGGTTCCATCGCGTCAGCCACGAGACCCGCTTCTTCTGGGCCTCTCATGTGGTGCATCACTCCTCGCAGAAATACAATCTCGGCACGGCTCTGCGTCAGACCTGGACCGGACCCTTCGTCTCCTTCGTGTTCTGGCTCTGGTTGCCGTTCATCGGTTTTCCCCCTCCGATGATCATGACCGTGATGGCCATCAGCCTCATCTATCAGTTCTGGATCCATACGGAAACCATCCGAACGCTGGGTCCGCTCGAATGGGTGATGAACACGCCTTCGCACCATCGGGTACATCATGCCAGCAATATCGAGTATCTGGATCGGAACCACGCCGGGGTACTGATCATCTGGGACCGCATGTTCGGCACCTTTGTGAAGGAGACCATCCCTCCGGTGTATGGACTCACGAAGAACATCGACACCCACAACCCCATCCGAATCGCCTTCCATGAATGGATCGACATGCTCCGCGACATGCGCCATGCTCCTGGTTGGAAAACCCGCGTGAAGATTCCGTTCATGCCTCCGGGATGGAAACCATGACAGTTTGGTTGCCGGCCTTGCTACGGCCGGACAGGTCAGTTCGACATCCAATTCCGCAATGTCCACTGATGTCTTGTTCTCGATTTCAAAACGGGCCAATCCCTTGGTGATGCCTTCCTATCGGATGCTTTGATGCGACGACGAACAGGCGTTGATGAAGAGCAGGACGAGGAACATTGCAAACGTCTTTGAACGCATACTGAAGTGCTTATGAGTGATGGACCAACAGAATTGATGAGTGAAGTGGTGTCGAGCGTCGCGCAAAATCGCATCGGCATTTCTTACATTCATAAAGAAACTTGCGGACAGTATCACTTAACTAAACCGTTATTAAGCACCTGCCCCCCCCTCCACAGCCTCCAAACGCCAATTCGACCCGAATACCCCTTGCGGACAGTATCACTCTAATCCTATCTAATAAAAACACCTTGCCATGCCCTTCCAGATCCAGACTCATCCCGACGCGTACGACGTCGCCATTGTCGGCTCCGGCGCCGGCGGCGGCATGGCCGCCAAGATCCTGACCGACGCCGGCCTGAAGGTCGCCATCCTGGAAGCCGGAGGCGATTTCGATCCCGCCAAGGAAGAATACCGCACCCAGCTCAGATGGCCATGGGAATCGCCCCGTCGTGGCGCAGGCACGAAACGTCCGTTCGGTGATTTCGACGCCGCCTGGGGCGGATGGGAGCTCGACGGCGAACCCTACACGCGGGTCTCTGGCACCCGCTTCGACTGGTTCCGCAGCAGGATGGTCGGAGGAAGAACCAACCACTGGGGACGCATTTCCCTCCGCTTCGGTCCGAAGGATTTCAAACGCCACGACCAGGACGGCCTGTCCGACAACTGGCCCATTTCCTACGACGATGTGAAGCCCTACTACGACCGAGTCGACAAGCTGATCGGCGTGTTCGGAACCAATGAAGGACTTCCCAACGACCCCGATGGCTTCTTCCTGCCACCGCCTAAACCCCGTCTGCACGAGATGTACATCAAGCGCGGTGGTGCGAAAGCGCGCATCCCGGTGATCCCGTCGAGGCTGTCGATCCTCACTCGTCCGGTGAACGGTGAACGCGGCGTCTGCTTTTTCTGCAACCAGTGCAACCGCGCCTGTTCGGCTTATGCCGATTTCTCGTCGAGCACGTGCCTGGTGCATCCTTCGGTGAATGGCGGTCGCGCCGACCTCTACACCTACGCGATGGTCCGTGAAGTGACCACCGACGCCTCGGGCAAAGCCACGGGCGTCTCGTACATCAGCAAAACGGATCTGAAAGAGTATGGCATCCGCGCGAAGGTCGTGGTGCTGGGCGCCTCCGCCTGCGAAACGGCCCGCATCCTGCTGAATTCGAAATCATCGAAGCATCCCGACGGCTTGGCCAACGGAAGCGGCGTCGTGGGCCACTATCTGCATGATTCGACAGGTGCCGACAGGATGGGCATCCTTCCCGAGCTCATCGACCGCGACCGCTACAATGAAGACGGTGTGGGAGGCGCGCACATCTACACGCCTTGGTGGCTCGACAGCAAGAAACTCGATTTCCCGCGAGGCTACCACCTCGAATACTGGGGCGGCATGGGCATGCCCGGGTACGGCATCGGCGGAGGGATGGATACCATGCGGAAGTTCATCACCGATGAATTCGGAAACCCCACACCAAACGGCGGGTACGGCGCGTCGCTGAAAAAAGACATCACGAAACTCTTCGGAGCCACGCTCGGGATGTCGGGTCGTGGCGAAAGCGTGCCGCAATACAGCAATTACTGCGAGATCGATCCGGACATGGTCGACAAATACGGCATTCCGGTGTTGCGCTTCCACTACAAGTGGACCGAGCACGAGCTCAAGCAGGCCAAGCACATGCACGACACCTTCGAAGAGATGCTCACCAGCATCGGCGCCACGATTTTAGGCACGAAGCCCGGCGCCGACTCGGAATACGGCCTCCATGCCCCGGGAAGGATCATCCACGAAGTAGGCACCACGCGCATGGGG
>CAYVRS010000150.1:0-4432 GCA_964454075.1 uncultured Chitinophagales bacterium
GATAGCCGATCATGGTGAGCAGCAGTCCGAGGAGCAGGTTCGAGATGCCGAAGGCGATGTACCACCACTTCGGTGCGGGTTTTTCGGAGATGTCGCCGATAAGAGCGGTGATGCTTGCGAAGGTGTGGTTCCCTTCGACAAGCGGTTTCTCTGGGACGTATGCGGGTGTCTGACTCATGCCGTAGCGTCGTTAGGATTGCGAAGTTTCGCCATGTAAGAGGTGCGGGGACGGATGTTGAGCTCTTCAAGCAGCAAGTAGTTTCGCTCGTTGCGCTTGGTCTTCGCCACCACGCTGTTGGCGTCGGTGAGGTCGCCGAAGTAGATGGCATCCGACGGGCAGGCCTGTTGGCACGCCGTCTTGACCGATCCGTCTTTGGGCTTCACATTGTCGCCGGTTTCGCGTTTGGTGGTGATGCGCGCGCGGCTCAGACGCTGCACGCAGTAAGTGCATTTCTCCATCACGCCACGGAAGCGGACGGTCACATCCGGGTTCATCGCCATCTGCACCACTTCCGGATCCGTGCCTTCGGTGAGGAAGGTTTTCGGATAGTTGAAGAAGTTGAAGCGACGGACCTTGAACGGACAGTTGTTGGCGCAGTAACGGGTACCGATGCAACGGTTATAGGTCATCTGGTTGAGACCGTCGTCGCTGTGCGTGGTGGCGGCCACCGGACAAACCTGCTCGCAGGGAGCCAACTCGCACTGCATGCAGGGGATGGGCTGGTGCACGATCTGCGGGTTGCCATTCACATCGCCGCTGAAATAGCGGTCGACGCGGATCCAGTGCATTTCACGGCCGCGGCGCACTTCGCTCTTGCCGATCACCGGAATGTTGTTCTCGGCTTGGCAGGCGATGGTGCACACGCCGCAACCCGTGCAGGCGTTCAGGTCGATGGTCATTCCCCATTGCGGCTCGCGCTCAGGGAAAGTCTGCTCATTGAACAGGGAAATGGCTTGTCCGTTCTCGTCGATCGGTCCAGGCACCTTCACCATTTTCGGCGCGAAGGTCGGATTCGCCTTGTAGGCGACCAACGTCGCTTCGCGGATCAGCGGACGGCCCTCCATGCTATGGTGGTCTTGCGTGGAGGCGATGGAATAGGTCTTGTCGCTCGCAGTCACCGTTCCCGAAGTGAAGAGGGGGGTGGACGAGCTGAACAGGCCGCGGATGTCCACACCTTGGCCGGATCCGACACGTCCGGAGTGGGTACGTCCGAAGCCGGAATACAGGGTGATGGAGTCGTCGGCATGACCCGGAACGACCCAGATCGCCAGTTCGACGGTGGTTCCGTTGGCGCTGATGGAGACCATGGGTTCTTCGTCAGCCGGAGCGCGGAGAATCGAGGCCCGCGGGAATTCCACGCCATAGCGGGCGGCCGTGGCGGGGCTCATGAGGGCGACGTTGTCCCACGTGATCTTGGTGATCGGATCGGGCAGCTCCATGAGCCATCCGTTGTTGGCGAAACGCCCGTCGTAAATCTTCGAATCCGGTTTCCGGACGAGCTCGATGCCCTCCACCGACGCGGCACTCTTCGCTCCGTTGAGCATCGCTTGCCCCGCTTCGGCCGACAGACGCACCCCGTCGGCGCTGAACGCCGTGCCCATGCGCAAACCGTCGTGGAGGATCTGACGCCAATCGGCGGTTCCCCAAGTGGCTTTCACCAGGTCGTGACCCGGTGTGAAGGTGCCGGTAAGCACCGTGTTCAAGACTTCGATGTCGCTGAGGGCACCGAACAAAGGCTGGATCATCGGCTGAATCACCGAAGCGGCACCGGTGAACGAGAGTCCGTCGCCCCAGGCTTCCAGGAAATGGGTGCGGTTCACATGCCATCCGCTGGATCCGAGCACGGCGGAGGTCTCATCCGCATGGGTGGCCACATGGATCACATGGCCGACCGCGGCGAGGGCGCCTTTCACATCAAGATCCGCAGGTGCCGAGTACACAGGGTTGGCGCCGACGATCACCAAAGCGTCGTACGCACCGGCTTTGAGGTCGGACATCAGCGTCGCGAACGCGGCATGCTGGTTGATCTCGTCGGTGAAGGGAAGTGAGACATAGGTGACACCCGTTCCGACCGCGCCGATCGCCACATTGATGGCGGCCACGGCGGCATGCACATTGGCGGGTTGGTCGTCACCGGCCAGAACCACAGCGGCCCCATTCTGCGCGAGCAGGTCGGAAGCCATGGTTTTGAGCATCTCATGCGAGCTGTGGGCGTTGGTATAGCCTGCGAACCCGACGGCGCCGACTTCGGCGGCAAGGGCAAACACCACTTGCGCCACGTCGGAGGATTTCACGCGGATGCGGTGCTCGGCATTCGAACCCGTGAGCGAGTAATTGCTTTCGACGACGTAGAGGCGATTCATCGTGTCGTCGGTGGAACGCACCGTGCGCGCTTTGGCGAACAGTTTGCTGGCTCGGACGCTGTCAGGTCCGGCCGACATGAAATCGGCATCGAACGAGACGACGACGTTCGCCTTGTCATAATGGACGATGGCGCGGCGTTTTTTGCCGAAGGCCATCTGGGTGCCTAGAAGGGCGTTTTCCTCACCGAAGGGCTCGTAGGTCACCCAAGTGCTCTTCGCAAAACGGGACGAGAATGCGGATTTCAGACGGCCCGCGGTTTGCGAGGACGTCGCTTCGGTGAGAACAGCCACTCGCTTGTCCGCCGTAAAGAACTCGGCGCAGTAGGCGGCGAAGTCTTCGACGCTCTTGCTTTCGCCACCTTTCATGATGTTGCGCGAACGGTCCGGATCGTACAGATCCAGGATGGCCGCTTGCTGAAGGATGTTCGTTCCACCCAGGCTGTCCGGATGTATGTCGTTGCCCTCGACTTTCGTCGGACGGCCTTCATGCGTTTCCACCAGCAATCCGGTCACCGAGCCGCGGAACGGCATCGCGGTGGCGTAGTACAGCGGGTTGCCGGGAACCACATGCTCCGGCTGACGCGTGTAAGGAAGGATGTGCTGTACCGGCTTGCGGCACGCGGCGAATCCGGCAAGGGCGATCGACGCGCCCATGATCTGAAGGAAGTTGCGTCGTGAATAGCCGTCTGTGAGCTCGGTGGCGTTCTCTTGGAACTCCCGCTCGACGAAGCGTTTGTATTCGTCGTTTTGCGACAGCTCGTTGAGACTGCGCCAATACGTGTTCTTCTGTGCTGTACTCATGCGTTCAATCAATAATGGCAAGCATTGCAGTAGACCGGCGGTGCAATGTTCTTTTTGGAGATAATTTCAGCGGCAAGCTCGAATTGATTCGTCGGGGCGACCCAGCTCATGTTGGTGACTTGGTCGACCGGACGAAGGTTCGGCCCGGGGTTGTTGTGGCAATCCAAGCACCAGCCCATGTTCATCGGCTCGGCTTGCATCACCACTTCCATCCGGTCCACACGTCCATGGCAGGAGGCGCATCCCACTCCCACGTTCACATGGGCGGAGTGGTCGAAGTGGACGTAATCGGGAAGGTCATGCACTTTCACCCATTCGATCGGGGTGCCGTTCTCCCAGCTTTCGCGCAACACAGCCAATTTCGGGCTGTCGGGCTTCACCTGGGCGTGGCAGTTCATGCAGGTCTGGGTGGAGGGGACCGACGCCACGGCAGAGACTTCCACTGACGCGTGGCAGTAGCGGCAATCGATGCCTAGCTGCCCCGCATGCAGCCGGTGGCTGTAGTCGATGGGTTGTTTCGGAGAATACCCGACTTCAAGGTACTGGTGCGATCCGAAATGATAGAAGAAGAAGACGATAGATGTGACCAACAATACGGAGCCGACGAGCACGAATCTGGGGACGCGGTTGCTCCATTCGGGAAATAGCTGAGCCATTTTGACCTGGTTTGTTACGTGTTCTGCGAAGCGTTACTCTGCGACCGTTCCTGAGCAGAATAAGCCTCAAATATAACCACGATCGCGCGTTTTCTTTGTATTCGGATTTCTTATTTAAACCGTTTCTACCCTGTTTTGGAGAACGTGTTCAAGATCAGAAAAATCAACACTCCGGTCACCGACACATACAGCCAAACGGGGAAGGTGACTTTTGAAACAGCCCGATGCTGTTTGAATTTTCCGGCGAACGCGAGGTAGAAACTGAACAAGATCAGCGGCACCACTAGGGCCGACAAAAGGATGTGGCTGATCAGGATGGTGAAGTAGATCGGGCGGATGAGACCTTCTCCGGTGAACGGGGTGTGGCCGACCGCATTATGATAGATGACATAAGTGAGCAGGAACGCCGTGGAGGTGCCGAATGCCGCCAGATTGAATTTCATGTGGGTGGCATAGTCCTTGCGAAGCACCGACCGGATGGCCAGTAGCAGGAAGATCGTGCTTAAGCTGTTCAGGCTCGCATTGACGCCCGGAAGATAGTAGACCCAATCCGAGTACGATTCGGAGCCTCCTTTGAAGTAGATGAGCCAGACGAGAAAGGCGAAGGCTAC
>CAYVRS010000151.1:0-497 GCA_964454075.1 uncultured Chitinophagales bacterium
ATCCACGAAACGTAGTTCCGCATCATACTCGGACGCGATAAGTTCGATCGTCGAGCGGTCGAGACGCTGGTTGATCGACACGAACAGACCGATGCTCATGCACGAGGTGATGATCTTGGTCGGTGGGACTTCAAGCAGATCGGCCAGATCACTGACCGTGATGAATTCGGTGACTTCGATGATCCCTTCCTGCGAACGCGCGTACTCTTCCGCTTCGGCGCGGTCGTTCTCGTAATCTTCGCGACGCTTCTTACGGTTTTTCTTGCGGCTCTTGTTGGCTCCGCCTTGCAGCGCCGCCATCGTCTCTTTCATTTTCTTGTCGACGTCTTTTTCGTCGACTCCGGCACGGCCGGTGGCGCCTTTTTTGTTATCTCAACGCCTGGATTACAGCCAGTAGACAAGGATGTACAGGCCGAGCCAAACGACGTCAACGAAGTGCCAATACCAAGCAGCGCCCTCGAAACCGAAATGACGGTCTTTCGTGAAGTGGCCCTTCT
>CAYVRS010000151.1:507-4400 GCA_964454075.1 uncultured Chitinophagales bacterium
TTTTTTCTTCTTCTTGTTGCGGCTATCGTCCGTGGCGGTAGTACCGGCGGGTTTGGCCTTCGGCAACGGAGATACGGCAGGTTTGGCGTCTCCGGTCGGTAGAGGGTCGCCTGGTTTGCGACCAGCCGCGATCAGTTTCTTTTTCTTCTTCTTCTTGCGTCCTTCCGCGCCTTCGGCGTCGGCCGCAGGAGACGCGGTGATGGTGATGCGTCCGAGCACGGTTGCACCGCGCAAGCGCTCGGCGCGACCACGGATCACATCCGCATCCGCAGGTGATTCAGGCTCGGCTAGCGGTTCGGGAGCCTTGGCTTCAAGCACAGTCTCAGGTTTCGGCACGGGAGCCGGCTCCGGCTTGGGCTTGGGTACGGGCTTGGGCTCGGGTTTCACCTCAACGACGACCGGTGCCTCCACGGGCACTACAACCGGTTGGATAATCGGTTCATTCACCGGTTCGACAACCGGTTGCGGCTTTTGCTTCGGTTTCGGCTCGACATGGATCGGTGCCAACGGAAGCGGATCCAAGGTGTCGATCGGGGCGATCGGAAGATCCGATCCCACGGAAATCACGTCGTTGCGGCCGGTCTGGATGGCGCTGCGCAGGTCTTCGTACTCCCCGCGCACACGCTCATGCTCTTTGTTGCGGGCTTTATCCACACCAAAAGCCTTCTCCACCGCCGAATACATCTCTTGCGAAATCTTCTCGTTGAACGAGTTCTTCACGGTGAAGCCGGCCTTGCCCAATGCTTCCACGATGGTGATCGTGGCCACATTGAACTCCTTGGCGACTTGGAATAATTTTTTATTGAAAGCGTCTTGCGACATGCGGTCCAGTTAGTTTGTTTCGTCTTCTTCGAATTCGGCTTGAATGGTCTTCACGATCTCTTCCGCCGTCTTCAGGTCGATCTCGCCGTTGGTCCGTTTGACCAACTCCGCATCGCCCAAATCCAACACGTCACGGGCCGTATCGCACCCGATCTCATACAGTTTGTTGACCACGGCTTCGCCGAAGTCTTCCAGGAACTCGTTGATGTCGATGTCGTCCTCTTCATCCAATTCGCGGTAGACATCGATCTCGGTCTCAGTGAGCATCGTCGCCAAGCGGATATTCACGCCTCGGGTCCCGATGGCGCGGGAGACCTGGTCGGCCGGAACCACGACTTTGGCGCGCTTCCCATCCGCCGAAAGATCCACGGAAAGGACATCCGCGGGCTGAAGGGCGCGCTTGATGAATTCCTTCTTGTCTTTGGTGAACGGAATCACATCGATGTTCTCATTGCAAAGTTCGCGGACAATCGAATGGATGCGGATGCCTTTCATACCGACGCAGGCTCCGACGGCATCCACACGCTCATCGTGCGAGACAACGGCCACTTTGCTACGCTCGCCTGGCTCGCGGACGACTTTGATGATTTCGATGATGCCGTCGAAGACTTCGGGAATCTCGTTCTCGAACAGGCGCTCCAGGAAGACCGGCGACGTACGTGAAATGATGACAGCGGGGTTGCCGTTCTCACGTTTCACTTCGATGACCGCGGCACGGATGGTGTCCCCTTTGCGATAGCGGTCTTTGTAGATTTGTTGCGATTTCGGTAGAATCAGCTCCACGCCGTTGTGGTTCACCAGGATGTCCTTGGTGCGGACTTGGTAGACATCGCCAAGGATAATCTCGCCGATGCGGTCCGAATAATCCAGGAACACGTTGTCTTTCTCGATCTCGCGGATGCGCTGGGCTAGGGTCTGGCGCGCAGTCATGACAGCCCGGCGACCGAAATCCTCGATGTGAACTTCCTGGGCGAACTGGTCGTACAGGTCCAGGTCTTTGTCAAATTTCTTGGCTTCGGTAATGCCGATCTCGCTCACCGGATTGGTGATTTCGTTGTCCGGAACCACCTCGCGCACATGCAGGATCTGCAGTTCGCCACGGTCCGGATTCAAAATCACTTCAAAGCCTTCGTCGGACTCGTATTTCTTTCGAATCATCGAGCGAAACACATCTTCCAGGATGGACAGAAGGATGTCGCGGTTGATGCCTTTCTCTTTCGCGATCTCGGCGAAGGAGTGAATGATCAATTTGGAGATATCCGTTTGCATGAGCGGGTTGCGGAGAGTGATTATTTGAACACAGGGATGATTTTGACATCGCGGCCTTCGGAGTACGCGATGTCGTGGACGACACCTTTGTCGTCGGTCAGGATGAAGCCGGTCGCCGACGCATCGGTGAGGCGGCCTTTGAGTGTGGTCGTTACGCCGTTGGCGTGATGCTTGACCTGAGCCATGCGTCCTTTGTTGGACATGAACTGGCGCGGGTCGGTCAACGGACGGTCCAGACCAGGCGAAGACACATTCAGAGTGAATTTCTCAGGCACATCGGTGCGACCCTCCAGATGGAAGACGATCTCGCGGCTCAACGAGGCGCAAGCGTCGACGCTTACTCCGCCTTTTTCGGATTCGAGGTAAATCCATATTATTGGCGCAGCGGTCGTGCCCTTGAGTTCAAGGTCGACGAGATACAGCGATTGGTCCGACAGCAGCCGGTTGACCAATTCCATCAAGATTTCGCGCAGATCCAATGCCATTTCCTGTTCACATATATAAAAAAAAGTGAGCGGTCGGCGCTCACTTTTCAGTTCCCTAAGTTAGGACTTTACGCCTTTGAAACCAAATCGCTTCCTACTGTCCATTGCCGTTCTTCTGCTGATTTCATGCGCCAAGGAGCCGGAACAGGCACCGGTCGCCTCCGGTCGAACCATCACCCCGACCGGTGCCTTGAGTTTCCTGAACGCCGCTGGCGACACACTCGCCACTTTGCGCGTGGCCTTGGCCCGGACCGACCAGGAGATCTCCACCGGATTGATGGATGTGCGCACCATGTCTGAGCATGAAGGCATGCTGTTCATCTTCGGCAATGAGGAACCCCGCTCCTTCTGGATGGCCAACACACCGCTTTCCTTGGATATGTTCTTCGTGGACAACGACTTCCGGATCCGTCGCATCCATACGAACACCACGCCGCTCTCCCATCAGTCGTACACGTCCGACGCCCCGGTCCGCTATGTCATCGAGACGAACGCCGGATACGCCCTCCGCCACGACATCACAGAAGGTCTCTCCATCCGCATCCATGATTGAATTCCAAGACGTCCTGAAATCGTATTCGAATCCGGTGCTTCGGATTCCAAACCTGAAGATCGCTCCGAAGGAACATATCGGCATCCACGGTCCCTCGGGAACGGGAAAAACCACGTTCCTGAACCTCATTTCCGGGTTGGTCCCCGTCAGTAGCGGCCGACTCACAGTCAATGGCACGGAACTGGCCTCGCTGAGCGAATCTGGCCGAGACCGGTTCCGCGCCGCGCATGTGGGTACGATATTCCAGACCTTCAACTTGGTGGAAGGCTACACCGCTTTGGAGAATGTGATGCTCGGCCAGGTGTTTCTAAAAGGCCGGTCGGATCGATCCAAAGCGATATCAATACTTGAGAAGGTGGGTTTGGAGGAACGGATGAACCACGTGCCAGCGAAGATGTCGGTTGGGCAGCAGCAGCGCGTCTGCATCGCGCGCGCCCTGGTCAACGACCCGGACATCCTTCTGGCCGACGAACCCACCGGTAGCCTGGATCCTGCGACAGCGACCGCGGTGATGGATCTCATCCTGCAATGTTCCGAAGGTCGCACATTGCTTCTCGTGAGCCACGATCCCACCGTTCTCGAGCGTTTCACGAACCGTCTGTCTTTGCTGGAGTTCCGCCCATGACCTTGTTCACCATCGTTCGAAAGAACCTGACCAAACGCGGACTCAGCACGAGTCTGACCATTCTTTCCGTCATAGTCGGCGTGGCGCTGGTCCTTGCCGTATCCACCATCCAAAAGCAGACGGAAGACGCTTATCGGCA
>CAYVRS010000152.1:0-4385 GCA_964454075.1 uncultured Chitinophagales bacterium
CCGGACTCATCCTCGAGCCTATCCAAAGCATCTCCGGATGTGTGATGGCGGATGCGGGCTATTACCGGCGCATCCGCGAACTGTGTGACGAGCACGGCGTGGTCCTCATTTTCGATGAGATCCAGACCGGCGTCGGACGTACCGGCACCTTCAGCATCAGTGAAAGCTTCGGCATGCGTCCCGACCTCATCACCTTGGCCAAGAGCTTGGGAGCCGGTTTCCCCCTCGGCGCCGTCCTCATGCCCGAACGCATCGCATCGACCCTGCGCATCGGGGACCTTGGGTCCACCTTCGCGGGCGGCATGATGGCCATGGCGGCGTGCGAAGCCACCCTGAACGAGATTTCCGAGCACAACCTCATGTCGAACGCCCCGCGTCTGTTCGACGCCCTCCGCGAGGCCCTGGCCGACGCGCCGATCGAACTGAGGGGCATGGGTGCGCTGATCGGACTCAAACTGCCGAAACCCGCGAAAGAGGTCGTCACCGAACTCTTCCACCGCGGCTGGATCACCGGCACGTCCGACGATCCCTATGTGATGCGCCTCATGCCGCCGCTGATCACCCCACCGTTCCTTCTCACCGATTTCGCCCAAGAACTGCTCGATGTCCTCCGTTAACCTCACTCATTTCACAAGCCTGGCCGACTGGTCGAATGCCGACCTGAACGCCCTGATCGACACCGCCATCCGCCTGAAATCCGGCGCGCTGACCTCCCAAGCCGGAAAAGGGAAGGTGCTTGGCTTGGTCTTCTTCAACCCTTCGCTACGGACGAAGATTTCGTTCGAAGTCGCCGCCGCGCACTTGGGTGCCAGCACAGCGCTGGTGCTGCCCGGACAAGGCTCATGGACCCTCGAAACCGAGCCGGGAGCCATCATGGACGGTGCGAAGACCGAGCACGTGAAAGAAGCGATCCAAGTCCTTTCGCAGTATTGCGATGCGATCGGTGTGCGTGCGTTCTCCGGACTCAAAGACAAGGACGCCGATTACGGCGACGTTCTACTCAAGCGCATCCGTGAATTCGCGACGGTTCCGGTCATCAACCTGGAAAGCGCGATGGAGCATCCATGCCAGGGGTTGGCGGACTGGATGACGATCAAGGAGCTTTTCCCGGGAGGGGCTACGGGCAGGAAACTGGTGCTCACTTGGGCGCCTCATCCTCATCCGTTGCCGGTCGCGGTGCCCCATAGTGTTTTGGACGTCGCGTCGCGCAGCGGAATCGACGTGACATTGGCGTGTCCGCCGGAGATGCTTCTGAGTGCGGAGACGCTTGAGCGGGTGGAAACGATGTGTGCGTCGAACGGATCTCGGTTCGTGGTGGAGCACGATCAGCGTCGGGCCTTGCAGGCCGCGGATGTCGTTTATGCGAAGAGTTGGGCGTCGGGGGTGGTGTACAGCGATCCCGAGCTCGAAAAGCGGCTCCGTTGGGAGACCTACCGCGATTGGACGCTGACTGGCGAGAAGATGGCGCTCACCCATGACGCCAAATTCATGCACTGTCTTCCGGTTCGTCGCAATGTCGTGGTCGCCGATGAGGTACTCGACTCTCCGAACGCCGTCCACATCCAAGAAGCGGGCAACCGTCTACATGTCCAGAAAGCGGTATTGATGAAGCTATGGGAATGACCGTCCTCAAACTGAGCGGAAGCCTGAGCGATGACCCGACCTCGCTGGATTTGGTGTGTCAATTCATCTCAGATCATGACTCGCAAGTCGTTGTGGTGCATGGTGGTGGAAAGCAGATCAACGATATGTGCGCACAACTCGGAATTCCGGTGATGCAAGTCGCCGGACGACGCATCACCACCCCGGAAACCATGGATGTCCTGCTGAACACCGTCGGAGGGAGCCTTAACCGCGGCCTCGTCTCCGACCTGCGCGCACGCGGCATCGCCGCAGTCGGACTCACCGGCGCGGATGGCGGTTTGACCAAGGCCCATAAGCGTCCGCCGCTCACCGTCGACGGTGTCGAGACCGATTTCCAGCTCGTCGGTGAATTGGATTCCTTGGATCCATCCATCCTTCACACGTTGTCGGCCGGCGGTTATGTGCCTGTGGTCGGATGCCTCACCTGGAGCGAGGAACACGGCTATTTGAACATCAATGCCGACACCTTCGCGATCGCCATTGCCAGCGCTCTGAACGCCGATGAACTCGTCTTTCTCATGGAGCCCGAAGCGGTGCTGGATGCGGCCAAGACGCCCATCGCGACCCTCACTGCGAACGACTTCGCCGAGGGCGTGGCGCAGGGATGGATCACCGCGGGCATGCGCCCCAAGCTCGAAACCGGTTTCAAGGCGCTTTCCGCAGGAATCTCGAGCATCCTGCTCACCAATCCGGCCGGCCTGGCCTCCGGAAAAGGAACCACCCTCGCATGAACTGGCTCACCGATCCTCCGAAAGAGTTGCTGAAAGCCTTTGTGCGCTTTCCGAGCCTCAGCACGAAAGAGACGCCGCTCGTCGATTGGCTCGACGCGGAAATCCGCGCGTTGAATCTTGTCCAAGTCGAGCGCTACGGAGACAATCTGGTCTTTTCGCTCGGTTCCGGCGCGCCCTGGCTGATGCTGAATTCGCACACCGATGTCGTTCCTCCATCCCCGAACCATCATGGCGACCCGTTCGAGCCCGAGGAGCGTGAGGGCAAGCTTTACGGACGCGGTACGGTGGATGCGAAAGGCTGCGGCGTCAGCATGCTGCGTGCGTTGTTGGAACTGGCGGATGCGGGTTTCCAGCCGAAGGGCAGAGTCAGCGTGGCGCTCACCATCTGCGAAGAAACGGCGGGAGAGCACAACGGGATGCACCATCTGCGTCATGGGGTGGGATTGCGTCCGGATATGGCCCTCATCGGCGAGCCGACCATGCTGGCGCCCTGTCTGGCTCAGAAGGGGATGCTGCTCGTGAGCGTGGTGACGCATGGGGAATCGGGTCATGCCGCTCGCGTCACCGGCGACAACGCCATCGTTCGGATGGGGGAGGCGATCGGCGCGCTAAGCCGGATCTCGTTCGAGACGGTGAATCCATGGCTCGGCGGTGTGAAGATCACACCGAGCATGATTTCGGGAGGGACCGCGAAAAACGCGAATCCAGAGCGATGCGAGCTGATGGTGGACATCCGCACCATTCCCGAGGTACCCAACGCGCAGATCCTCGATGCGCTGCGTTCCCACCTCCCGGGCGACGTCCGCATCCTGAGCGACCGTTTCGTGGCCACGCAGACCGATCCGGGCTCGGTGATCGCGCAAGCCTGCCTGCGCCATAGCGGCAAGCCGTTCTTCGGGTCGCCCACAGCGTCGGACTGGGTGTTCCTGGCCGATATTCCTTGCGTCAAGATCGGTCCCGGCGACAGCAAGAAATCCCACACCGCCGACGAGCACATCGAGATTTCCCAGCTCGAGACCGCGATTCCATTGTATAAACACATCATCCAAGACGTCCTTTCATGAGCACACTCTGGCACAAAGACGGCGACTCGACCGACCGGAACTGGTTCCACGACTTCACCACAGCCGAAGACCGAGCCTTGGATCAGCGGCTCGTGCCCTTCGACCTGTGGACGAACGCCGCCCACGCCGCGGTCCTTTTCCGAAGCGGCATCCTCACCGAGGCGGAGGTCGGCACGCTCCGTGGGGCGCTGTCTTCCTTGCTCGCCTCCGGACTCACGCTTCAAGACAGTGACGAAGACGTGCATAGCGCCGTGGAGAACCGGTTGACGGCGGAGTTGGGCGATCTGGGCAAGAAGATCCACACCGCGCGAAGCCGGAACGACCAGGTGCTCACCGATCTGCGTCTGTACTCCAGAGAGGTCGTTTTGAGCACGGCGGCGCAACTGATCGCGCTCATTGACAGGCTGAACCGCATCGCCGAAGCGAACAATGGGGTCGCTTTCGCCGGAACCACGCACACCCAGCCGGCGATGCCGAGCTCGGTCGACGCCTGGGCCTTGGGATACGCCGATCTTCTGAAGCAGACATTGGATTCGGCCCCGGATGTCTACCGGTCGCTCAACCGCTCGCCTTTGGGCACAGCGGCCGGTTATGGAACGCCTCATGTCGCGCTGGACCGGTCGTTTGGCGCGGAACTGCTGGCCTTCGACGCGGTGATCACGCCCGTGACGGGAGCGCAGCTGAGCCGTGGCGCGGACGACCTCCGCCTGGCCGACTGGCTCGGCTACGGATTGGGAGCGGCGCATCGGATGGCGGCGGACCTGATCTGGATGGCTCATCCGGCGCAAGGCTTCGTGCGGCTGTCCGATGACCAATCGTCGGGCAGCAGCATCATGCCCCAGAAACGCAATCCGGACGCCTTGGAGCTGATCCGCGGCCGCTGGCACGAAGCCAACGGGGTCGCCCAGACCATCCGGACGCTGAGTGCCGGACTGATTTCCGGCTA
>CAYVRS010000153.1:0-4280 GCA_964454075.1 uncultured Chitinophagales bacterium
AGCCAACGACTATTTCCGCCGTCGCGGTTACACCATCGTGCAATCGCACAACGGGTTCTTCGACCGTGTGAATTATGATGCCACCGTCAAAATCACCAAACAGGCCACGGAACTGTTTATGGCCGGTACCTATGACACGGTCTATTTGGTGTACAACGAATTCAAGTCGGTGATCGCTCAGAACCGCATGATGGAGTCCTTCCTTCCGGTAGCGCCTTCCGTCACGAGCACGGTATCCGAGCAAGCGGATTATCTCTATGAGCCCTCGTCCGCCGATCTGCTGACCAACGTGCTTCCGCTGCATCTCAACACGCAGCTCTGGCGTGCGGTTCTCGAATCGAACGCCTCCGAGCAAGGTGCGAGGATGGCCGCGATGGACAATGCCACGGAGAACGCGTCTGCGATCATCCGTGAACTTCAGCTCAAATACAACCAAGCCCGTCAAGCCGCCATCACCACGGAACTCTCCGAGATCGTGTCTGGTGCGGAAGCCTTGAATGGCTGATGGTGCCCAGGGAGAGATGGCAGAGCGGTTTAATGCGGCGGTCTTGAAAACCGTTGTCCAGCAATGGACCGGGGGTTCGAATCCCTCTCTCTCCGCGAAGAAGCCCGTTCCGTTTGTTCGGAATGGGCTTTTTGCTTTATGCTCGCATCATGATGCTAGCCGATGCGGAGGTACCATCCCCGCCGTTATGTCCTTACTTTTCAGCCCATGAACGCACGCTACACCCTTCTGATCTTGCTGCTTCCGCTCGCCTTGCCGGTAATGGCGCAAGACACCTTGCGTCTGTCGGCGCCCGATTTCATCCGCACGGCGATCGAGCGATCTTCGGTGCGTCAGCTCAGCCAATCCCGGGTGGATCTGGCTGAAAACCGTCTCAAAGACGCCAATCTGAACCGCTATGTGCCGAGGTTCGAGCTTCAGACGGCGCACGGACTCGTCCCCGGTGTGATGAGCACCTCGGATGCGACCACGCGCCCCAGCGATCAGGCCTATCTCGATCCATCCCTCCGCAACGATTGGAACAGTTGGGGCTTTTTCACCCGAGCCGAAATCAGCGCCCTCCAGCCCTTGTACACCTGGGGTGCGCTCACCAACGCCATTTCCGCGGCCCGGGAAGGAGCGACCATCGCCGGATACGACCATCAGTCGGAAGTGGTCAAACTCGAAACCCAGCTGTACGAGCTGTATCAGTCCCGCCTTCTGAGCATCGAATTGAAGCGGCTTGTTGACGAGGCCTCCAAAGATTTCAAGAAAGCGGAAGAGCGTCTCAATGAGATGCTGGAAGAAGGGGAGCAGGACATTTCCGAAGCGGATGTATTCAAATTCCAATTGTTCCGCCACGAATTCGATGCCCGCACCCATGAAGTGGAGCAAAATCTCGCCTTTGTGGAAAGCGCTTGGAATGTGGCCCTGTCGAATGCGGATCCGACAAGGGTTTATGAGCCTTCCGAACTGTACATCGATCCCATCGACACCGCCTTGAGCGCCTATCCGGTCTATGAGCAGTGGGCCTTGCAAGGTCGTCCGGATCTGCGCAAAGCCAACGCGGCCGCCCGCGCGGCCCATCACGGCTTGCAAGCCGCCCGCGCCCAGCAATATCCGTCGCTGTTCATGGCCTTCACCGCAGCCTATGCGAAGACTCCGAACCGACCGCGGCAAGCGAACCCGTTCATCATCAACAACACGAATTACGAGTCGATCCGCTATGGTATCGGATTCCGTCAGAACCTGAATTTCGGCCTGATCCGGAACCAGATCGACCGTTCGCGCATTCAAGTGGAGCAAGCCCGGGACGCGAAATCGGCCTTGGAGTCCGTCATGAGACTCGAACTGCTGGATTCCTACAAGACCGCATCCATCGCCCTCTCGCGCTACAACCAGACCACCAAGATGCTTCAAGTGAGCAACGAATGGCTTCGTCTGGAGCAGATCAACTACGATTACGAGATCGGCGAGATCAAAGACCTGGTCGAAGCCGTCCAGAAGAATCTGGAGCTCAAAGCCTTGCAAAAACAACGCGCATATGAATGGAATGTGCAATTTGGACGTCTGATGTCCCGTTCCGGCCGTTCCGTGACCGACCTTTTCCAACCCTGATCCCCTATGAAATCCATCATCGCTTTCATCCTCCTTTTCGTTGTCTGGTTGCCTGTTGAGGCTCAGTCGCCTGACGCCACCGCCATCCGCCAGCTTATGGAGCGCCGCGACCGTCAGATCAAGACCTTGCTGGGTCCCTCGGGCAGCACGTACACCGAATCGCAACGCGAGCAGCTCAAGGAAATCATCAACGGCATCATGGATTACGACGCCATGGCCCGCATCGCGCTGCAAGAGAGCTATAACACGGCCACACCCGCTCAACGCACGGAATTCGTGAAGCTGTTCTCTCAGGTGATCCGCGACCAGTCGCTGGCCAAGCTGGATGTGTATCGTGCGCAGGTGGTGTACGACAACATCACGACCGATGGACGGAAAGCCAAAGTGGAGACCACGGCCATTTTCAACAACGTGCGCACACCGGTCTGGTATAACCTGGAGAAACGCGGAACCGGCTGGGTGATCACCGACATGGCGGTCGACAATGTCTCCACGGCGGAGAGTTACCGCCGCTCGTTCCAGAGCGTGATCCGTCGCCGCGGGTTTGACGGACTCCTCGAAAACCTGCGCCGTCGCGCCGGTGCCTGAGTTTCAATTGGGTTGAATCCTTTGTACTTTTTGCGACACTTCAGGTCGTACACCAAAGGATGACTCCAATCGAAACCGAGGGATATGTATATCCCGTTTATGGGGATATGAAATACCTCAGCTACGCGGTGGCGTCGGCCACGACGCTCCGTCGTCACGACACGAAGCGACCCATCGCGCTGGTGTGCGAACAGCATCACGCGGAGCTCCTCAAGACGCATGGAATCACCTTGTTCGACGTGGTGCATCCCATTGCGGACGACCATCGCGGCATCGTCGGATTCAAGCACAACGTGCATCATTACCAGCTTTTCGACCGAACCCTGTTCCTGGATTGCGACATGGTGTGGACCAAATCGCCCGAGCGCCTTTGGGCCTCGTTCGCGCCCTATCCCTTCACCATCACAGGGACGATGACCTCCGATGTCTTTTTTGGCGCGCCCAAGCATTTCGGGGTGCTCAAAGACATGATCCTGATGCGCCGCAAACGCACTCTGAAACGATTCGGACTCACCTATCTCAGCCGAGTCCAATCGGGCATGATCTACATGAGGGATGCCGGCCTGGCGCGCCGCGTCTGTGAAACCGCCGGCGAGATGCTCCGCCGGAAAGGGGAGACCCATTTTCAGAGCCGAATGAAGGAGTCGGGACGCTCGGAAGAATCCTGCGAATGGAGCCTGGCTATGGCGATGTCCAAACTCGATGTTCCGGTGTATCCGTGGCTGCTGGGGCAGGAGAGTCCGCAGTTGGATTTCATCAACGACTTGACGACCTACGACCCCGACTTCACGAGTGTCACGTGCCGCTATTACTGCGATCCGTTCGTGTATTCGCTGCGGGGCATCAAGCATGCCGGTTTGCGACGGTTCCTCATCGGCGTCCTGTCGTTGTTCAGCGGCAAAGGCGACCGCATGGAGGTGACCCCGTATGTGGTGCATTTCGGATGGTTGCACGAAAAACAGCCGTTCTACCGCTTCGCGGAGCGGATTTGGGCTCAAGCGACCAACCGTGGCTGAGCCTGTCCTCCTCATCTCGCCGTATTACCCGCCCCGAGCCCGAGTCGGCGCCTTGCGTGCCGCCAAATTCGCCACGTATCTGCCGGAGTTCGGTTTCGAACCTCATCTCGTGAGTCTGGATGCGGGTCGGCCCGGGGAGTCGGTCCACAGGCTCAAGACTCCGGTCGACCGCACACACACGACGTCGGGTTCCGCTCTGGGAAACGGTGCGCCGAGCGACCGCCTCGGCATGTTGGACCGGATGATCCCTGTGGATACCTGGCTGCCTGTGATGTGGTGGAACCGGGCCGATGTGCTCGAATTCGCGAAAGAGAAGAAGGTCAAGCTGGTCTGGAGCACCGGGGACCCCTGGTCCGGACACCTGCTCGCTTCGAGCGTGGCCCAAGCCTTGGGTGTGCCCTGGATCGCCGATTGGCGCGACCCTTGGAGTTTGTGCAAGGTCCGCACTCTCGGAAAGCCGAGGTGGACACGGCGCGTGGATGCCGCTGTGGAGCGTCGCTGGATGTCGCAGGCCACCGTCAACACGTTCACGGCTGAAGAAACCACGCGTCGGTATGTGGAGGCCTATGGCGTGG
>CAYVRS010000154.1:0-4265 GCA_964454075.1 uncultured Chitinophagales bacterium
ATTCCCGCATTGTCGCAGAACGCCGGGTTCATCGAATATTACTTGGTGGCGGAACTGCTCGATGGCGGCATCTTCAATCTGCCGACCATCAATCCGTCTGAGAATCCGTTCCAGGTGAACATCCTACAGACGGTGCAAGACGGACCGCTGATCACCGAAGTGGCCGACATCGAATTCCGCGTGATGTCCCCCTTGCCCGGCACACCGATGGTTGAAGACGATTTGCTGATCGCCATCGCGCTGTTTCCGCTGGATTCGCTTGTTGTCACGGATTCCTTGCGAATGACGTTGAACGGATTGGATGTGACCGATCAAGCGGACATCGGTCCGTTTTTGGTCACCTATGCGCCGGAGAAGCTGGATGCGGGTTCGTACAAGGTGGAGGTGTTCTTCCGGAGCGGGCGGGTGATCACCCCCATCACGAACTGGACGTTCAGGGTGGTGTCGGCCCAGTCGCAGTTCGGGCAGGAACAGCGGAAACGGCGGCCGGTGAGCGGTGATGTGGAGTTGACATCCCGGGCACAATCGACAGCCGGAACGTCGTACGATTTCGTCCGTGGTTCGGCGAATCTGAGGGGCACGGCGGGGTGGTTCTCATACGGCGCGAACGGTCTGATCACCACCCAGGAAGATCCTCGCCTTCAACCGCAGAACCGGTACGGCATCCAACTCGCGGCGAAACACTATCTGAATGTGGAAGCAGGGCACGTCTATCCGATGATGAATCCATTGCTTTTGGCCGGTCGCCGCGTGTATGGGGTGAATGCGAACGTGAGCGCCTTGTACCGTCTGCTGAATGTCCAATTCGTTTATGGAGAGCTGAACCGCAAGGTGCCGACGTTGTATCAGGACATCGCGGTCACCATTGATTCGACCGATTTCGCCGGTACCATCGTCACGGACACCACATTTTCGATGCTCTTCCAGCCCGGCGGCACCGGTACCCATCGGCGGATGATCATGGCATCGCGTCTGTCGTTCGGCAGCGGTCGGTATGCGCAACTCGGCATCAATGCGCTGAAAGTGAAAGACGACATCCATTCCATCGCCATCATCGATTCCCTCAACGATGCCGACACCGCACCGTTCCTCAGCCGACTGAGCGCACAACAGCGTGCCCAACTTTTGGCCAACCCCTTGGCCTTCCAGGTGGAACTGTCCAACCCCACCCCGCAGGACAACATCGTAGCGGGCGCCGATTTCAAAGTCAATCTCCACGGCGGACGCATCCAACTGGTGTCCGATGGCGCTGTGAGCGCGCTGAACACGAACATCGCGCCGGGTCCGCTGTCTCAGAAATATGCCGACGACCTTGGTGTCGAGATCGACTCCGACATTCTCAACCGCTTGGAACGCATCTCCTGGCTGTTCGTGATCAATGAGAATGTCTCGGCCCTCCCCATCCGCTTCAAGGATGACCAAGCCGAATTCTTTGTGCCGATAGGCATTTTCGCCTATCAGAACCGGATGTCTCTGAACTATTTCAAGCACAGCCTGAGCGTGCAGCAACGTTGGGTGGGTCCGGATTATATCTCATTGGCCAACAACGGCATCCGTCGAGACGTGGCCGGCTACACCATCGCCGACCGGTTCCGGATGTTAAAAAACACCCTCTATGTGAATCTGCAGGCCGAAAAATTGTGGGACAACCTCGCCCAGCAGCTCAATTCACGCACCTACACCACCAATTACGGCATCTCGACGAGTTGGTACCCGGTCAACTTCAAGTTGCCCAGAGTCACGATGTCGGTACGCCGCCAGTTCCGCGACAACAACATCACACCAAGGAACAGCCTGATCGCTCCTGGCTTGCTGGATGTCGCGGTGCGTTATCTCGATGTGGAATCCCTCTCGCCCGACACAGTGGTCACCACCTTGGCCACGCCGCGTTTGAGCAATACCTGGCAGGTGAGCACGGGGCTTTCCCGCCAATTCGGCTTTATCGACATGGTGCATGACGTCACCCTGAACATGACCAGCATCGTCACTGAAGACGAGCATTTCAGGTATGGGGACTTCCGTACCCGGACCTACTCGATGGGCATCCAATCCGATTTCATTCAACTGCCAATGCGCACAAACCTGAACCTCGGCTACACCCGTGCCGATGCCCAAAGCGGCTACAACAAGCTGGATCTGTTCGCCGTGGTGCTGGGTGGCAACTACTTCCTGTTCGAGGATGCGCTGATGCTCACCGCCGAGGGTTCGCTGATCAGCTCAACGTCCCTCACCACGCAGATCGATGTCGACGACAACGGTACGCCGGGCAACGCTTTCGATGATTTCTACGCACCCCTCGCTGAGTCGGAAGAAGAAAGCCGCACCATCAACGCCATCGGTTCGCTGGGCGTCGAGTATCGGTTCCTTCAACGCCATGTGATCGCCGCCACGTCCAGTTACACCTCCATCCGAACCCGCGCCGTAAACGCCATTCCGTTGCCGAACGACTACTTCCTGCAGGTGCGTTACATGTTCCAATTCTGATGTCGACACCCTCCAAACGGTCCAAAGCGCTGATGTCGGTCGCAGTGACAATTGGTGTCTGGGTGGCCGGATGGTTCCTCATCTCCACCCCTCCGATGCGGAGCCTGGAGTTGAATGTGCTCGACCTGCTGTATGAATTCCGCGGGCAGAGCGATGTGTCCGACTCCCCGATTGTGCTCGTGGCCATCAGTGAGCAGTCGTCTCTCGAATTCGATGAGAAATGGCCTTGGCCCACTGACCTATACGCCCGGCTGATCCGCAATCTGAACCGTGCCGGTGCGAAAGCCATTGCGATCGACGTGATCTTCGACAAGACCGACATCTACGACCCCGCGAACGATACGCTGTTCGCTAGCACGCTCGCCGAAGCCGGAAATGTGGTTCTGGCTGGAAATCTGCTTACCGAATCGCATCGCGCCTTTGACCAGGTGGGGACCATCCGCGTCGAATCGAAGCAGCTCGTGCAGCCGATTGAAATGCTGCGCGATGCGAATCCCAATCCGTGGGGGTATGTGGAGGTGGAACGCGACCGGGATGGATTCCTCCGTCGCTACGGCTCCATCAAGACGCACAATGGCGAGAAGATTCTTCCATTGGGGATGGAAGCCTTACGCATCGCTCTAGACATTCCGCGCGACAGCATCATCGATCTCGAACGGGAGATTCGGTTCGGCGACCGCGTGATTCCGAAAGTGACGTCGGGCACGTTCATGATTAATTTCAACGGACCGAGATCCACGTTCCCGGAATTCAATTTCTCGGATGTGGTCGACGATGCGGAATATTTCACGTCCTCCGAAGACGAGTTCTTCGAAGTGAACGCCTTCGACGATCCGGATTTCGGTCTGCTGTATCAAGAGGTGTTCCGCGACAAGATCGTGATCGTGGGCGCCACCATGCCGGAGCTTCAGGACTTTTACGCGACGCCCTACGCCGCCAACGGCAACATGCCCGGCTACGAGACGCATGCCAACGCCATGCAGACCATCCTGAGCGGAAACGCCTATCAGAGGGTCAACAACAACATCCTGCTCCTCGCCAGCCTCATCACCACCATGCTGCTGGTGCTGATCACGTTCTACGTATCGGCGAAATGGGCCTTGGCCTATCTGCTCGTCTTCATGTCGGCCGTGTTTTCGGTCGCCTATGTCAGCTTCATCGAGTGGCGATGGATTCTGGAGCTCACGCCGTTCCTTGTTCCAGCCTTGGCGGGCTATGTGTCGAGCGTCACCTACACCTACATCCAAGAGCAGCGTGAGAAAAGCCGCATCCGGAACATGTTCGGAACCTATGTGTCCCCTGAGCTGGTCACCCGCATGGTCGAGAGTGCCGAAGAACCGAAACTCGGCGGCGAAGCTTCGGAAATCACTGCGTTTTTCTCCGACATCCAGAATTTTTCGACGTTTTCGGAACAATTGCCCCCCGACCGCTTGGTCCAGCTCATGAATGAGTACCTCTCCGCCATGACCGATATCGTTCTGGAAGAAGGAGGAACGCTCGACAAATACATCGGTGATGCCATCGTCGCGTTCTGGGGAGCTCCTGTGGCGATGGCGAACCACGCGGAGAATGCGACTCGCGCCTCGCAACGCATCATGCTCAAACAGGCCGAGCTCCGCGCGAAATGGGCGTCGGAGGCGGGTTGGCCCGAGATCGTTCATCATATGCAGACGCGGATCGGACTCAACAGCGGCATAGCCATCACGGGCAACATGGGGTCGGCCAAGCGTTTCAACTACACGATGATGGGCGACAACGTGAACCTCGCCGCCCGCATGGAA
>CAYVRS010000155.1:0-4229 GCA_964454075.1 uncultured Chitinophagales bacterium
GTTCACGCCCGAGACCTTCGCCCGCACGCAGACGGTGTTCCGCGACACGCTCGACGGATTCGTGCAAGGCTCGACCCTCCGGGTAGAAGCCATGTTCGCGGCCAGATCCACAGCCAATTCCAGCTTCGCGATCACTGCGGCGGGTGGCAGCCTCGGCTCGGTGTTCGTCTCACAGATTTCGAACATCACCGCGTCGGTCGCTGAAGCGGCGAACACCGGCACCCTGAACCGCGATGTGCCCGGCGCGACGCTCACGAACGACATCCTCGAAATCACGGCCAGTTTCAGCAACAGCCAATCGAACGCCTTGGGCTGGTTGGATTGGATCCGCATCACCGCCACCCGCCTGCTCCGGGCCAAGCACGGATCGCTCCGGTTTCACACGCCCGTCGACGGAACCGGCGCCCTGGTCGATTACCGGCTCACCGGGTTCACCACATCGCCGATGGTGCTGGACGTGACCGATCCGCAAGAACCGGTCTGGCTCACCGCCACGGCCGACGGGTCCGATCATCTCGTCCGTCATGTGAGCACGGCAGGTCGCACGCTCGTCGCTCAGACCAGCTTCATCCGTCCCGGCGCCGCATTGCCCGTGGCCAATCAGAACATTCGTGGCGTCGCCATTGACCCCGACTACTTCATTGTGACCACGACCGAACTGAAGGAAGCGGCCGACGAGC
This sequence comes from uncultured Chitinophagales bacterium, assembly GCA_964454075.1. Classification (GTDB taxonomy): domain Bacteria; phylum Bacteroidota; class Rhodothermia; order Balneolales; family HLUCCA01; genus CAMTWZ01. Next base: position 681 of record CAYVRS010000155.1, read on the forward strand.
TCGCCGCACGACGCCAAGCCCAGGGCTTGCGTCCGCTGGTGGTCACCCAAACCCAAGCCTTCAACGAATTCAACGGCGGCATTCCGGACCTGGTCGCCATCCGCGACATGGTGCGCCATTTCTATGACCGGGCCGGCAACGATCCCGACCGCATGCCGAAATACCTGCTCCTTTTCGGCGACACGAGTTACGATTACAAGGGCATCCTCTCCACCGAACCGCTCAAAAACCACGTGTTCACCTTCCAGAGCGAAGAGTCGCTCTCCCGCATCAACACGTACGCTAGCGATGATTATTTCGGGCTCATGGATCCCAACGAAGGCGAATGGTCGCCCACGAACCATTCCGTGGCCACCTTTGAACGGTTGGATGTGAGCGTGGGACGACTTCCCGTCCAGTCGCTGTCGGAAGCGAACGTGATGCTCCGGAAGATCGAGGCTTATGAGGATCCGGCGAACTTCGGAGACTGGAAATCCCTCGTCACCTTCACCTCAGACGACAATGTGAACGGCTCGAACACGAACGAAGGGGACCTTCACGTCTACAACGCCGATGGCACCACCACCCGGATTCCTTTGGATGCCACGGGCGTGCGCTTGAGCAAGATTTACCAGATCAGCTATCCGATTGTGAACAGCCCATTGGGACGCGTGGCGCCTGAAGCCAACCGAGCCTTCATCAACGCGATCAACAACGGCACCCTTTTGGTCAATTACTCGGGTCATGGCAGCGAGATCCTGCTCTCCGCCGAAGGACTCTATCGCGCGGACGACGTCAGCCGACTCTCGAACCTCGACCGCCTCACCATCATGGTCACAGTGACGTGCGAATTCGGCCGGTATGACGACACCGAACTGCAATCCGGCGCCGAACGGATGGTGCTTCATCCGGAAGGTGGCGCCATCGCGGCCTTCACGACCTCGCGCGTGGTGTTCACCAACACCGATCCGAACGCGTACAATTTCGGGCTGAATATCCAGCTGACGCTGGCGATGCTCTCCCCTAACGCCGATGGCTCGCCAAAGACCTTCGGCGAGATCTACCGGCAGACAAAGAACACCACGGTCGGCGCCTCCTTCAACTCACGCAAATTCGTGCTCATCGGCGACCCTGCCACACGCATCGGGCTGCCGGAATCACGCATCCGCCTGGCCACCATCAATGGCGTGCCGGTCGGAACCGATCCGGTGCAACTACGTGCCCTGGATGAAGCCCTGATCGAAGGAGAGGTGATGGACGCCGACGGATCCGTGAACACCGCGTTCAACGGCCAGGCCTCGGTCAAAGTCTACGACGCCACCCGCTACGTGCCCATGACCCAGCTCAGCAATTGCAACATCCGCGACTGCGCCTACGGTGTTCAGAACGATGTGGTCTTCAGCGGAAAAGTGAGTGTGACCGACGGTCGTTTCAGCAGCCGGTTCATCCTTCCTCGAGACATCAGCTATTCCGATTCGACCGGACGAGTGGTGATGTATGCCGCCGGTAGCGACAGCGATGCCTCAGGATCCTTCTCGAACCTGATCCTGAACGGACGCAATCCGAACGCGGTGGATGACGGGACGGGTCCACTGATGAGGGTTTCCCTCAATGACGAGATGTTCATGGACGGCGGCGTCGTGAATTCGAATCCTGTGCTTTTGGTGGATGTCGAAGACGACTCGGGCATCAATACCGCCGGTGCGGGAGTGGGCCACGAATTGATCGCGATCCTGCGCCGACGTCCGGCGACCGGCCTGGAGCAAACCTACATGCTCAACGAGTTTTATGAAAGTGCGCTCAACGACTACACCCGCGGACGTGTGCGCTATCCACTGCAAGACCTAGAACCCGGCACCTACGAACTGACGGTCCGAGCTTGGGATGTCTTCAATAACCCCGGCGAACGCACGCTGACCTTCGATGTGGTGGCACAACAGGCGCTTACAGTGCGCAATGTGTTTAATTATCCTAATCCGACATCCGGCCATACGCGGTTTGTCTTCGAGCATAATCAAGCCGGACATTCGCTCGACGTCCTGATCCGAGTGTTCACGCTCAGCGGCAAGCCTGTGGCTCAACTGCGCGAACGGAATGTGTCGGTCAGCGGCGGATTGGCGTCCGTCGAATGGGATGGCACCGATGCGGATGGGAACCGCCTCGCCTCGGGAACCTACCTGTACCACGTGAAGGTGTCATCCGACACCGCCACGCACGAAACCGTGGAGAAACTCGTGATCATCCGATGAGAACGAAACGATTATAACCTGTATATTCAACGTCCAAGCAACAAGTAAGATGAAAAAAAGCCTCCTTTTCCTCACCCTTAGCGCTCTTATGTCGAGCGCGGCGATCGCCCAGGTGGCGATCACCTCAGTGCCGTTCCTTCAGATCGAACCCGATTCGCGCGCCGCGGGCATGGGAAACACCGGTGTGGCCATCGCTGACAACGCATCAGCGATGTTCTGGAATCCAGCCGGGCTGGCTTTCCAGACCGGCAACCAGTTAAGCATCACGCATACCAACTGGCTTCCGAACTTCAACGCCGACCTTTTCTACGATTATGTCGCCGGTAAAATGTATGTCGACGGCATCGGAACCATCGCCGGCCATATCACCTATTTCGACTTGGGTGAGCAGGAACGTACCGACGACCAAGGCAACAGCCTCGGCAACTTCCGCAGCTATGAAATCGCCACGGGCCTCTCTTACGGATTCAAACTGAGCGACAACCTGGCCATCGGAACCGGTGCCCGCTTCATCTACAGCAAATTGGTTCCGAAAGGGCTGGATGTGGGTGGACAAACGGCCCAGAACGGCACCAGCATCGGCGTCGACGTCAGCGCCCTGTACCGCTCCAACGAATTCATGCTCCTGAACCGCAAAACCCAGATCAACGCCGGGTTCAACCTGTCGAACCTGGGTCCGGCCATCCAATATTCCGACAACGAACAGAAAGACGCGCTTCCGACCGTTCTTCGTGCCGGCTGGGCCTACACGGTTCAGTTGGATGAGGAAGGCTACAACAGCCTCACCATCGCCAATGATTTCTCTAAGATCATGGCCCGGAAAGACACCAATGGCGTGTCGATGGGCGTGTTCGAATCCTTGGTAAAATCCTGGGACACCATCGAGCGTGAGGTGAGTCCCAACCAGTTCGAGGAAGTACCCCTCTCCGAGCAGATCATGGTGGGTGTGGGTGCCGAATATTTGTACGACAAGAAATTCGCCCTCCGTTCCGGGTACTACTACGAAGCGCCCAACAACGGCGACCGTCAGTTCCTGACATTCGGCGCCGGCTTGCGCTACAACATCTTCGGTGTCGACTTCAGCTACATCTACACGCTGCGCGAAAACCATCCGCTGGCGAACACCATCCGTTTCTCGGTTCTGCTCAACTTCAAGTAACGGGTCTTGCCAAGGCAAATCCCTCTTACTCTCCTTCTCTGGTTTGCGTGCTTGGTCGGATCCGCATCCGGCCAAGCACCGAGCCGCTCTTTGCGATCGACCACAACAACCTGATCGGTGTGATCGGGTAACTCATCGAATCGACGCAGGTATCGCAGCACC
>CAYVRS010000156.1:0-4222 GCA_964454075.1 uncultured Chitinophagales bacterium
CCTACGCCTCATCTTATCCTTACGCGGGGGCTTCTTCTTAGGCGAGGTCTTGATTAGAGACTCCACCTCACGCTCCTCTTTTTCCGTTTGGGTCAAGGTAGCAACACGCTTCCTATGAGGACAAGAAACGGATAAACACGCCATCTTCCTCACATCAAACGACATGGGCAGTATGTCCTTACGCAGTCGCCTCAAGAACTGAGCTACTAAGGCATAACCCCTGTCCTCTATGTTCGACCCCATAAAGTTCAACCACAGCCCCTGCAAGTCCCTCATTATCTGAGCCTTGCCGTCTAGGAGCTTGCTGTACTTCAAATCCTTATCCAATGAGATAGCTTCCTCAAAGAAAGCCTCTATTGTGATGAAGTGCTTTGAGATGCAGTCGGGACAACGCTTACGCGGATTGTTCAGATGGTCTTCTAGCAACACCATCTGCTTACATATCTCACGCAGGTTGAACAAAGGGTTCATTATGGGCAATAAGCCCATATCCTTTTCGTGCTGACTCATAAACAACACCCCTAGATATTGGATAGTTATATCTAGGGGTGTTGGTTCATAAAGGGTTTATTGATTGGCTATTTACACCCAAATCAATACTCATCATATTAGGATAGCACAGGGTGGTGTGCTAGTAGCCCTCGTCCTCCTCGTCCTCAAGGGGCGTGGAGCTGTGCCCACAAGACACGGAAGGCTCGCTCTGCTGTTGCTGGGACCACGCCGTTTCCGAGGAGAATCAGAAGCGCGGATCCGATGGTTTCAGCGATGAAGTAGTGCATAGGTGTGTCTTTGGTGTTGATGCAGGCGTACGGGATGCGCCCTTACGGTTTCGCCCATGAGATGGCGGCGCGGAGCGCGCGGTTCCATGCCTGGGTGCGTTCGGCGACCTTCGCCGGCTCCATGGCCGGACGGAATGTCCGGTCTTCCTGCCATTGGGAGTTGATGTCGGCTTGGCTTCCCCAATAGCCGACGGCCAATCCCGCCAGATAGGCGGCCCCCAAGGCCGTGGTCTCCAAGGTCATCGGACGCACCACCGGCACGCCGAGAAGATCCGATTGCACTTGCATCAGCAAGTTGTTCGCCGTGGCGCCCCCATCCACACGGAGCTCGCGGATGGGAATGCCGGAATCGGCCTGCATCGCCGTGAGCACATCCATGGTCTGGAATGCGATGCTCTCCAACGCAGCACGGGCGATGTGCGCGGCGTTCGAACCTCGGGTGAGTCCGGTGATGGTGCCCCGCGCGTCGGAATCCCAATGCGGAGCCCCGAGTCCGGCGAAGGCCGGCACCACAACCACGCCATTGGTATCAGGCACCGACGCGGCCAAGGCCTCCACATCCGCCGAGGAGCGGATGATACCCAGCTCGTCGCGCAGCCACTGAACCACGGCTCCGGCGATGAAGATGCTGCCCTCCAGGGCGTATTCGACGGTTCCGTCCACCTCCCAAGCGATGGTCGTCAAAAGATTGTTCTTCGAGGCGATGGGCGTCGTTCCGGTGTTCATCACCATGAAGCATCCGGTGCCATAGGTGTTCTTGACCATGCCCGAGCTGATGCAGCGCTGACCGAACAACGCCGCCTGTTGGTCGCCCGCGATGCCGGCGATCGGCACGTTCAACTCGAACAGTGTGGTCTTGGTGTGCCCATAGACCTCGCTCGACGATTTCACCTGCGGAAGCACCGCCGCGGGGATGTCGAACAGTCGTAGCAGTTCCTCATCCCAATTGCCGGTATGGATGTTGTAAAGCATGGTGCGCGAGGCGTTCGTGGCATCGGTCACGTGCACCTCGCCTTTCGTGAAATTCCAAACCAGCCAGGTGTCCATCGTGCCGAACAGCAGATCGCCGGCCTCGGCTTTGGCCCTTGCGCCAGGCACGTTCTCCAGGATCCAGCGCAGTTTCGTGGCAGAGAAATACGCGTCGAGGATGAGCCCCGTCTTAGCCCGGATCGTCTCGGCATGTCCGGCCGCGCGCAGCGTGTCGCAGTAGGCCGAGGTGCGGCGGTCCTGCCAGACAATGGCGTTATGTATCGGCTTGCCGGTGTGCCGATCCCAGACCAAGGTGGTCTCCCTCTGGTTGGTGATGCCGATGGCGGCGATGTTCGTACCGTTGAGTCCGGCATGGGCGATGGCCTCGGCGGCCACACCGGCTTGTGTGGCCCAGATTTCGTTGCCGTCGTGCTCCACCCAACCGGGCTGCGGATAATGCTGCGTGAATTCCTTCTGAGCGGTGGCCACGGCCTGTCCTTTCTGGTTGAAGACGATGGCGCGCGAGCTGGTGGTTCCCTGATCGAGGGCGAGGATGTATGACATGGACATGCTTCGAAGACCTTGGTTTGGAATGAGACAGATTAAGAAAACATCCCCCGATTTCATAGATTGCATCGACATGTATGTCGAGCACTTGCACAACCTCAGCACACCGATCGCTCCCAGTGTGATGTCGTACGTTATCGACAGCCGTTGGTCAGGCGCATCCCGAAGTGACGCCATGTCGCAAGGCTCCCACTTAGGAACCGGTTCCGCCCTGGTGATGATCTCGTTTCAGGACGGCGTCATCTTCGACGCGCGGACCGTCGGCTTGGGTCCGCATCGTGATGCCCACCTCCTCTCCAGACCCGCGCGACAAGGACAAATCCGTCGACTCCCTCTACGCGGTGGGCTTCATCGAAAAGCCGCTCGACAAATGGAAGCTCGAGACGCTTCTCGAATTGAACGCGTGATCACATCCTGGCGTTGCAGGCGACCTCGCCTCTCGCCCCCCGCTGCGCTTTCACGAACACCCCGGCGCTGAGAGGCCGAACCACCAGGCGTGTGCCGTCTACCCGCTCTCCGGATGTGGAGAACGGATGCACCGATGGCGACGCGATGGGTGAGTCCACCGTGACGTTCTCCAGGGTGGCATTGAAGACGACGGCAAGTCCGTCCAGGGCCGGATCCATGTCGTCGCCGCCGCACGCCGCATCGGAAATCGACATCACGATGAGGCCGGGAATCTGATCCGGGCCGGTGTTATGGAAGACGATACGCCGATGGATGTCCGCCGCGTCGATCATTCGGAACAACGGTGTACTGTAACGGATACGCAGTTGCTCCAAAAAGCCTTGATGGGCGCGTCTCATGTGCTCTTTCCCGACGCGGATGGCTTGTGCGGACAGGAACCGCTTCTGGGCGTCCCAACGCTCTTGGTTGTCCCAGGCCGGTGGAAGACCTTTCGCCCAATTGTGCGTGTCCAATGTGAAATCCACCGTGTTGAACCAGTCGCCCGAGTCGAAACTGTTCCGATCCAAAGATTTCGACCGCAGGATGTCGGTGCCCATCTGATAGAAAGGCACTCCTTGGCCATAGTTGATCATCGCGTTGCTGAGCAGGTGCACGTTCACGCGGTCGTCCATGGATGTGGTGAGCGGCAACTTGGTCTGAGTGTTGTCCCACAACGTCTCGTTGTCGTGTTTGTCGATGTAGTTGATCGTTTCCTGCGGCTGACGGGTGTATCCGATCCACTCGTTTCCTCCAGACACCACCTCGCCGAACCGGTTCTCATACATGTAGGTGCTGAGGTTCCCGACGAGGCCGACCCGGATGCGGTCCGCCGCGTCGAGCAAGGCGGCTTTCTGGGAGGCGCGATCGTCGCCGGAGTCTTCATTCGGGAACAGTTGAACTGGGTGGCCTGGTCGAAGATCCGGTTGTCGGACACTTCCCCGAAATTCCATCCTTCCCCGTACACGTAGACATTGCGGCCATCCACGCCGTCAGCCTCCAGGGTCAACGCATCCAGACGCTCTCGAAGGCGGATCATCACGGCTTTGGGATGGTGCCCCATCAGGTCGAACCGGAACGCGTCGATCTTGTACTGCTTGGCCCAGAGGATTACGGAATCGATCAACAGACGCTCCATCATGGCGTTCTCAGCGGCGGTGTTGAAGCAGCAGGTCGATGTCTCCACCTTGCCGCTCACCGGATCATAGCGGTGGTAATACCCCGGCACAATCTTGTCGAGCACGGAGGTGGCGCGGAGTCCGTCCTCATAGGTATGGTTGTAGACGACATCCACCACCACATTCAATCCGATGCGATGCAGCGCTCCGACCATTTCGCGCAACTCCCGGACCCGCGACGGACCATCCGGCTCCGTGGCGTAACTGCCTTCCGGGACATTATAGTGCACCGGATCGTAGCCCCAGTTGAAGCCGTCTTTCGCCGCCATGCCTGCGCCTCGCGAG
>CAYVRS010000157.1:0-4066 GCA_964454075.1 uncultured Chitinophagales bacterium
CAGCCGTTCGAGATCGCCCACATGCTCGAGCTCTTCGCGAAGTTCTTGCCGTTCAGAGTTCTTGCGCATCAGCGCGTCCACGGCGTTCAGCCGTTCGCGGATCGCGGCCACCTGCTTGAGCGGCTGATGCAGCCACCGGCGCAGGATACGTCCACCCATCGCGGTGCAGGTGTCATCCAAAATGCCGATGAGCGAGCCTTCGGTATGGCCGTCTTGCAGGGTTCCGGTCAGCTCGAGATTGCGCTTCGTGGCCGCATCAAGCATCATGAATTCGCGGTTTTCGAACGAATAGATGCGTCGGATGTGTCCCAGCGAGGCTTTCTGGTTCTCGCGGATGTAGTGCAGCAACACGCCCGCGGCAGTGCACGCCACGGGAAGATCTTCGACCCCGAAGCCTTTCAATGAATGTGTCTTGAAATGGTCGAGCAGCAATTGGTAGGCATAATCGCCATCGAAGACCCAATCCTCGACCAAGGTGATCACGCCGCCTTCGGCGGATGCGGGCGGCTCGTTCTTCTGTTTTTTGGGAAGCAGGAGTTCCGACGGACCGATGCTGTTCACGAAGCTCGAAATGCCGGCGCGGTCGACCTGCGTCACCCCCATTTCGCCGGTGGACACATCCGCAAACGCGATTCCAGCGGTTCCGCCGCTCACATGCACCGCGCAGAGGTAATTGTTGCGCTTGTGTTCGAGCAGCTTGTCGGACATCGTGACACCCGGGGTCATGATTTCGGTGACATCCCGCTCCACGATCTTCCGGTTGTTGGCTTTGGCTTCGGCGGGGTCTTCGGTCTGTTCGCAGATGGCTACCCGATAGCCTTTGCGCACCAATTTCGGCAAATAGGTATCGAGCGCATGAAACGGAAACCCGGCCAAGGGCGTCTGGTCGCCGCCGTTGTTGCGTTTGGTGAGCGTGATGCCCAGCTCCCGGCTCACCGTGACGGCGTCGTCGGCGAAGGTCTCGTAAAAATCACCCACCCGGAACAGAAGCACCGTGCCGGGATGCTTGGCTTTGATCTGGTGATACTGCCGCATGAGCGGCGTCTGACCTGGTGCGTTGGTTGCCACGACGGATGGGTTTATATTGCGGGGGACTCGAAAATACGACAGAGTGAACAAAGCAAGCGCATTTATCCGTCGCCTCGGCGAGTTGCTTACCGAGAAAGACGTCTTCTTCAACGCCTCAGCCATCAGTTTCAACCTGTTCCTGTTCAGCATCCCCTTCACCCTGTTGATCGGTTCGCTCATCGGGTATGTGGTGAATACGGATGTGGTGATGCTGGAACTCACGCGCTTCGCGAAAATCTTCCTCCCGGAAGGCTTGTATGATCAGGCCGGATCGGAGATGGTGGATCCCTCGAAACTCTTCGACGGCCTCATCCAGCCCCTCATCGATTCGCGCCGGTCGAACTTGGTGATCGGCGTGAGCATCCTCACGTTCACCTCGCTGGGACTCTTCCGCACCCTGAAGCACGTGATCTACCGCTATTTCGACACCATCGAAAAAAAGAGCCGGTTCAGTGATTTCCTCTATGCGTTTCTGACGTTCGGCATCGTGGGTTCGATCTTCGTGTTTTTCAGCTACCTGTTGTCACTGGTCACATTGCTCTCCACCGACGACCTGCTGCTCACCGTCATCACCCTGCTGTTCACACTGCTGGTCTTCTATGTGATGTACCGGTATTTGGGCGAACGGTCGCTGTCACGGTCCACCGCCCTATTCGGGGCGGTGATGTATACAGTGCTCTTCCAAGTGGCGCGCCTCGTGTTCGGATTCTTCCTGACCCAGACCCTCAGCGCCTATGAATCGGTCTACCAGGGCTACGCGGTGCTGCTCATCCTCACGCTGTGGACGTTCTACATGTCCATCGTGTTCGTGATCTCGACGGCGGGAGCGAGGGCGTGGCAGGATGTGACCGATTTAGGTCCTTCGGGCCTGCGGCCCTAAGGATGACAAGGAAGAACAAGTACTCAAGGAAAGACAAGCTTGTTCGTCCTTGAGTACCTGAGTACTTGAGTTCACTTCACCAAGCTCACCTTCCGCACATCCCTCATCCCGGCGCTTTCGAGCACCACGAGGTACATGCCTGAAGACAAGCCCGAGGCATCGAACGTCACCGAATGCGTGCCCGAGGAATAGGTGCCATTGGCGAGCAAGGCGACTTCACGACCCAAAAGATCAAAGACCTTCACGGAAGCCTCACCGGAAACCGACAACCGGAAACCGACAACCGTCGATGGATTGAACGGATTCGGGTAATTACCCAATAATGCAGGTCCTTCGCTTCGCTCAGGATGAGGTTGATCGTCAATGGAGGACAACGTCAACGCCCGGCTCACGGCCGCATGCGCGTCGATTTTGCCATGGCCGAAGGTGACGTTCGGGGCGACACCGGTATGGATGTCGGTCCGTGCGGTCTGCGCAAGAATCGCCGACGCCTGTTCAAAGGTCAAGGTTGGATTCACCTGCAACATCAGCGCCAAGACACCCGCGACGTGCGGCGAGGCCATGCTGGTTCCTTGCATCACTTGGAAGCCTCCGCCCTGCACGATGTCGCCACGGAAGACACCGCCTTGCTCATAAGCCTCGTCTTGAGTCGCCCGGATGGACAGGTTCGAGGCCAAGGCCGATGCGACCATCTGACCCGGCGCGGCCACCAAAGGAGCCACCCGGCCATCACGCGTAGGTCCTCGGCTCGTGAAATACGATGCGCTTCCTGCCGCTGGCACGATCGGATCCAGCTCGGGATCCGGATTCGGCGCCAAGGTCGACCAGCTGTTGTTGTCAATGTCGGTCCAGCTCCGGCGACCCACATACGAGCCCACGGAAATCACTTTCTTGGAAGTGGCCGGTGATCCCACTGTGAAATCGGTGTCTCCGGTGATTTCGGTGACATCTTCCAGACCCACTTCGAACGGATAGAACTCGCCACTGGAATACCACATGTCAGCACGACCGGTCGCAGTGGTCGTCGCCCGATACAAGACCGTCCAATAGTAGTTGTTCAGGTCCACATTCGCATTGCCGTTGTTGGTGAGCACCATCTGGATGTTCCCGTCGCCATTGTTCGGATCGGCGGTGACACGAGCTTCCACGGCCACATACCCGATGATCTGGTTGTTGTGGCGGACAGCGACCGGGTTCAAATCACCGCCAGCCGTCAGGCCTTGCGACGACCCGACGCTGACCGTCGGCGAGGCACCTAGATACACGAGGTTGGTCCCGTCGAAATCATAGAATCCGAAGCGGACTGATGCGATCGAACCCGCCTTGTACCACATCTCGATGTAGTTGAAATAGCTGTCCATCGGCTCCATCAAAGTTTCATAGAGCACCGATGGTTGGAGATTGGTGCCGGCATGCAAGTAGTAATCGCCCTCGTTGCCGGCCGCGGCCACGATCAGTTTCCCCGCACCGGTCTGGTTCGAGAGGAACTGCTCATAGGCCGAGGTTCCGTCCAGCGGACCGTAATTCCCGCCGAGGCTCAGGTTCACAACCGCGGGTTTGCCCAGCTCCGCGGCCTTGTCGAAGATGAAATCGACACCCGCGGCCACATCCGCGTCGGAAAATCCGCCGTCGCTGTCCGGGTCGCGGATGCCTTTGACAAAGACGATGTCCGCTTCCGGAGCCACACCGGAGAGTCCGGCGGCGGTGGATGTCACGTGGGTTCCGTGGCCGCCGCCCCAGTTCCCATCCCTTTGAGTAATGCTGGTGGGGTTGGGGTCGATCTGGGATTTCGTGGAGACCACGTCGCTCATGTCGGCGCGCATGTCCATCAGGAACTTGATCCGTGTACCTGCGGACGGTGAACTGAAATCAGGATGGGTGAAATCGATGCCGCTGTCGAGAACGCCGACCACCACACCGGCGCCCTTCACAGGCGCTGAAAACCCTTCGCCGGCATGCACCCGGTTCACACCGGTCTCCGCACGGGCGACCGCATTCCGACGCTTCGCCACACGGCTCGTCTCGACATAACGGACCCGAGCGTCGGACGCCAACGCCCGCAACCCGCGTATCGGCACCCGCCCTACCGAAATCCCGTCGGAAGACGCCCTTTCCACA
>CAYVRS010000158.1:0-4044 GCA_964454075.1 uncultured Chitinophagales bacterium
CCCATCCCTGATACCCTCCATACACACCGCTTTTCCCGGTCGGGTTGAATTCCGCATCCTTCACATGGAAGGCTTTGATGCGGTCGTGATACAGGTCGATGAAGGCCAGATAATCGAGCTGCTGCAGCAGGAAGTGACTCGGATCGTAGAGGATGTTCGCGCGGCGGTGTCCGCCCAAGGCCGCCAAGAACCGCTCGAAGGTGATCCCATCGTGAAGGTCTTCTCCGGGATGCAGTTCATAGCACACATCCACACCGGCGGCATCGAACGCGTTTAGGATGGGGGTCCAGCGGCGGGCGAGTTCGGCGAAGCCGTCTTCGACCAATCCGGCCGGACGCTGGGGCCACGGATACACTGTGTGCCACAACAGGGCGCCGGAAAACGTGGCGTGGGCGCGGAGTCCGAGGTTCTGGCTGGCTTTGGCGGCGAGCAGCAACTGGTTCACGGCCCATTCGGTGCGGGCGGTGTTGTTGCCGCGGACCGACTCCGGCGCGAAGCCGTCGAACATCGGTCCGTAGGCCGGATGCACCGCTACGAGCTGGCCCTGCAGATGGGTCGACAGTTCCGTGATGCTCAGGCCGGCATCCGCCAACGTTCCTTTCAGGTCATCGCAATACGTTTGGCTCTCGGCGGCTTTGGCCAAATCGAACAGGCGCGAATCCCAGGTCGGGATCTGCACGCCTTTGTAGCCCAGAACGGCCGCCCATCGACCGATGGTGTCGATGGAATTGAACGGCGCCTCGTCGCCCGCGAATTGCGCCAGGAAGATTCCGGGTCCTTTCACAGTCTTCATCATAGGGTGACCTCAGTCCATTTTTGATCGGAGTTCGATGAGCGGACCATGGCCTCGATGAAGGCCATGCCTCGGACGCCGTCGGCGGCGCATGGTAAGGGCGCATATTTGGGCGCATCACTGATGTGCCCGTGCGTAATTTGCTTCCAAAATTCAGAATAAAGGTTCGCGAAGGCCTCGATGTAGCCTTCCGGATGTCCGGCGGGGAGGCGGGTGTAGGCCTTGGCCGCATCCGACAAATAACCGGTTCCGGTGCGAAGGATCTGCACGGGCGCGTCGAGCGGTTTGAAGAGTAAGGTGTTCGGATCGGTGTGCGACCACTCGAATCCGCCTTTGTCGCCATAGACGCGCAGTTTCAGGTTGTTCTCTTCGCCCGCGGCGACTTGCGTGGCCACGAGAACGCCCGTGGCGCCGTTGGAGAATTTGAGCAGGGCGGAGGCGTCGTCGTCGAGTTTGCGTCCCGGCACGACGATGTTCAGCATGGCGTTCACATGCGTGATGTGGGCGCCGGTCACGAATTCAGCCAGGTGCGCGGCATGGGTGCCGATGTCGCCCACCGAGCCTCCGGCTCCCGATTTCGAGGGATCGGTGCGCCACGAGGCCTGTTTCTGTCCGGCGTTTTCGATGAAGCCCGACAACCATCCTTGCGGATACTCGACATAGACTTTGCGGAGGGTTCCGATGTCGCCCCGGGCTACGCGCTCGCGCGCTTCCATCACCATCGGATAGCCGGCATAGGTATGGGTGAGGACGAACGCAAGGCCTGTGCGGTCGACGATCGATTTCAGCTCACGGGCTTCATCCAACGTGAAGGTCATCGGTTTGTCGAGGATGACATGGATGCCGCGTTCGAGGGCTTTTTTCGCCGGATCGAAATGCACATGGTTCGGCGTGACGATCGCGACGGCGTCGAGCGACGTCTCCGCCGCGAACAGGGCGTCGTAACTGGCATAGGCCCGGGCGGGATCGAGCCCGAGCGCCGCACCGGTGGTCTTCGATTTTTCCGGATCGCTGCTGAACGCGCCGCAGACCAGGTCGAAGTGCCCGTCGAGCGCGGCGGCTTTGCGATGCACGGCACCGATGAAGGAATCGGGTCCGCCCCCGATCATGCCAAGAGTGAGTTTCATGCGGGAAGTTAGTTTAATGGCGATTCTTTAGTATCATCAAAACGGTGGATTTAAAATAAACCGAAGCACCCTGAAACCAAGGTCATGAGCACACAATCGAATCTCATTCCACGTCTAAGTCTGATGATGTTCCTCCAGTTTTTCATCTGGGGAGGCTTTTTTGTCACCATGGGCAGTTACCTGCTTGAGATTTTCAAAGGCGAAGAAGGACTCAATTCCATCATCGGATCGGCGTATGCCACGCACAACTGGGCGGGCTTGCTGGCTCCGGTATTTGTCGGCTTGCTGGCCGACCGGTATTTCAATGCGGAGCGCCTCAATGCCTTCATCCACATCGTCGGTGCGGGCTTGCTGTGGTACGCCAGCACGATCACCGATCCCGGCACCTTCATCTGGGTGATGCTGGGCTATTTCATGCTGTACATGCCGTCGTTGGCCTTGGTGAACGCCATCAGCTTCGCGAACATCGGTGATGCGGACAAAGAATTTCCCCGCATCCGCGTCTGGGGCACCGTGGGTTGGATCGTGGCCGGCTTCGTGGTCGCGCAGACCGTGCTGGGTTGGGTCTCCATTCCCCTCATCAGCTCCATCACCGGCGTCTCGAATGCGCAAGCCACGAACATCCCTCTTCTGATGAGCGCGGCCGTGTCGCTGTTCTACGGCTTCTACAGCCTCACTCTGCCCGCAACGCCTCCATCCGGCAAAGGAAAAGCCTTCAGCGTGAAGGAAGCCCTCGGCTTGGATGCGGTGAAGCTGCTCACGAACCGCAACTTCGCGGTGTTTTCGATCTCGAGCTTCGCGATCAGCATTCCGCTTGCGTTCTATTACGCCCGCACGAACGATTTCATTTCGGCGATGCACTTCGGCGATCAGTCCGCCTCCTTCATGACGATCGGACAGATGAGCGAAGTGCTTTTCATGCTCGCCATTCCCTTCTTCTTAGCGCGATTGGGCGTGAAATGGATGCTGCTCGTGGGCATGCTCGCATGGACCACCCGCTACCTGCTGTTCGGATTCTTCCCGATGTCGGTGCCGTTGGTGCTGCTGGGCATCGCGCTGCATGGCGTATGCTATGATTTCTTCTTCGTGACCGGTCAGCTTTACGTCAACAAGAAAGCGCCCGAACATCTGCGTGCCAGCGCGCAGGGCTTCTTCAACCTGCTCACGTACGGCGCCGGGATGCTCATCGGGAACTACGTCCTGGGCTGGTGGGGCGACAAGATCGCGCTCGACGGCTCCACCCAGATGGGATGGATGGCCGGCGCGTTCGACTTCTGGGTGATGCCAGGGGTTCTTGCCTTGGGAGTGGCGGGACTCTTCTTTATCCTGTTCCGAGACGAGAAAGAGTCGGTTTAATTTTAAATGGACAATTTTAAATGTTGTTCCTTTCCGTGCGACGTTCTAAGCTCGACGCGTCGCATAGAAAGGCACCTCTCATTTATAATTGAACATTAAAAATTGATCATTTCGAATTCAGAATTCCACCCATGTACGCCGCATTCTCCCTCGCTGAATCCATCGGCGTGGTGCCGGTGTACTGTTCCTGCTCGACGATGAAGGTGGTCATCCCGCTGGTTTTTCCTGCGGCGATGAGCGACGCGAAGTCGATCGACCCTGTTCCGAGGGTGACCGATTCATTTCCACCATCCGCCGATGCGCCCTTGTCTTTGATGTGCGCGTGCGTGAACCGACCCGGATAACGCTGCATCCATGCGGCGGGGTCTTCGTTGGCCACGGCCACCCAGTACATGTCCATTTCGAAATCGACCAGCTTGGGATCGGTGTTGTCCATGAGCACGGTCTGACCCATCACGCCATCGATCGGCTTGAAGCTGTAATCATGGTTGTGATAGGCGAAGCGGATGCCGGCCTTGGCGCAGATCTCGCCGGCGCGGTTGAAGCTGTCGGCGAAGGCTTTGTAGGCGTCGAGCGACTCCTGCGGACCGATCCACGGACAGATCAGGTGCTTGACGCCGATCGCCGCGGCTTCGTCGACCTTCCGCTCCAGATCCGCGTTCATGTTGAAATGGCTGGCCACGAGCTCCATCCCCAGATCATCCATGTAGGCTTTGAACTCAGTGTTCTTCATGCCCCAGTAGATGCCCAGGTCGCCCTCATAGCTTT
>CAYVRS010000159.1:0-3970 GCA_964454075.1 uncultured Chitinophagales bacterium
GATAGCAGCCGGGTGACCGGACCTGTCGGCGAGGCCTTGAACGCCACCATGGGGCGTTACATCACCACGATTCCGCGTCCTGAGCCGAGATACGACATGCAGTTCCGCACCATCCGCACCAATGAGGATGTCAAGGAGATCCAGAAGCACAAGAATCTGGTGCTGGTGTCGCATCTGCAAGACAGCACCAACGTCGGCAAATATGTGAATTCGCTGTTGGGGGATGCGATCAAAGCCAAAGTGAGTGGCGGTGAGCAGTTCATCTTTCCGCTTAAAGATCGCTGGTACCGCGATCAGTGGATCATGATCGTGATGGCCCGCAACGAGGAAGAGCTCTCGACCGTGATCCGCGACCATGAGGAGCAGATTCTGCACAGCCTGTTCACCGCCGAGTTGCCCCGCCATGAGTTCGATGTGTATCGCCGCGGCGAGCAGCCCGAACTGGCAGACAGTCTGTTCCAAGCCAAAGGATTCAGCTTCCGAATCCAGCACGATTACCAGATGGGGGTGGATACCACCGATTTCATGACATTCCGCCGATACCTTCAAGACAACGACCGTTGGATCTGGTTCCACTGGATCGAGAATGTGACCAGCCTGGATCACGTCAACCCGACCTGGATCAACGCCAAGCGGGATTCACTGCTTCAGATCTACTTCCGTGGCACTCGGGAAGACGCGTATGTGACCACCGATTACCGCAGGTCCCTCGAATCGAAGCTCATAAATCTCAGTGATCGCCGGACCTATGAGCTGAGAGGCATCTGGGTGATGTCGGACCAATCGATGGGTGGACCCTTCGTGAGTTATGTGATTTACGACGAGCCCCAAAAACGGCTGTATTTCATGGAATACGGTCAGTTTTCACCGAAATACAAACAACGGCGCTTCGTCTACCAGTTCGATGTGATGGCCCGTTCGTTCCGGACCACCCCGTTGCAGACTCCGTGAAATCCGGTCTCTCGTTCACCACTGCCGAGTTGGAGGATCGTCGGCGCAAGAGCCGCCTGCGCGAGCTCGCGGTTCCAACCGACGGGCTCATCTCGTTCTGCTCGAACGATTACCTCGGTCTGAGCCGGCATCCCGACCTCATTTCCGCATCCCGCTCCGCGGTGGACACCTTCGGAACCAGCTCCGGCGCGTCGCGCCTGGTATCGGGAACCATGGAGGTGCACATGGCCCTGGAACAGGAGCTGGCGGCGTTCACGGGCCGGGAATCGGCCTTGCTGTTCAATTCCGGTTTCCAGATGAACACAACCATCCTGGCCGCTTTGGCGGACCGGTCCAGCATCGTGTACATGGACCGTCTAAACCACAACAGCCTCTACCAAGGCGCGCTGCTGTCCCGTGCCACAGTGCGCCGCTATGCGCATCGGGATACCGCCCATCTCGAACAACTCCTGGATCAGGACGCATCGAAGGAAGTCCGGAAATTCATCGTCGCGGAATCCGTGTTCAGCATGGATGGGGATGTGGCTCCCATCGATGCGCTGATCGACTTGGCTGAACACCACGATGCGGTCCTGATGGTGGATGAAGCCCATTCCCTGGGCATGGAAGGCGAGGAGGGACGAGGAGTCTGCTACGGAATGCCCGGTGTGGACATTGTGCTCGGCACATTCGGAAAAGCCTTCGGTTCGTTCGGCGCGTTCGTGGCTTGCGACAAGCCTGTGCGTGATTACCTCGTGAACACCTGCCCCGGGTTCATCTACACCACCGCCTTGCCACCTGCCGTGGCCGCCGCCACTCTCGAAGCCACGCGACGCATGCCCGGTTTCGAGGCGGAACGGCGACACGTGCGCGAGCTGTCTTCCTTGCTGCGTTCCGGGCTCGACGAGCTCGGCGTCGACACCCGCGGCTCGCGGAGCGCCATTGTGCCGGCGGTGGTCGGCTCCGACGCCGCCGCCCTTGCCGCATCCGCCCACTTGGCCCGCGCCGGATTCCTGGTGCAGGCCATCCGTCCACCCACGGTCGAAGAAGGCACCGCGCGGCTCCGTTTCACCTTGGGCGCCACCCACACCACCGACCAGGTGAGGGCGCTGCTCGCCGCGTTCGCCGCACGATGAGCAGGCAATGGCTGTTCATCCACGGCTGGGGATATGATGCCTCGGCATGGCACCCGTTCATCGCCCTGCTTCCGCCTGAAGACTCCGTGGCCTGCGTCGACCGGGGTTATTTCGGCACACCTGCCCACGCCGCGTTCACCTCGGCTCCCGGTCAGCGCATACTTGTCACCCACAGCGCAGGGCAGCAGTTCTTCGACGTAGAGCGCATGGGCCTGCCTGATATTTGGATCGTGATCGGCGGCTTCGACCGCTTCATCGGCACGCCCGAACAGGCGCGCCCGCTACGACGCATGCGATCGAAGTTAGACACCGAACCCGATGCCGTGCTGCGCGACTTCTACGCCCGTTGTGGCGAGCCTGACCGCGTTTCCCGCCCTATCCGCGACCTTCCCCGGCTCGCCGCCGATCTGGAGCGGCTCGGGCATGCCGAAGCACCCATTTCCATCATGCGTCAATGCCGGAAAATTGGTATCCTTCATGCCCGTTGCGATGCGATCGTCCCCATCGAACGGACCGAAGGCCTCGGGTTTCCTGTAGTCATTCATCCCGAGGGTTCGCACGCTCTGCCATTCAAAGAAAGCGCCTGGTGCCTGAACTCCATCAACCCGTTGATCAATTGAACTCGGACGTCGCCGGATCGTTCAGTTCCGCCGCGCGCCAGTACGACCTCTATGCCTCGGTACAGCGGAAAGCCGCAGACCGGCTTGTCGAATTCCTGCATCCGTTCACCCGATTCGTCGACGGCCCTGTGCTGGAATTCGGATGTGGCACGGGCTTCATCACCGAACGCACCGCGAAATGGTGGACGCATCTGCCCCGCGAGGTGACCGACATCTCTCCCGACATGCTCGAGGTCTGCCGCACCAAACTCGCGCACAAGCTTCCATCGCATACCGTGTTCCGTACGCTCGACATCCAGGAGCTTCCGCAGAACTCCGATTACGGCCTCATCCTATCCGGACTCACCGTTCAGTGGATGCCCGATCTTCAGACCACATTGAAAAGCCTCGGACAGTCGCTCAAGCCCGGCGGACTCATCGCCGTCTCGTATTTCAACAACAAGAGCTTCCCCCAATGGAAGTCCTTGTGCAAAGAGGCGAAAGTGCCGTTTTCGGGAAATCCGCTGCCAAAAGTGGATGTGGCCACTCACTTGGGTTTCAAGTATAAGACATTGGTGCTCAATGAGATATGCAAGGAGACCTACGACTCTCCCTTGAATTTCTTCACCCATCTCAAACGCATCGGCGCCGATGTGAAAGCCAATCAGTCGGCGGCGGCGCCGGGCTCGGTCCGCAAACTCCAAGATGTCTGGATGTCGAAGCGCCGCAGAGGATTCACCATCACCTACGGAATCACCTATGCCATCATTCAACGACTGGCCTGAGCGGCTCTGGGTGGCCGGAACCGACACGAATGTCGGCAAGACCGTCGTCTCGGCCGCCTTGGTCAAACAATTGCGTGCCAACTACTGGAAACCGGTTCAAACCGGAACGGAGACGGATGACGATACCGACACGGTTCGAAGGCTCAGCGGAATGAATGACGACAACTTTCTGCCAAACGCCATGCGGTTCAAGGCTCCGTTGTCGCCGAACCAAGCCGCCGAACTTGAAGGCGAGACCATCGCCATGCGCGACATCAGACTGCCGGACTACCAGGGCCGTTTGGTGATGGAAGGTGCCGGTGGTTTGCTGGTGCCATTGAACCAACATCGCACCATGCTGGATCTCATGCGCTATTATTCCTCCCCCGTGGTGCTGGTGGCCCGATCCGCTGTGGGAACCTTGAACCACACGTTTCTGTCGCTGCATCTGCTTCGTGAGCAGCGGCTTCCCATCTTGGGCGTGGTGCTTGTCGGTGAATCGAATCCGATGAACGCCCGCGACATCCGGGAGATCGGCAAA
>CAYVRS010000160.1:0-3952 GCA_964454075.1 uncultured Chitinophagales bacterium
ATCGGTAATTCCGACTTCCAATTCGTCGGAATTGCCGATGGTGATCGCAGGAAGGTCGGTCGCGTCGATTTTCAGAACGGCGAGGTCGGTCGACGGATCGGTGCCGACCAAGGTCGCCTCGTACGTACGCTTGTTGGTGAGTCCGACCGTGATGGAATTGGGCAACGCGTCCGCCACCACATGGTTGTTGGTGAGGATGTAGCCGTCGGCGGAGATGAGCACGCCGGAGCCGATAGAGGTGGCGTCGCGCCGCGGAAGGATGCGGTCGAGCATGGTCTCCTCGTCGATCTCTTCACCCGTGTTGGGATCGATGTCGCGGCCCCGGACCGTGGTTTCGATGTACACCACGGTCGGCGTCACACTGTTGGAAATGTTTTTTAGCTCGGAATCGGGCGCCTCAGGCAGCGGTGCGGCCTGGCGGACCTGCGTCACCTCGACAGTCGTGCGGTACGGCAGACCGAGGCCCGCCATGTACACCATCACCACCATCCCCATCACCATCCCGACAAGGATGAGCAGGATTCCGGTCAGCAGTTTCTGGTGGAGGGTCATAGGTCGGAGTCGTCGAGGGATTTGAAAAGCAGCGCATCGGAGCGGCGATCTCGCATGTCCGACGCATGGTGTTGAATATAGACATCCAAATGATGGATGAGCTGCTTTAGTTCATTTGCCGGCATGCTTTTTTTGAACAGGGTCGAACTCCGATGCTGGCAGGCGGTGATCAGATAGCGGGCCTGGTCGTCGGTGAGCTTGAACGAGAGTCCGAAACCGGAACCATCCGCCAAATCGCCGTCTTCGATATTCAGGAACCGCGCCTCGAGGCTGGTGGGATGGATTCGGAAGCCCATGAACTCGCACAAGCGGATCTGCACATAGGGAAGCACATAGGCGGGCACCACCTCGTCGCCGGCGCTGTTGAGCCAAGAAAGCAGCGATTCGGCGAAATCAAAAAATTCGGCGGCGGGTTGGTCTTCCTCCAACGACTGGTCGAGCAGTTCCAGGACCGACATCACCAGCGCCAGACGGCCGAAATCGGTGCGGATGCCCCAGGTCTGCGCCCGGAACGCGGTCTGCGTGAGGGTCTGGATGGACCGGCCGGGCTTGGTGCTGACTTGGATATCCAGAACGGATCCCGGCTCCAGATACCCCGCGAACGGGGATTTCGGATTCCGGCATCCTTTGGCCATCACGGCCAGTTTACCGGCGTCGCGGGTGAATAGAGTCACCACCCGGCTCGATTCCTGGAAATCGACGCTCCTCAGCACGATCGCCGGGGTTCCGAGTGTCATTTACGGTCGAAGTGGATCCATCCGCGGTCTTCCATCACCTGGATCAGCGCCGGCAGGAAGGTTACGGCCGACAGCAGCGTCATGCCGATGCCGATCGTTGCCGTGAGGCCGATCGAGAACAATCCCGGATGGTTGGTGAACAGCAGGCCCATGAAGCCGAACATGGTGGTCACCGTGCCGATGGTGATGTGCTGACCGGTGCTTTTCAGGACGCTCCACATGCTCCGCGGACCTTCCTCCAGATAGCGGGCGGCCAAGTGCACGCCGTTGTCCGTGCCGATGCCGAGGATCGCCGGAAGCACGACCAGGTTGTAGAAGTTGAACTTGATGTCGAACACCAGCATGATGCCGAAGGCCCACGACAGGCCGATGAGCAGAGGCAACATCGAAATGATCGCCCAGCGCACCGAGCGGAACGCCAGCAGCACCAGGATCACGATCATGATGAAGGTGCCTCCCACGAAGTACGGGCTCTCCTCCTGCATGAGTTCGAGCATTTCGGCGGCGGCGATGGACGTGCTCGCCGAATGGAACTCTGTGCCGTCGGAGGTGGTCATCAACCCGATTTCATTCTTGAACGCCATGGAGTTGCGTCCATCCGACAAGCCCACCGAGGGATAGATCATGACGAATTTGCCCAATTCGCCGTCGCGGGTCATGAACCGGCTCGTGATGAAATCGGGAATCTGGTCGAGACGGATGGGTTCGGTGACTTCGCTCGCCCGGCGCAGGATGTCGAGATTGTCGTCTTGCTGGTCTTTGATGAAGGGATCTAAGAGTTGGTCGCGGATGATGGCGATGCGTTCGAATTTCGCGGCGATGAGGGTGGAATCGGAGGTGAAGCGTTCCTGAAGCGCCTCCACATCCAGAATGGTGGAGTTGGTGTCGGCCACAGACTGGATCTGGCGCAGCTGCTCCAGGATCTCTAGGACCTGGGCATCGGTTTTCGCGAGGATGTAGGCCGGATTTCGACGGCTGGTCTGGTTCATCGCCCCGACGAACTCCGAATACTGCTTGTATTCCGGGAATTCGGGCTCGAGTTTTCCGAAATCGTACTCGAAGCCGAGTCGGCTGGAAAACAGGATGACCAGGAGAGTGACGGTCAGACCAACCAACGTGATGGTGCGGCTGAAGGGATAGCGGTGAGGCGCTTCGATGATCGGAGCCGATGTCTCGTTCTCGTTGGAGAGGATCCATCCGAAGCGCTCCGCCAGGGTGATCATCGACGGCATCACGAAGGTCATGCACAGCCACGCGAAAAGGATGCCTATGGTCGAAATGAAGCCGAACTCGCTGAAACCGCGGAAGTCGGCTAAAACCAGCACGAAGAGCGATGCGGCGGTGGTCAGGGCACTGGTCATCACAGCGGCACCGGTCGATTCATAGGTCGAGAGCATCGCCTGTTCCACCGATTCACCCGAGCTTCGTTTTTCCAGATAGCGGGCGTAGAAGTGGATGCCGTAATCGATTCCCATCCCGAACAGGATGACAAAAAGCACCGAGGTCATGGTGTTCAGAACACCAAGATAGGCGTACGTGATGCCGAAGGTGTAGACCAGGCTCAGGAACAACGGAATGCCGATGAGCAGAATGGAGACCGGTGCGCGCACGATGTGAGCCCATATCCCTTTGGTGCGCGAATGCGCGGCGCCGAGGCGGTAATTCCAGTATTTCTTGCCGAAGAAGTACAACATCACCAGCAACAGCACCGAGGTCACACCGGTGGCGAAGCTGTTGAACACGTCACGCATGATGGAGTCGATCTCGAGCAGGTGTTTTTTCAATCGGCCGCCGAACTTGACCTGCATCTCGGGATGGTAGCTGGCGGGATCCATCGCCACCACCAGCGAATCATAGCTGGCGAACATCCGGCGAAGGAAGGCCAAGTCGCTCTTGGAACCCGTCGGATAGAGTTTGAGCACGAGGCGGGTGCTGTCGGCGTTCACCGGGTACTCGTTGGGCACCAGGTCTTTGTAGGTCTGCTCGAACTCTTTGGCGGCGTCCGGCTCCTCCCCACCCATGTCGCCTTCGTCATCGAAATCCAAGTCGATGAAGAACGGATTCGCCTCGAGCTTGGCATCTTCGATGCGGGTGTCGAGGTAGTCGATCAGCTCGTCGAGCTCATCGGGTGTGGCCAGGAAAAGCGCGTAATCTTTGAGGATTTCCGTGTCTTTGCGGTAATCGACCTTGCTGAAATACGGAGACTGCGACCGGCGGTCGTACAGCTCAAGGCTCTTGGCGATCAGGTCTTCGGCAAAGCGCTTGTTGGCTTCGAAATCGGGTGAGCCGATCGCCACATCCATCTCCGTCTCTCCTCCTACGGTTTCGCGGAGCTCGTTCAGGGCGATCACCCTCGGGTTGTCGGGCGGCAGCAGATTGGCGATGTCGGTGTCGATCCGCAGTTGCAAGGCGAACGAACCGGCGAACAGACCGACGGTGATCGCGGCGAGGAAGACGAGCCAAGGACGTCTGACGTTCAGCAGAAGCCACGGACGGAGGAACAGTAGGAGTTTATGCATAGGGGATCAAGGGGCCGATTTCAGGACGATGCGGTCGTAATCGGCTTTCGTGAACGAGCCGGTGTCGTCGGCATCACTGAGGATGAGGATCGCGACGGGGCGTTTCGGCACGGCGCCACGGAAGAACCGGTTGTAATCTTCCAC
>CAYVRS010000161.1:0-316 GCA_964454075.1 uncultured Chitinophagales bacterium
GATCACGAACATGGCGGTGATGAAAAACACGATTCCGCTGATACTCCGTTTTTCCCTGCCTTCGAGCGCCGGTTCGAGGAACATCCACAACTGGTAGAACAGGATCGGTGAACCGATCACAAAGCCGACTGAAAAGAGCACTCCCCAAAAGGTGAAGAACTGCCCGGGAAGATTCCGGTTCTGGAAGGTGAGGTCTACCGCGTCGATGCCCAGCACGCCGTAGATGAAGAAGTCTTTCTTGGCCGGGCCGAGCAAGACCACATCGATGAAGAAGTCGGAGAAGAGTCCGGCGACGGCCACTCCGAACAAAATGCCT
>CAYVRS010000161.1:326-3894 GCA_964454075.1 uncultured Chitinophagales bacterium
ATGCGCCAGCGCAACTCCTCCAGATGGTCGAGGAAGGACATATCGGCTTGCGGACTGGGCGCTTTGGCGACAGGCGGCTCACCATCCATCACGGCACGGGGTTCGGTCATACGGTACGGTAGAGCGGGAATTGAGCGCAGAGGTCATGCACGTCGGCTTTCACCGCTTCGATGACCGATTCGTTCGTAGGTTGTTCGATGACACGGTTGATGAGGTCGGCAACGGCCACGAACGCCTCCTGAGTGAATCCGCGGGTGGTGAGGGCCGGCGTTCCGATCCGTATGCCGGAAGTCACAAACGGACTCTGCGTATCGAACGGAACCATATTCTTGTTGACGGTGATTTCGGCGCGGCCGAGGGCTTCTTCCGCTTCCTTGCCGGTCACGCCTTTCGAACGCAGGTCGATGAGCATCAGGTGATTGTCCGTGCCACCGCTGACCAGACCGTAGCCCAGTTCCACGAAGCGTGCGGCCATGGCTTTCGCATTCGAGATCACGCGTTTCTGATAGTCCACAAAGTCGGGTTTGAGAGCTTCGCCATAGGCGACGGCTTTTGCGGCGATCACGTGCATCAACGGTCCGCCTTGCGTGCCCGGGAAGACGGCGCTGTCAAAGAGTTCTGACCAATTCTTCAGCCGTCCGGATTTCGGCGCGGTGATTCCGAGGGTGTTCTCTCCATCGTTGCCGACCAAGATCATTCCCCCGCGCGGCCCGCGCAGGGTCTTGTGCGTGGTGGTGGTCACCACATGCGTGTGTGGGAAAGGATTGTTCAGGAGTTTGGCGGCGATCAATCCGGCGGTGTGCGCCATATCCATCCACAACAGGGCACCGACTTCATCGGCGATGGATCGGAACGCGGCGTAATCGAAATCACGGGGATACGCCGATGCGCCGATCGAAATCATTTTCGGGCGGGTTTTGAGGGCCGCATCCCGGATCTTGTCCATATCGAGCCGGCCTGTGATCTCATCGACCCCATAGAACGTGGGTTTGTGGTATAAACCGGAGAAGTTGACCGGCGAACCATGGGTAAGGTGCCCGCCATGGCTCAGATCGAGTCCGAGAAGCGTGTCGCCGGGCTTCATCAAGGCCAGATACACCGCCGCATTGGCCGAGGCGCCGGAATGCGGTTGAACGTTCACCCAATCCACCCCGAAGAGTTCTTTGGCGCGGTCGCGGGCCAGGTTCTCGACCTCATCGACCACCGCGCATCCGCCATAGTACCGCTTGCTGGGAAGGCCTTCGGCGTATTTGTTCGTCAGGCTGGTGCCCATGGCTTCCATCACGGCTTTGGATGCGAAATTCTCGGATGCGATCAGCTCCAAGCCGTATTCCTGGCGATGGGTTTCCTTGTCGATGAGTGCGGCGATGGCCGGATCGTTCTGTGCGAGTGAGTTCATTTAACAGGACGTGAGGGAATGGATCTTATTGACGCGATTGGCATGGCGGCCGCCTTCGAAGGTCGCGCCGAGCCAGTTTTGAAGGATGGAGTTCATCTCGTCGGAGGAGAGGTAACGTCCGGGAAGGCACAAGACGTTCGCATTGTTGTGCTGAACCGACAACGTGGCGATGTCGGGATTCCAAACCAGCGCGGCGCGGACACCGGCGATCCGGTTGGCGGTCATGGCCATGCCTTGGCCGCTTCCGCAGATCAGGATGCCCCTCTCATACTCGCCTTTGGCGACCGCATGGGCCACCAGGATGGCATAATCGGGGTAATCGACCGACGCATCGCTGTGCGTTCCGTAGTCGAGAGGTTCGTGGCCGAGAGCTTCCAGAAGGGCTTTGGCCATCTCTTTGGCCGGGTAACCGGCATGGTCGCTTGCGATAGGGATGATCATGGCCGGAATTTCGCCAATTTCGAACTTCTTTGAAAGTCAGAGTCCGGATGTGAGGGCGTAAATCAGCACATTGGCTCCCATCTGCAGAGCCCGCGTTCGGAGCGTTTCGGGCAGGCCGTGCACGTCGGCGTTCGCCCATCCGTCGGCCAGATTCGATTCGACGCTGTAAAACACGCACAAGCGGCCGTTCCGGAAGATGCCGAAGCCTTGCGGCGGCTTTCCGTCGTGCTCATGGACTTTCGGAAGGCCGTCCCTGAAAGGAAAAGCGAC
This sequence comes from uncultured Chitinophagales bacterium, assembly GCA_964454075.1. Classification (GTDB taxonomy): domain Bacteria; phylum Bacteroidota; class Rhodothermia; order Balneolales; family HLUCCA01; genus CAMTWZ01. Next base: position 2,437 of record CAYVRS010000161.1, read on the forward strand.
CGAATAGATAGGATGGGAGAACGGAATTTCGACCCAGCTCTCTTCGGGAAACACCTGCTTCATCACGGCGCGGATGTGAGGATCCAGGCCGTAATCGTCGTCGACATACAGGAATCCGCCCGCATCGAGATATTCCCTCAGATTCGTGGCCTCTGAGCGGTTCACCGTGATGGTGCCGTGGCCTGTGAGAAAGAGAAAAGGATAGGAGAAGAGGTCGCGGCTGGCGATGTCCACATCCGCATAGGAAGGGCGGATTCCCATCGGGACGACGTTCGAGGTGAAGCGGATGAGGTTGGTCAAGGCCGACGGATCGTTGTACCAGTCGCCGCCGCCACGGTACTTGACCCGGGCGATCGTGAAATATCCGGATTCGGCGGATGCGGGTTGCGAATGCAGCGCCGGCGACATCCCCAACCCGACGAGGAGGGCTGCGAGAAAACGGGCGGACTTCAGTACATTTGTGGTAACCATCGCACTGAAAGTAACCTTTTTCATGAGACGTACCATCCTGCTTCCCGCCTTTCTTATGATGTTTTCCGTGGTCACCTCGACCGCCCAAACCATCACCATCGACCGTGTGGAACCGATGAATTGGTGGATCGGCATGAACGATCCGACGCTTCAGATCCTGGTCTATGGCAAAGACATCGCCTTGTCGCAAGTAAGCATCGACTATCCCGGCGTCCGGGTTGAGCAGACGGTTCGAACCACGAACCCGAACTATGTGTTCGTGAACCTCCGCTTCGAGGAAGGTGTGCTTCCGGGGAACATGCCGATCGTCTTCCGGAACGGCCGCCGCACCGTCACACACACGTACCCGTTGCTCCAGCGTAGCCACTCCACCTTGCGCAACAACGGATTCGACGCCTCGGACGTCATCTATCTGCTCATGCCGGACCGTTTCGCCAACGGGGATGTGCGCAACGACGCGGTTCCGGGCATGCTCGAAGCCGCGGACCGATCGCAACCCTACGCGCGCCATGGCGGCGATCTGAAAGGTCTCGCTGACCGCCTCGACTACCTTCAGGACCTCGGCATGACCGCCATCTGGGTCGCACCCATCTTCGAGAACGACATGCCTCCGAACTATGCCATCGGAGCCGGATTCTACCACGGCTATGCGGCCACCGACATGTACAAGGTCGACCGCCGGCTCGGTTCGAACGAGGAATTCCGCGACCTGGTGACCCGTGCCCAGTCGAAAGGCCTCAAAGTGATCATGGACATGATCCACAACCACGTCGGAACCCACCATTGGATGGTGATGGATCCACCCACCAGCGATTGGGTGCACGATCAGAAGCAGGTCGGAAACACCAACTATCGCACCAGCTCTATCATGGATCCCTACGCCTCCGAGCGCGACCGGAACTCGACCGTGAAAGGTTGGTTCGTGGATGAGATGCCCGATCTGGATCAGCGCAACCCCTTGCTGGCGAAATACCTCATCCAAAACAC
>CAYVRS010000162.1:0-3851 GCA_964454075.1 uncultured Chitinophagales bacterium
AAAGAGGGTATTGCCTCAATAAATTTTTCAATTAAAAATTTAATAAAATTAAAAGCTCCCCCACCACATCCCCGCCACGCTTGAGCACACGCTGCAGATGGTGCATCTCGTGAAATCGCAGGGCTACACGCGGATCGATGCGACGAAGACCTTGGCGGATTGGCATCGGGTGGCGATCCCGACCATCACCATCAAATTCACGCGGTTGCTCGGCATCTCGGCGCACGAGATCGACGCCCTGCTCGAACCCGGCCGCGAGGGGGATCTGCTGGGTCTGCTGCTGTCGAATTTCCCGGAGTACGGGGAGGTGATCCGGGAGGTGGTGGGGGCGTGAGCAACCCCTCGCCCCGCATCCTCGCCCAGGCTGTCTGCCTGTACCTCGGCATCGATCCCGGGCGCGTCTTCGCGCCCTGCCGCAAAGCCACGGGCTCGATCACCGAGGCCTGCCGGATGCTGCTGCGGAACATGGAGGCGCGCGAGACGGGGGCGGATGCGGGGGCGGATGCGGGGGCGCGTGCGACGCGCCCCGACAGCGACATCTCCCCCCGCGTGGCGGAGGTCTTGCAGATGTTGCGCGAGGGATGGAGGCCGGAGAGAAAGACGTCGGGGCGCGTGACGTCGGGGCGGATGGCATCCGCCCACGAAGAGGTGGGTGCGTGCGACGCACCCCGACGGGCATCTTTCATCCTCCTCTACATCTCCCCGCCCACGTACACGCTCGGGATCCGGGGCGCGGACGGGGCGTTCATCCCCATCGGAAAGGTCGATTCGCTCGCCGAGATTCCCGCCGACGAGCGCGCCAAGCTCCACAGGCGCGCGAAGGCGCTGATCACGGAGTCGTTCGGACCCACATCCCTCCTCACCCCCGAGCTCGTGGTCGAAGCCCGCTTCTCGCACGTGGAGGCGAATCCGCGCACGAAAGCGAAGAAGGTGCTGCGGAACGTGGCGATCATCCGGATCTGTTGGGACGAGCCGATCGAGAGCATCGCGACGCTGGAGTCGCTAACTTCCTCCCCATGAAACTCACTTCCCATCCGCCGCATGATTTCTTCCTGAATCTGGATGTCGACTCGTATTTCGACGCCGAGCACAATCCGGAAACGATCTTCGAACACGGGTTCATGCGTCCGATTCCGCTCCCCGACCGCGACGTGCTGGCCACCATCCGTTTCAACGGCGATGCCGAGAAGCCGGAGTTCGATGTGCGCTTCACGGAATCGCTGTCCGCCAACGATCAAGACCATGCGGCGCGCGTGATCCGCAGGATGCTGGGATGCGATCTGGATCTGCGTCCGCTGTATGATCAAGCGGCGGATGATCCGGTGCTGGGTCCGCGGCTGAGCGAGTATTACGGCTTGAAACGCCTGGCCCGGGCGTCGTTTTTCGAGGAGGCGATGAACCGGGTGATCGAATCGCAGATCCAGCACAAACCGACGGCCAAGAAGATGGTCTATGGCGTGCGGGAAGCGTATGGACAGAGGCTGGAGGGTCCGAAGGGACCCATCGCGGCCTGGCCGCGACCTCTGCGTCTGATCGGCGCCGACCCGAAAAGCATGAAGGCCTACGGCCTCTCCGAGCGGAAGGGCGAATATGTGGTGGGCCTGGCGCATGAGATCGTCTCCGGCAACCTGGACCTCGACGCACTGGACGCCCTCGCGCCGCTGGATTTCCTGGAGCGGATCCTGCAGATCCGCGGCATCGGTCCGACCATCGCGCAAGATCTCTCCCTGTACCGCAACCGCACCGACGCCGAATTCCCCTCCCGCATCGACAAAGGGATGGAGATGGGCTTCCGGCGGTGGATCATCGGCAGTTATGGCGAAGATCCGAACACGACCACCGAGGCCCGCTACCGCGAGCTGATCGCGCCGTGGAAAGGCTACGAGGCCAGCGCCATCGAATTCCTGTATGTGGACTGGGTGGTCTCGGAGAAAAAAAAAGCCGCAGCCAAAAAGGCCGCGGCTAAAAAATAACCGTCAAGTAAACCGGCTTAGACCGTCGCTTTGGCGACCCAGTTTTTGCACCAGCCTTCGGCGGTGACGGGTCCTTTGAACAACAGGCAACCGCTGCAAGAGGACCCGGCCTCCGCGGCTTTCAACAATTGGCAGTTGGTGCAGTTCTGTCCTTCGGTGGTCGATTTGGCCACATAACCGAGGTTGTTGCGCATGTCGAGATCGCCTTGGGCCAGACCGCTGAGATCGGTGCAAGGGTCCACCGCTACGGATTCGCCGCCACCGCAAGCTGTGAGAAGCGCACCGGCGCCGACCGCCGCGGCGCCCATCAGGCCGAATTGTTTGAAGAAGTCTTTTCTATCCATCGTGAGTTCCTTTGGGTGATGATGACCCAAAAGTAACCCCAATTTTTCCGCTTCCGATTCCGAAAGTCACCGGCGAATCTAATTTAGAATCTGTCTCAGTGTTTCGGAAGGATCTTGAACGACGAGCCGTTGATACGGGCCGCGATGTTGCCATTCGGACTCAGGATGTCGATTTTGACCTCCACGGCGCTTTGCTCGTCGACCGTGCCGTCGGTGTCTTCGAGCGTGAACCGGAACTCGGTGATGCCGGGTCCGCGGCCTTGGGTGTCGGGCATGGTCACGCTCACATCCCCGATCACGCTGATGCCGTCGCCTTCCGCGGTCACGGTGATCGTGGAGCCTGGAGCGAGAGGGTTGCCGTTCACATCGTCGATGGTCATCACGAACGATTGCGAACCGCCGTTGGGCACGTTCACGGTCTGGGGGTTCAACGTCAGTGTGGAAAGGGCCGAAAACAGGACCACGCCGCTGGCTTCGATGGTGTTGTTGCCGACATCCGCCGTACGGGCGCGGACAGTGGCGAAGCCCGGACCGAGCGTGGGATGCGTGGGACAGGGTGCCGCGGTGAGTAAGGTGCTGGTCGCGATGCCGTTGGCCGCGGTGGCCGACGAGCCGCCGATGAGGCCGCCATCGGTCGTGAAATACACCGGCGTGTTGGCCGGCACACTGTTGCCGTAGCGGTCGCCCACAAAAGCGGTGATGATGTTCGTATCGCCGTAGCGCGCGCATCCGGGAACATTGCGGATCTGGGTCGACAGGCTGAAATGGGCCGCGTCCGGCAAACCGCTGTGGATGATCACGCTCACGGGCTGGGTGCGGAGCACGCCCCCGTCGGGAAGCGTCACGGTGCCGATGAGCTGCACCACGCCAGACACCGTGCCGGATTTCAAAACGGTGCGGGCCAGGCCGGACCGGTCGGTACGCATGGTGGCGGGTTGGAGGACCTCGCCGCCGTTGGGACGGGCGCCGAAGCTGAAGGTCACATCCACCGCCTTGTCTTCGGCGATGGCGCGGCCCAGGGAGTCTTTGACGACCACGGTGAGCACGGACTGCTCGTTTCCGCCGGTGGCGAGCACTTGGATGGACGGATGGGAGATCGATTGCAGCTGGATGCTGAAGGCCGAGCCGGTGCCGGTGCCGACGGGATCGGTGCCAGGGTCGGTGCCGCCGCCTGATGTGACCGCCGCAAGACGGAAATCAGGCATGGTGATATTGCGTCCCGGCACGCCGAAGGCCTGCTGCGTGCGGGCCACGAACCCTTCCTTGACCGCTTGGAAATTGAGGGTGACGAGGCTGTCCACCTTCACATCGAAGCTGTAGGCGCCGTTGGCGTCGGTCACTTGGAAGTCAGTCTTGGTGCCGACAGAAATCTGCACGATGGCGTCGGGAAGGGCGTTGTTCGTGGCATCATTGACCACCACGCCGGAGACTGTGATTGTGGCCGACCCGGAGTCGGGATCGGTCGGGGTTCCACAGGAGTAATTTTGTAGGAAAGGACGGATTCATTTGGTGGATCGGTCAGGTTGCTCCTGCA
>CAYVRS010000163.1:0-3723 GCA_964454075.1 uncultured Chitinophagales bacterium
GCCTCGGTACCTCCCAAGCCGAAACCGACCTTGTCGAGCTCGAGCGTGAGCGTGGAATACGACCTGGCGGACATCCATCAGCTGGTGACCGGCGCTCGCGTCTACCACGACTCGTTCGGTGCCGGGAAGATCATCAACAAGGAGGGAAACGGGCCGGAAGCCAAGCTCACCGTCTTCTTCCCGGAGCATGGACAGAAGAAGCTGATCATCAAGTTCGCCAAGCTCCGTATTTTGAATTAATTCCACACGTCGTTTGAAGTCTCTCTCTCTCCTCTTTGCGATCTTGACGGCCGGCATGCTGCATGCGCAGCCGGTCTTCTCCCCCCGCCTGCAGGCGATGGGCGGAACCGGTACCGCCATTTCGAGCGGAGTGGAAGCGGCCTTCACGAATCCGGCGAACCTGATGATCCGCAATCACAAACAGGGATTCCTGTTCCACGTGGGTCATGGCACCTTCCAAAGCACGAACGAGATCGCCGACCGGCACGCCATCCGTCCCTTCCGCATCTGGGGACCCTCGAGCGAGCATCCCATCGGGGACGATCCGAACGGATTCGCCTCCTTCGACCAGCTGATGCTAGGCATGAGTTACACGGGTCCGTCGTTCGCAATGTCGCTCGGCTGGCGAATCCGCGGAGAAAACACCTGGACCGCCGGAGCCGGCTGGACCGACGCCAGCGGCGACTTGGTCGACCGTTCGCTCTCTCAGAACCTGTTCATCCGCCAGGAAGTGGCCCTGGGCTTCGCTTGGGAATACGAACTCATCAGCGGATGGCTGACGGACCTGAGCAAATTGCATGTGGGAGTAAATCCGAAAATCGTGCTTCCCGGGATGTTCATCGAACAACGGCTCACCTCCCTTTATGGCCGTGCCGGTGACGGCACCTTGACACAAGTCGGGTCTTACGATCTGCTTGCCGCCGGAGCGATCGGCGCTTTCGCCGCATCCGGTGGCGCGGGTCTGCCACTCACCGACCAGGACCTCCTCGCACCGACCGGCATCGGCGGCGGGTTGGACATGGGGTTCACCTACATCATCGGCCTGGGAAACGAACAGTCGCTCGGATATCTCCGGCGGGACCAGACCACGAATTCCATTCGCATCTCCGCATCGATCCGGGACGTCGGCATTGTGAGTCTGAAAGAAGCGCCTGTGCGTCGCGTCGCCGAATCGGAATCCACGGTGAATCCGACCATCAGCGCTCCATCGACCCTGGGATTCAGCGGTTCGCCGGGGCACATCGAAGCCATTCTGTCAGAGGCTGACACCGAGCGCAAGATTCGCGACCGGGCGGTACCCGGAAGAGAGGGAAGCATCAACCTCAGTCTTCCCACCACCGTGAACGCGGGTGGCGCCCTGCAGCTGAACCGATTCCTGATGACCGGCGACATCCGCATCCCGCTCCATACCCATCCCTACTATCTCGACAGCCGGAGCTTGCGCATGGGCACCGAGATCAAGCTGCTGCGTCTGTTGCCCATGCGCGGCGGTGTCATCTTCCGCGAAGGGTACGAAACCACATACACGGCGGGCTTCGGCATCGACATGCGGAATCTGGACATCTCCTTTTCCGGCTCCTTCCGGATGTCCGACAACGGACACATGATTCCGGTCGGTCTGGGCGTGGCCGCCCTGCAACTGCGTCTGTAATCTGTTAAATTGTCAGAAGCGGGGATCGTCGGCGCCGATTGGCTGAATCCTTGTAACGGTGAAGGGATACAACACAAAAGGACCCCTTTTCATGAAAGAAGACGATTTCCAGGATTTCGAGCAGGCCATCCCCTTGCTCTCCGAAGAGGAAGAGCGCCGATTGAGCGAATCCGGCATTCCGGACGAGCTTCCCATCCTCCCGTTGAAAAACACCGTCCTGTTTCCGGGCGTGGTGATTCCGATCACGGTGGGTCGAGACCGTTCCCTCGCCTTGGTCAAGAAAGCGTTCGCCACGGACAAGGTCATCGGCATTGTGACGCAGAAGAAAAAAGATCAGGAAGATCCGGGTCCCGACGACCTGTACCGCATCGGCACGGTGGCTCAGATTCTCAAGCTGATCAAGATGCCCGACGGCTCCAAGAGCATCGTCATCCAAGGGAAATCGGTCTTCCAAGTGGATGAATTCACGGCCACCGAACCGTATTTCATGGCCAAAGTCTCTCGGTTCCGCAGCGAGATGGACATGAGCGACCTGGAGCTGGATGCGGCTGTGCGCTCAATCAAGGAGACCGCGATCCAGATCGTGAACCTGTCGCCGAACCTGCCATCGGAAGCGGCTGTGGCGCTGAACAACATCCATTCGCCTACCTTCCTGCTGAATTTCATCGCCTCGAACCTGAACATCACGAACGAGGACAAGCAGAAGATCTTGGAGATCGCGCCGTATGGCGAGCGGCTCAAACGCGTGATGGAGCATCTGAACCGCGAGGTACAGGTGCTGAACCTGAGCCAGGAGATCCGCTCGAAAGTGAAGACAGACATAGACCAGCAGCAGCGCGATTTCTATCTGCGCCAGCAACTGAAAGTGATCCAGGAGGCCCTTGGCGAGGAAAGCGAACAGGAACAGGTTCAGAAGCTGCGGGAACGCGCCGCCAAGAAGAACTTTCCCGAGCATGTGAGCAAGGCGCTGGAGAAGGAATTCACGCGTCTGGAACGCACGCCGACCTCCGCTCCCAACTACGGTGTGATCCACAACTACGTGGAATGGATCCTGGATCTTCCCTGGAATGAATTCAGCGAAGACAAGCTCGACCTGAAGTACGCCCGCGAAGTGCTCGAAGAGGACCATTACGGCCTCGAGAAAGTGAAAAAGCGCATTGTGGAGTATCTGGCCGTTCTCAAGCTCAAGAACGACATGAAAGCGCCGATACTGTGCCTGTATGGTCCGCCGGGCGTCGGCAAAACCTCTTTGGGCAAATCGGTGGCCCGCTCGCTGAACCGCGAATTCGTGCGTTTCAGCCTGGGAGGCTTGCAGGATGAGGCCGAAATCCGCGGACATCGCCGCACCTACATCGGCGCGCTACCGGGACGCATCGTGCAAAGCTTGAAAAAAGCCGGCACGTCGAATCCTGTGATGATGCTCGACGAGATCGACAAAGTCGGGATGTCGCACCGTGGCGATCCGACCTCCGCCCTTCTCGAAGTGCTCGATCCGGAGCAGAACAACACGTTCTACGACAACTACATGGAGCTGGAGATGGACCTGAGCCGCGTGCTCTTCATTGCCACGGCGAATAATCTGGACACGATTCCGGGTCCCTTGCGCGACCGGATGGAAATCATCCATCTGTCCGGCTACACCTTGGAGGAGAAAGTCGAGATCGCGAAAAGCTACCTCGTGCCCAAGCAGATCGAAGAGAACGGCCTCACGAAGAAGCAGTTCAAGATTTCGGATGCGGCCTTGCAGGCGATCATCGACGGGTATACCCGTGAATCGGGCGTCCGCAACCTGAGCCGGGAGATCGGTTCGGTGGTCCGTGGCGTGGCCGCGGAAGTGGCGGGCGGCGATCGGGAGAACGCCTCGATCGGAATCGGCGACGTCGAGACCTACCTCGGAAAACGCAAGTACTTCTCCGATATCGCCGAACGCACCACGGTGCCCGGCGTGGCCACGGGGCTGGCTTGGACGCCGGTCGGGGGTGACATCTTATTCATCGAAGCGAGCGTGGCGCCGGGAAGCGGGAAGATGACCATCACCGGCCAGCTCGGCGACGTGATGAAGGAATCGGCCG
>CAYVRS010000164.1:0-2236 GCA_964454075.1 uncultured Chitinophagales bacterium
CCGTCGACGGATTGAACGGATTGGGATAGTTGACTAAAAGTGCAGGTCCTTCGGGCCTGTGGCCCTCAGGATGACGCGATTGTATGGATGTCGGATAACGCTGCGTTCCGTTTCGACCAGGGATGGTGGCCGGAGTTTGGTAATAGGTCTGCTTCAGGAAATCGCCAAGTCGGTTGTTGTTTTTGCGCAATCCCTCATAGAAAAAGAACGCTTCGCCTTTCACACCCTTCGAGCGGTTGGCATCCATATAGATCCGTAGGGTGTCGAGCGGGATGAGGTAGGAGCCCACGTTCATCAGGATGCCGGCGATGAGTTTCGATCGACCCGCATCATTCAAGGGCTGATTCCACGCCGCATTCAGCTCGAACGTGTAATCGGCCCGGTTGTATCGGTACAATTGCGGGACCCAATGATCGATGAGTCCCTGGTTGACCCACGCGCGGCTGTCTTGCAGGTACTCGTTCAAGCCCCAGGGATAGATGTTCGGGGATGAGGCCACGAACAGCGCCGGATCGTGGGTTTTCACGCTGTCGCGCACGCGGCGGTAGAAAAAGGTGAGCTCGTTAGCGCGCCAGTTCTTCCAGGACTGGTTCTGCGGATCGTTCGGCGGATACACCCCGTTGAAGCTCTTGTACAGCTCGCGGGTGTAGGTGTCGTAGCCGCATTCGACGGGCATGGCCGGCATCCGGTCGGAGAATTCGACGCCATCCACGTCATACTTGCGGACCACTTCCATCACCAACTCGAGCATGAAATCCTGCACATCTTCGTGGATGCCGTTCATCCAATCGAATCCGTTTTTCTTGCAGATCGCGCCGCTGGCGTCGCGCGCGGCCCAATTGGGGTAGGTCTGCAGGATGAAGCCGCCCGTGGCCGGACCCGTAAGTCCGGAATAATTCGTCGCGAAGCCATACTCGAACCAGGGATACACCTCCATCCCGTGTTTGTGCGCTTCGCGGATGAGGACGGCGAGCGGATCGCGTCCCGCCAAGGACGGATGCGGATGGATCGGCTTCCCGAAGCGTGTGGACATCACCGCGCTGGGATAGATCGTGTATCCGCCATTCTGCACCACAGGAAGCACGGCGTTGAACCCGGCCGATGCCAAGTACGCCATGGCCTCGGCGATGGCCTCGTCCGAAAACAGGACCTGCGAATCGACATTGGTCAGCTTCACGCCGCGGAGCTCTTCAGGGAGCTGGGAAAACGCAGAGAGGGGAAGAAAGAAAAGAAGTAGTAGGATGTTGCGCATGATCAAATATAGGTCCTTCGCATGGCATACCTTCGGCAGGCAGGCGTAGGCCCGAAGGACCTCAAGCCAGGGTGAAAACTGTCCGCAAGTATCACTTATTTACAAACGTAACGCGAGGCCTAATTATCCTCCCGACGTACAACAACGCCATTCAGAGATCATCAACGCCGTTTTTTTGCCTGGCTAACCCAAGTGCTTTGGATAATTATTAAAAGAAACTTGCGGACAGTGTCACTATACTCCATTCTTTTTCACTTTCCTATCTTGTTGAATGCGCCTGCTTCACACCTTCCTCTTGCTCCTCGCCCTTGGCTGCCGGCCCGAGCCCAGCCTCACCGACCTTCCCAACCCCGCTCCCGCCGGGGCCCGATTCCCCTCGCTGCATTCCGATGGCGGATCTGTGCTCATGAGCTGGCTTCAGCCCGTCGACAGCCTCACCTTTTCCGTGGCGTTTTCGGTGTACGAGGATGGTGCATGGTCAGACGTTGTCACAGTGGCTACTTCCGACAGCTTTTTCGTGAACTGGGCGGATGTGCCCTCGGTCGTCATGACGGATGGAGAGCCGCTTGCCGCCCATTGGCTGCGGAAAGTCCCTGGCGGCACCTATGCCTACCACGTGAACCTGGCGATGCGACAGTCCGACGGCAGATGGATGCCCGTCGGCGCGCCGCACACCGACAACACGCCGACCGAGCACGGGTTCGTGTCGCTGCTCCCTCTCGATTCAGAACGCGTGCTCGCCGTCTGGCTGGATGGCCGCCGTACCGGCGGGATGGATCATGACGACCACGCCGGACACGATGGCATGACGGATCTCTCCACCGCGATGAGCCTGCGTTCAGCGGTGATCCGACGTGACGGGTCGCGGATGCACGAGGCCGAAATCGACGCCGCGGTCTGTGATTGCTGCAACACCGCGTTGACGGCGGTTCCGGGCGGTGCGATGGCCGTCTTCCGCAACCGCGATGAAAACGAGATCCGCGA
>CAYVRS010000164.1:2246-3699 GCA_964454075.1 uncultured Chitinophagales bacterium
CCATGCCGATGGATGGGAGATCGCGGGCTGTCCGGTGAACGGGCCTCGAATCGCGTCGGCGGGGAATCATGTCGTGATCGCCTGGTTCTCAGGCGCTGGCGGCGGCTCGACGGTGAGCGCGATCCGATCGACCGACGGCGGCATAAGCTTCGGCGAGCGGGTGGTGTTGGATGCGGGACGCAATTCAGGCCGGGTGGATGTCGTGGTCGATGAGAATGGCGACGCCTGGGTCAGTTGGCTCGGGGAATCGGAGGGCGGCGCAGCGCTTGCGATTCGGCCTTGGAGCGAAGGCCATGAGCCTGGCGAGGTGCGGCATCTGACTGAGATCGACATGTCGCGCAAATCCGGATTCCCGCGGATGGCCCTCCACGGCGACGGGCTGGTCTTGGCATGGACGGATCCCGAAAACGGATATTCGGTCAAGACACTTCAGCTGGAGTGACGAGAGTCATTTTCGGCGAGGTTCGGACGACGCAATCCAAGTCAGGCTTGATCATATCGATTAAGATTCTCCAATCATCCAAACGCTCGTGAGAGACGTGAGAATAGTTTGTATGTTAAAATGATTCAAACTATCTACCTCGATATCAAGCAACGGACTACGAGTCATAGTTGAGTTTGATGATCCTCGTGAACAATTAAACCGACACCTCGAGTCTTATGTCTGTCGCTAAATCCGCACGCATCTTCAGCGTCGTCCTCTTTCTGGCCGTATCCAGCCAAGCCACCCTTCAGGCGCAGCCAAAGTTCTATCTGCACTCCAATGGCAAAACCGTGCTGTGCCCGACCGCGGAGGTATGGGACGTTGGCATAGTGAATGGTGTACAGTATCGAAAAGCCGATAGGCGGATGTTAAATGATAATGTAGCAGATATTATCCGTTTGAGGGCAAATTTGGAAGAATGGGAATGGCCTGCTTATGACGAAAGCCCTCGTTTTTGCACCAGCGGCATCACCGATATGAGCTTTCTGTATTATAGCGATTTCGACGAGCTTGATACCTGGAATGCCGACATCTCCACGTGGGATGTGAGCAGCGTGACGACTATGGAAGGCATGTTCGGCGCTGCATTTGCCTTCAACCAGGACCTCTCCTACTGGGATGTGAGCAGAGTGACGAACATGGCCGAGATGTTCTATGGCGCAACCGCCTTCAACAGCAACCTCTCCACCTGGGATGTGAGCAACGTGACGAACATGAACTCGATGTTCACTAGCGCAACCGCCTTCAATGGCAACATCTCCACCTGGGATGTGAGCAACGTGACGGATATGACATTTATGTTCTATCAAGCAGCTGCCTTCAACCAACCACTCCCCGCTTGGGATGTGAGCGCAGTGACGAATATGAACTCCATGTTCCAAAGCGCAGCCGCCTTCAACCAACCTCTTGCCTCCTGGGATGTGAGCGCAGTGACGAATATGAACTCCATGTTCCAAAGCGCAGCCGCCT
>CAYVRS010000165.1:0-2873 GCA_964454075.1 uncultured Chitinophagales bacterium
CTTTGAAATGACGTGACATACGCGTTGGTTTAGTGTTGGAATCAAAGACCCACGAACGTACACCTCGCTTGTTAACTCAGCGTGTCTATAATGTTATTGCATCATTACCCACCTGTCTCCGTCCAGCGTCCTCACTTCGCCCATGCAATCGGCGGTCAGGCAGGAATGCACCGGAAGCACCCCCACCAGGTCGCCGATCCTGAGCGATCGGATGAACTCGGGCGGACCGGTTACAAACCCGTGCTCTTGGCACAGGCTTCGCACATAGGCTCCTTCCACCGGATCGCCCCATCCGTTTTCCGTGAGGCGGACCACCTGCCCGAAGCTCACGTTCCCCTGCGCATCCGTCATCGAATCTTTAGAGAAATGCACAGACCCGGCATGCAGGATGACTTCGTTCCGGTCGGGATGGATGCTGATCACGGGCGCGACCACGCACACCGAAATCCGGTCCGGTTCACAAGCGGAAATCTGCACCATCTTCATGTCGTAATAGATGAAATTCCCAGGGCGGATCTCATCGATTCCGGAAAAGTCGTCCGCCACGGTGCAAGTCGGAGTGTCGCCGATGGAGACGATGCCGCCGAAGCGCTTCAATGGTCTGAGCTGACGAAGCTGCTCCTCATGCAGCGCACGGATTTCGGAATGGGATCGGCAGGTGTAACTGTGTCCGGCATGGGTGAGCACGCCTTCGTAGTCCAATCCGGGCGTGGTCCGGATCTTGTCCACCAAGCGGCCGATGCGGTCATGATCCGCGGCCGGAATGCCGGTGCGATGGTAGCCGGCATCGATTTTCACGAAGAGACGGATGGGGTCGGTCGCACCGACCCCGTTCAGCGCATCAACCGCCTCCTCGGAGTCGATCACCAGATTCAGCCGGATGCGCGAGGCCAAGGCCAGGATCCGGGGCAACTCGCGGACGTTCAGCGGGATCGCGAGCGTGATGTCATCCCATCCGTCGGCGGCGAAATACTCGGCCATGGCGATCGAGGACACCGTGATCATGCGGATGCCCGCTTCCCGATACCAACGCGCAACGTCGATGCTTTGCGAAGTCTTGAGATGAGGCCGGAGCGCAAGTCCGTGCTGCGCAGCTTTTTCGGACATGAATCGGAGGTTGGCTTTCGCTTTGGCCGCATCCAACCAGAGGGTGGGCGAAGTGGTGGTGGAAATCATGCCGGATGATATCGAGGATTTTCGAGCAATTCTTCTCCGCACCCGCTACATTGCACCTGGCGACCACTTCTTCTCCATATCTATCCATCTACGAATATGCGTGCCACCCTGTGTATTGCGGTCTTTGTCATGTCCATGGTGTTCGGAACATCGTCCACCCACGCCCAAGGCGATCCCTTCGACGACCTCCTCGGATCCGAGCCCGTTGAGGTCTCCCTCCTTCCAAACGAAATGATCCTCACGCAACGGATGCTCTGGGGTGAGCGAGGGCTGATGCGCAATTCGGAACGGTTCAGTTTGACGCCGGAGCATCGGCAGAACGAGCTGAAGCTCCGAAGACTCATGTTGACCACCCACCAGGCCTTGGGGATGGCGACCATGGTCGGCATGCTGGCCCAAGGAGTCGTTGGGTCGCGTCTTTACAATGGCGACGAGTCGATGAAAGATCTTCACGAAGGGTTGGCGGGAGCCGTCAACGTAGGATATTTCACCACGGCCGGACTGTCGCTCTTCGCACCACCAGGCATGCTGGATGAGCGCAAGGGTGTGAACAGCATCAAGATCCATCGGGCGCTGGCGGTGGTCCACCTCAGCGCCATGATCGCCACGAACGTGCTTGCGGAGAGCATTGAAGACGATGCGAGGGGGTCCTCGGCCAGAGCCTACCACCGTGCCGCGGCGTTCACCGCCTTCGGATCCTACGCCGCCGCCATGATCGTCATCAAATTCTGAGAGTATGAAAACCATCCTCGCAGTGCTCCTTCTCTGGGTGGCGACACCCGGATATTCACAGACCCGGATTTCGGCGGACCGCGCATCCAGCACCATCCGTTACAGCATGGTCCATCCTTTGCACGAGTGGGATGGCATTAGCCGCTCGGTGACCTCCGTCGTACAGCTTGGCGCCGATGGCAAGACAATCGAGCGGGTGGCCGTACGGGTGCCTGTGGCAAGTTTCGACAGCGGGAACGCCAGCCGCGATTCCCACATGATGGAAGTGACCGAAGCGTTGACGTACCCGGAACTCCGGTTCGGAAGTACCTCGATCTCGGAATCGGGGTCCATGGTGACGGTATCCGGAACCCTGTCCTTCCACGGAGTCGACAAACCGGTGACCTTCACCGCTCAGAAAATCTGGAACAACGGAGTGCTCAAGGTGACAGGAGGATTTCCAGTAAAGCTGACCGACTTCGGCATCGATCCTCCCCGATTGCTTGGGGTGGCGACGGAGAACACGTTCACCGTCGCTTTCGACGTGCGCTATGCGAACTGAGCTTCTGATTCCATGTCTCCTGCTCGCAGAGGCATTCTGCGCGCTTCCGAGGTGCGCCGAGGCTCAGACCTCGCCACGCTACAGCGGGCGTATGAGCTGATCGACCTGTTCGTGGAAAAGTTCAATGTCGACTACCAGCACTCGGTCGACATCGGCTCCGATTCCCTGTTCACCCAGGCGCTCATGCATCTGAACACGGCGGTCGGGATACAGCCCCGACGCCTCGAAACTCGGGGAATTGCGATAAGTGGATGTTCGCTTGCGGACAGTGTCCCTTAATTAACCACCAACCACCAACAACGCCACACCGATCGCAGCCAGAATGCCCATCAGCGGCAGGATGAACCGAAGCCAGGTGCTGAGTTTCAGGTTCACCATGGCAAGGGTCGGGAGCACGAGTCCGGTGGGGGCGATGAGCTGCATG
>CAYVRS010000165.1:2920-3628 GCA_964454075.1 uncultured Chitinophagales bacterium
CGCGAGGAAGAACGAAATCGGCACGCCCGCCACGGCGGAAGACGCGGCAAAGAGCACGGTGTCAATGATTTGTCCGTCATTCGTCAGCAGGGTGACGCCCCGAGCCAGACCGATGATCAGCGCAACGCCCACCATCTCGCTGGCGCCGTCGACGAACTCATGCACAAGCGTCTTCTCGTCGAGGCCGAGCAGCACGCCGGACAGCACACCGGAAGCAAGGAACAGGGCCGACATCTCGAGCATCCACCAGCCGAACCATGTGATTCCGGCGATCATGGCCACGAACGTGGCGCCGAAGAGCAGAAGCATCGCCGTCTGCCGCCAGGTGAGATCGTCGCTCCCTTCGGGGATGTCGGTGGAGTATGGAAGATGCTCGCCGCGCTCCTCTTCCGAGACCATGCTGAGAGAGGGGTTCCGCCGGACGCGCTCGGCGTAACGCAAGGTGTAGGTGATGAGAGCGCCCAAGCCGAGCACGAGCATCGCGATGCGCAGCGCGATGCCGCTGTCCCAGCTCACGCCCGCGGCGTCGGAGGCGATAATCACACTGAACGGATTCACGGTCGAGGCCATGATGCCGAACTGCGATCCGGCGAAGATGACGGCGACCGGAACGAGCCGGTCGTAGCCCGCCGCGAGGAAGATCGGCACCAGGATCGGATAAAAGGCGATGGTCTCTTCGCCCAAGCCGAAGGTGGTGCCGCCGGCGGC
>CAYVRS010000166.1:0-2115 GCA_964454075.1 uncultured Chitinophagales bacterium
GCGGTGTTCGCGGTGGAGACGAGCGTGGATCATGGCCCGGAGAGCGTGGAGCGAGTGGAGTTGCAAGGGGCGTATCCGAATCCGTTCAACCCTTCAACGGTTGTCGGTTTTCGGTTGTCGGATGCCGGTTCGACCAAGCTCGACGTTGTTGACCTCCTCGGACGCCGCGTAGCTTCGCTTGTGAATGAAACGCTCCCGGCTGGTGAGCATTCGGTGACCTTCGACGCCACGGGCCTTCCCTCTGGCGTCTACATCGTGCGGATGCAGGCGGATGGGGAAACCCTCACCCGCCGCGTCACGCTGCTCAAATGACAGTGCCGTCGCGCAAGACCGCGCTTTTCTGAATCACGACGATGCCGTCGACCACCGAGTAGTTGTCGAAGTGCCCGTCTTGCAGATGTGTGCCTCCATTGATGCGCACGTCATTGCCGATGCGGCAGTTCTTGTCGATGATCGCATTGTTAATGTAGCACCGCTGACCGATGCCGATCGGAGGAACCCCATCCTTGTACTTCAGCTCTTCCAAGGTCGGATAGAAGTCGTTCCCCATGATGATGGTGTTGGCGATGGTCGTGCCTTTGCCCACGCGTGAGCGGATGCCCACCAAGGTATGCTCGATGCGCGATGCCTCGATGATGCTTCCCTCCGCGACGATGGTCCGCTCCAGCGTGGTGCCGGAGATTTTGGATGCCGGAAGCAAGCGCGAGCGGGTGAAGATCAGCTTGCCTTCGTTGTAGATGTCGAACGGTGGCAACTCGACGGTGAGCTCCAGGTTGGCGTCGAAGAAGGATTTGATGGTTCCGATGTCGGTCCAATACCCGTCATACACGTAGCTCGCAACCTTCAGGTGCGATTCGATCGCTTTGGGTATGATCTCCTTGCCGAAATCTTTGGCATCGGCATGTTGGTCGAACAGGTCGATGAGCGCACGACGGTTGAATATGTAGATGCCCATGGAGGCCAGGTAATTGCGGCTTTGGGCTTTGAGCGGGGCGGGGACTTCCGAGGTCCATTGCGGCAGCACATCGGCGGAAGGTTTCTCGATGAACGTCTCAATCATCCCCTTCTTGTCGGTTTTCAGGATGCCGAAGCCTGTGGCGTCGTCGGCGTTCACCGGAATGGTGGCTATGGAGATCTGCGCGCCGGACTTGATGTGCTTCTCCATCATCAGGCGGTAGTCCATCTGGTAGAGCTGGTCGCCGGAAAGGATCAGCACATACTCGTACTCGTTGTTTTCCAGGTGGTGCAGCGATTGGCGCACGGCGTCGGCCGTGCCTTGGAACCAGTTCGAGCTGGTCGGCGTCTGCTCGGCGGCGAGGATGTCTACGAACCCGCGGCTGGTGAAGGCGTCGAAGTGATAGGTGTTCTTGATGTGTCGGTTTAACGAGGCCGAGTTGAACTGGGTAAGCACATAGATGCGGCGCACATCCGAATGAAGGCAGTTGGAGATCGGGATGTCGACCAAACGGTACTTCCCTCCGATTGGAACCGCAGGCTTGGACCGGCTCTTGGTCAACGGAAACAGTCGGGTTCCGGATCCCCCGCCTAAAATCACGGCGATGGTGCTGTCGTTCATGGATGTCATCTCAAGCCTCTTGAAGAAGTGAAGTGTAAAGGTTCAGGTACTGTTTCGCCGATGAGTGCCAGGAGAAATCTAACGAAATCGCCTTCTTCTGAAAATCGAGATGGCGTTTCGGATCGTGATAGAGTTCGAACGCCCGATGCATCGCGTGCAAGGCGTCTTCCAGCGTGAAATTCGTGAATCGGATGCCGTATCCCTCTTCTTCGGACATGTCGATCACCGTGTCATGCAGACCTCCGGTGTCCCGAACGATGGGCAGAGTTCCGTAGCGCAAGGCGAAGAGTTGGTTCAGCCCGCAAGGTTCCACGCGTGAGGGCATGAGGATGAAATCGGCGCCTGCATAGATCTGATGCGACAAGCGCTCATTGTACTGCAAGGAGGCGTCAAAATAGCCCATGAACGCTTTGTTCATTGCGTTGAACTGATGATGCAGGTCAGGGTCACCCGTACCCAGCACAATCACATTCGCCTCATGCGTGTGCAGGAATGAGCGGATGAGGTCGGGAAGCAGGTCGGCGCCTTTCTCCTTCACC
>CAYVRS010000166.1:2125-3517 GCA_964454075.1 uncultured Chitinophagales bacterium
CTTCACCAAACGGCCGATGAAGGCGAACGTGGGCCGTTCGGACGGAAGCATGAATTCGCGGCAAAGCGCTTCCTTGTTCTTTTTCTTGTCCGCCGACAGGGTTTTCGGACGGATCGGATGCGCGATGAGCGGATCGGTGCCAGGATCCCATACCTCGGTGTCGATCCCGTTCAGGATGCCCGTCGCCTTCACCGCTTCGTTCCGGATGATCGGCTCGATGCCGCTGTTGCCATGCATCAGCTCGTTCATGTAATGGGGCGACACGGTGGTCAGCTTCCAGCACGTGCGGATGCCGCAGGCCAAGACGTTGAACCGTCCGCCCCATTCCAGGAAACCGGCCCGTTCGGGATGGAAGTAGGGCAGCAGGAACCGCTTGCCCATGTCGTAATTGCCGTGATACTCCCCGTTGTGGATGGTGAGGATGGTGGGGATGGAGATAAGAGAGTCGAATTGCGGACACGACGTCGTCATGAACGGGATCAAGGCCGTGTGATGGTCGTGGCAATGCAGGATGTCGGGTTTGCGTTCGAAGGAGCGGATCCACTCCAGGATGGCGATCTGAAACGACGCGTATCGCTCGAACTCATCCCAATAGCCATGCCCGCTCGTCGGATCCAGGTAGATGCCCGGACGGTCGAACCGGCTCGGGATGTCCACGATGTACAGCGGAAAGCCCAAGCTGTTGTGTTTCTCGCGCTTGATGGCGTAATCGAACCAGCTTCCAGCCAGATGCGTGAAGCCCTGGTGCGTGGTTTCGAACTCGTGGTTACGGATCCAAGGAACATCATAGGCGGGCATCACCACCCAACTTTCATCGCCATGTGCGACCTGGTATTTGGGGAGGGAACCGACGACATCACCGAGTCCGCTACCGCGCCCATCATCCCAATGTCTCCCCCGCCGTACACCAAGGAAATACCGTGATGAACAAGACACTCGCCCAATTTTCGAGCGAGAGCAAGAAACGCAGGAGAACTTCCTGACCCCGATCCGCAGTACACCGCAACCGCGCGCTCTTGTTTGGCAGTTAGAGGGTACGTATGTGTTACCGAGGTCACATCGCGAGACTAGAGCCCAATAGGCGCTCAAGATGAAGGCACCGACCCCCGCCGGATACTCTTAGCCTCGTGAATACCTCCCCCGACATGATCTCCACCGCCGCTGTCATCGATCTCGGTGACGCAATTGTCGACGCTGCAATCAAATCTCTCGCTGAACTCGGCGGGCCAGATGTGCAGCAGGCCTTCGCGTACGACCTCGCTCATGCAGCCTCCGCGGTCGCAACGGCACGGTCGCTTCTCGACTATGGCGCAAAAGGTGACGCAGAGGCCCGAATTGCGTGTGCATTCACCGCTGACGTCCTCCACGATCTTGCCGGGAAGATTCTTGGCC
>CAYVRS010000167.1:0-3477 GCA_964454075.1 uncultured Chitinophagales bacterium
CGAAATCGCCGAGGTGCTCGGCGAGCCCGTGAACACCGTCAAATCGCGGATGTATTACGGACTCAAGGCCCTGAACGCCTTGGCTGGAACCCATCCCCAATTTCATCAAGTCCGCCATGACCTCCTGTCCTGAACCCCATATCCTGATCGACGCGGCCTACGGCCACGCCACCGACCATGACGCCCATATCGCGGCCTGCCCGACCTGCCAGGATGAGATCCGAGAACTGCGCTCCACGTTGGGCGCCTTGAAGGAGCTTCCTTCGCATTCGGCGGATCATGTGCCCGTCCGGATTCCGGTCAAGCGGCCGATTCCTTATGGCGCCATCGCCGCGACCATCCTCGTTCTGGCCACGTTCCTCATCGGCCTCCGCATCGAAATCTCCGCCGACGGGCGATGGTCTCTGCAGTTCGGTGTGCCTCGTTCCGTACAGGTGGCTTCCGCACCGGCAGTGACGCCCGAGATGTTGGCCTCGATGCAGGCCGAGCAGCTCGCCGCCATGCGCCGCATGATCGACGAAGTGCGCGCAGAGAACGACACCGCGGTGGAAACCCTCATCCGCGACTATGTGACCCTCACCGAAACGCGCCGAAGCCTCGACTATCAGCTCATCCGATACGAAATCGAAGACCTCAAAGAACGGACGGACGACCAACTGTACCGTTCCAATCTGGCCATGCATGATCTGTTGAGCCAGCTTTCATACGCCAACCAAACCGACTAAATCCTTACGCTCATGATCACAATCGCTCTTCTCCTGTTGCTGAACACCACGTCCATCGACCCCAAAATGAGGCTTGACCTGGACATTGCGGAAAACATCCTGACCGAACTGCTCAAGCAGAACGGCGCACCCACGTCCTTCGTCAGAGGCTCGCACATTCCCGGATACGGCGTCGTGCTTGAGCTCTCGTACCGACATATGTCGGTGCGTATGCTTGGCGCCCAAGTGGCCGGCGTGGAGATCGACGCGCTCATCCAACGCTATCTGAACGATTACGGCGACCTGATCACCGGTATCGGACCCGACGAATCGATTTCCGTGAGCTATTCGAGCCGCGTGTCCGCCAGCAAGACCTACATGTCGGTGAAAAAGCGGGATGTGGCCGACCGCCGAAGCGGGAAGCTCACCGAAGCCGCGTTCAACAGCCGCATCCGCACGCAGCGGGTCGAGGTGTCGCCCGACGCCGAGATCTTCGCCAAAGTGGTGGAGACCGCTGTGAATGCCGACACGTCGCGCACCTTCTCATTGCGGAACGCATCCGCATCCGTATTGCCCGGCTTCGGACTGCTGGTCTCCGGCAATCTGGCGGCCGGCTTCCCTGGAGGCGCACCGGTGGCCTTCACCTTCACTACGGAAGGAGGGGCGGAGTTCTCCGAACTGGCTCCGGTGATGGCACCGGAGATGATCGAGTCGATCGAAGTGCTTCGTCGCGACAGTTCGAACAGCAACGCCGAAGTGCGTGTGACGGTGGATGCCGCCCGTCAACGGGTTGAAGGCCTCCGTGAAGAGGTGACGGTCTTGCGCAACAACCTGAACCGCATCGAAGGCCGCCGCCTGCGCTCCAAAGAGGAGATGGCCGCCTCCTACGCCGCCCTCGAAGGACTGCTGAAGTCGGTGATCCTCGATTACGGACGCACGCTGAGCAGCCTGAACACCGGTGAATCGCTGATGGTACGCATCGACAGCGACCGCGCGCCCGAAGGTCTTCCCAAGTCCATGACCTTCACCGTACCGAAATCGGTGCTCAACGACTACGACCGCCGCTCGCTGACCAAAGAACAGGCGAGTGCGAAGATCGTCGTCGTCAAAGAGTAGGAAGTAGGAAGTAGGAAGGGAGAAGTGGAAAGGGATAAGTATCTTCCTCTGTCTACTTCCTACTTTCTACTTCCTACATTTTGATCACCCTCGAAGAACACATCGTCCGGTCGCAAGCCCGGTTTCCGCAAGCCACAGGGGAGATGACCCAGCTCTTGCTGGACATCACCCTGGCCTGCAAGTTCATCGCCCGGGAGATCAATCAGAGCGCCATCAAGGACCTTCACGATGTGCGGCGGGTCCGCGAGACTCCGGAGCGGAAGATGCAACGTCTGGAGGCCTTCGCAGCCGAGCAGATGAACTACGCACTCAGCCGAAGCGCCAGCACGTTCTCTGTTTATCGACGTTCCTCACCTCGCGACTCGCAAGTCTGGTGTTCACTTTGGAGCGAGGGCGTGAAGGCCTATCTCGAGCATGCCACCGCCAAGCAATACGGCTTCCGCTACGCCGGATCGATGGTCTCCGACATCCATCGCATCCCGGGTATCCTGCCCTTGCATATTCACCAGACAACGCCCATCTTCATCGGGTCGCCCGGAAACGTGTCCGAGGCGGTGTCCATGTTGTCCAACTGAAGGTGTCCATGTCTACCGATCCGTCGTCCAAGGCCGCGGCCTATTGGAAAAAAAACCTGCGCGTACTCACCATCCTGCTGTCTGTCTGGTTCCTGGTCTCGTTCGGAGCCGGAATCCTGTTCGTGGACTGGCTCGATCAATTCCGGTTCTTCGGCTTCAAACTCGGCTTCTTCTTCGCCCAGCAAGGATCCATTTACGCCTTTGTGATCCTCATTTTCGTCTACGTGGCGTGGATGAACCGTCTGGACCGCGAATTCGATCTTCGGGAGGATTGAGCGATGGATATCCAAGCATGGACGTTCCTGATCGTCGGTCTGAGCTTCGCGCTGTACATCGGCATCGCCATCTGGTCCCGCGCGGGCAGCACGCATGAGTTTTATGTTGCGGGTGGCGGGGTGTCGCCCATCGCCAACGGCATGGCCACCGCGGCGGATTGGATGTCGGCCGCCTCCTTCATCTCCATGGCCGGACTCATCTCCTTCATGGGGCGCGACGGCTCAGTCTACCTGATGGGTTGGACGGGCGGCTACGTGCTCCTGGCGCTGCTCCTGGCGCCGTATCTGCGCAAATTCGGGAAGTTCACCGTCCCGGCCTTCGTCGGCGACCGGTACTATTCGCAGACCGCCCGCATGGTGGCGGTGATCTGCGCCCTGTTCATCAGTTTCACCTATGTGGCCGGACAGATGCGCGGTGTCGGTATCGTCTTCTCCCGATTCCTGGGTGTGGATATCGAAACCGGGGTGTTCGTGGGCATGATCATCGTCTTCCTGTATGCGGTGATGGGCGGCATGAAAGGCATCACCTACACGCAAGTGGCGCAATACTGCGTGCTCATCTTCGCCTACATGGTGCCGGCGATCTTCATTTCGATCATGCTCACCGATCATGCCGTGCCTCAGATCGGGTTCGGATCACCGGGTCTGCTCGACAATTTGGACGGACTGACCACGGAACTCGGCTTCGCCGCCTACACATCCGGCCAGAAAGCCTGGATCGATGTCTTCGCCATCACGGCGGCGCTGATGGTGGAACCCATAAGTATCATGAAGTTGAAATACATCCTCGCCAGAGAGAACCTTTGT
>CAYVRS010000168.1:0-3311 GCA_964454075.1 uncultured Chitinophagales bacterium
AACAGACGCATCAGCTCATCCTCAAGGGAGACATAGAATTGCGACTCACCTGGATCTCCTTGGCGACCCGAACGGCCGCGCAACTGAAGATCGATGCGGCGCGACTCGTGCCGTTCGGTGCCCAAGATGGCCAGGCCGCCGAGTTCAGCGACGCCTTCGCTCAGCTTGATGTCGGTACCGCGACCGGCCATGTTCGTCGCGATGGTGACAGCGCCTTTTCGGCCCGCCTCCGCCACGATATCGCTCTCGCGCTGGTGCTGCTTGGCGTTCAAGACGTTGTGACGGATACCGCTCCGCTGAAGCATGCGGCTCAGGGTTTCCGAGACTTCCACACTCGTGGTTCCGACGAGCACCGGCTGCCCTTTCTTGTGGTAGTCCTCGATTTTCTTGATTGCGGCATTGAATTTCTCCCGCTTGGTGCGGAAGACGAAATCCTCTTCATCCTTGCGGCTGATCGGGCGGTTGGTCGGGATCTCGACCACTTCCAACTTGTAGATCTGGAAGAATTCCGCCTCTTCGGTGACCGCGGTTCCGGTCATGCCCGAAATCTTGTGGTACATCCGGAAATAGTTCTGAAGCGTGATGGTGGCGTAGGTCTGGGTCGACGCCTCCACCTTCACATTCTCCTTGGCTTCGATGGCTTGGTGCAATCCATCGGAATAGCGGCGGCCTTGCATCACCCGACCGGTGTGCTCGTCCACGATCAGCACTTTGCCTTCCTGCACGATGTACTCGTCGTCGCGTTCGAACATGGTGTAGGCTTTCAGAAGCTGGTTCACCGAGTGGATGCGGTCGGCGCGTTCCGCGAATTTCAGATTGAGCTGTTGCGTGCGTTCCATACGCTCACGGCGGAGCTGGGCCTCGTCGACACCCTCGGCACGTTTCTTCTCGAAGTATTCCTCCATTGCCGCCGTCTCGGTGCCCATATCCGGAATCACGAAGAAATCGGGATCTTCATTGCTCGGAGTGATGAGTTCGCGGCCTTTGTCGGTCATCTCGATGCTGTTGTTGCGCATGTCGACGGCGTAGAACATGTCCTCATCGACCACGCCCATCTGGCGGCCGCTGTCCTGCAGATAGAAATACTCGGTCTTCTGCACCATTTTCTGGATGTCCGGCTCCTGCATCAGCTTGAGGTAGCGCCCGTTTTTCGGGAAACCGCGTTTGGCTCGGAAGAGCTGCAAACCGGCCTTCTCCTCGTCTTTGGCGTCGAGAGCGGCTTCGGCTTCGGCCACATACTTGGCCACAAGTTTCTTCTGGGCTTCAACCAGCGCGAGCACGCGGGGTTTTAGCTCGATGTATTTGGCGGACTGGGTGTCCTGCATCACCGGACCCGAAATGATCAGCGGCGTGCGGGCCTCGTCGATAAGGACGGAATCAACCTCATCCACGATGGTGTAGTGGTGTTTGCGCTGCACGAGCTGGTCTTCGGCAAGCACCATGTTGTCGCGCAGGTAATCGAAGCCGAACTCGTTGTTGGTGCCGTACGTGATGTCCGCCAAGTACGCGTTGCGGCGCGAATCCGTGTTGGGCTCATGGCGGTCGATGCAATCGACACGGAGACCGTGGAATTGGAAGATCGGCTCATTCCACTCGCAGTCGCGGTTGGCCAGGTAATTGTTCACGGTGACCACATGCACGCCACGTCCGACGAGGGCGTTGAGATAGGCCGGAAAAATGGCGACAAGCGTTTTCCCTTCCCCGGTCTTCATTTCGGAAATCTTGCCTTGGTGCAGCACGATGGCGCCGATCAGCTGCACATCATACGGCACCATGTTCCAGGTGATCTCGTTGCCGGCCACCTTCCATGTCTTGCCCACGAAACGGCGGCAGGTCTCCTTCAACACGGCGAACGCTTCAGGGAGCAGTTCGTCGAGCATGTCTTCGATGGCGTCGAGCTCATCTTTCTCCAAGGCGTCGATCTCTTCGGCCTTCTCGCGACGCTCCTCGATGCTCAATTCACTGCCCGGGGACTCCAACTCGGCTTTCAACGCCTCGATCTTGGATCGGTACTCGTCCGCCGCGGCCCGGATCTTCTCCTTGAATTCTTGGGTTTTGGCGGCGAGCTCGGCGTCTGACAGGGCCTCCATGCTCGAACCGAGCGCGTTGATCTGGGTGACGATGGGGCGGATGGATTTCAGGTCGCGGTCCGATTTCGTGCCGAAAAGGGAACTGAGGGATTTGATGATCGAGTCGAACATGAAAAAAAGGGTTTGTAGAGGCTTCTAATTTAGCAAGAAATATGCTATTTTTGTTGTCTTTCCATAAATGACCGGGTTCATAACGGTCGGTTCCATCCCGAAATTTTAAAGTTTTCCACCCATGAAACGTACGTTTCAACCCAGCCGCCGCAAACGTGTGAACACGCATGGTTTCCGTGCCCGCATGGACGATCTCAAGGGTCAGCAGGTGCTCAAGCGCCGCCGCGCCAAAGGTCGCCATAAGCTCACCGTGAGCGATGAACGCGGACCGAAATAACGGTTCCGGTCGCCATACCCTGCCTCGGGCGAAGATTCTCCGGGGCAAATCCAATTTCGACCGCCTCTTCCGAGAAGGCAACCGATTGACCGCATCTTCCGTGGATCTGCGCTTCACAGCGCTTCCCGATGCGACAGCCGGTTGCCTTGTCGCTTTTGTGGCCGGTCGCAAATTGGGCAACGCGGTGGTCCGCAACCGGTGCAAGCGCCGCATGCGTGAAGCCTACCGCCAGTTTCCGGTTTCACCGGACAGCTCCCAAGGTCTCCACCTCATCCTGATCGCCAAGAAATCGGATGTCCCTTACAGCCAAGTGGACAGCGACATCCGGTCTCTGATCGACCGCCTCCAAGCCCAGCTCGCCCCATGAAGACCTTGCTCATCGGCCTGGTGCGGTTTTACCAGTTGGCGATATCCCCGTATTTTCCTCCCCGCTGCCGGTATCAGCCGACCTGCAGCGCCTATTCGATCGAAGCCCTGCAAAAACATGGGGCAATGAAAGGCGGCTGGCTGGCTCTCAAACGGATCGGACGATGCCATCCCTGGGGTGGCACCGGATACGATCCGGTTCCTTAAACTTTTCCTAAGCGTACCTCCCGTGGATCGTAATACCGTTGTCGGCTTCTCCCTGATGTTCCTGATCATGATGGCATGGTTCTGGTACATGTCTCCCAACGAAGAGCAACGCGCCCGGATGATGGAGCAGCGCCGCGTCCAAGACAGCCTGCGCGTGGTGCAATCGCTGGCACCCGACCAGACGCCCGTGATGCCGAAAGCCGACTCGTCTGAAGCCGTCGTTGAAGAAGTGGTCACCGGCGGCGTGTTCAGCAGCAGTG
>CAYVRS010000169.1:0-3275 GCA_964454075.1 uncultured Chitinophagales bacterium
CTCTGTATATATGAGTTGTTCTGCGATCAGACTTGGACTTTTCTTTGTTTTGTCCTGGCCTCCCACGTGGGTCCTCTGCCCCGCAACGTCAGTGAAGCTCCCGATTCCGCCGCAATCATCGCCACGGCGATGTCGTTCCACGGCATCCCCTATCTCTGGGGCGGCAACTCGACCTCGGGCTTCGATTGTTCCGGTTTCACGCAGACCGTCTTCAAGGCGCAAGGAATCATTCTGCCGCGCGACGCCAACATGCAGTTCGAACTCGGTGAGGAGATTCCGTACTCCGACGGATTCGGAAACGTGCGTGCCGGCGATCTGCTGTATTTCGGGCCATCGGACGACCGCATCACGCATGTCGCCATCAGCCTCGGCGGCCCACGGATCATCCATGCCAGCGATTATGTGATGATCAACAGCCTCGACTCCACCGCGGTCGATTTCGCACCCGACCGGCTGGCCACGCTTCAAGCCATCAAGCGCCTTCGCTGATCACATGCTTCGGCGGTATTGCCCGCCCACCTCGTACAGAGCGGTCGTGATCTGACCGAGCGAGCATACCCGCACCGTCTCCATCAGCTCCTCGAAGATGTTTCCGCCGCTGCGGGCCACATCCTGCAGTCGTTTCAGAGCGGCAGGCGCTTCATCCGCATGGGCGGCTTTGAACGCCTCCAGAGCGGCGATCTGAGCCTTCTTCTCTTCCTCGGTGGACCGGATCAGCTCCAAGGGCGTATCGTCGCTTTCTGAGTCCTTTCCTTTGAAGGTGTTCACACCGATGATCGGCAGCGTGCCGTTGTGCTTCAAGGTCTCGTAATGCAGGCTTTCCTCCTGGATCTTTCCGCGTTGGTACATCGTCTCCATCGCGCCGAGAACACCGCCTCGTTCCGTGATGCGGTCGAATTCCGCCAATATGGCTTCCTCCACCAGATCGGTGAGTTCGGAGATCAGGAAGGAACCTTGGAGGGAGTTCTCGTTCTTCGAAACACCCAACTCCTTGTTGATGATCATCTGGATGGCCAGGGCGCGGCGCACGCTTTCTTCCGTGGGTGTGGTGATGGCCTCGTCGTAAGCGTTGGTGTGCAACGAGTTGCAGTTGTCGTTCAAGGCCATGAGCGCCTGCAGAGTGGTACGGATGTCGTTGAACTGGATCTCCTTGGCGTGAAGGGAGCGTCCGCTGGTCTGGATGTGATACTTGAGCTTTTGGGATCGCTCGTTGGCTTTATAGCGCTTTTTCATGGCGATGGCCCAGATGCGCCGCGCCACGCGACCGATCACCGCATACTCCGGATCCAACCCGTTGCTGAAGAAAAACGACAGGTTGTGTGCGAAATCGTCGATGTTCAGGCCCCGTGAGAGGTAATACTCGACATAGGTGAACCCGTTGGCCAGCGTGAACGCGGCCTGCGTGATCGGATTGGCTCCCGCCTCCGCGATGTGGTACCCGGAAATGGAGACGGAGTAATAGTTCCGTACCTGGTTCTTCGTGAAATACTCCTGGATGTCTCCCATCATGCGCAGCGCGAATTCCGTGCTGAAAATGCAGGTGTTCTGCGCTTGGTCTTCTTTGAGGATGTCGGCCTGCACGGTTCCGCGGACCGAACTCAACGCCGAGGCGCAGATCTTGGCCCGGGTGGCCGCATCCGGCTCGCCATGGGCGGCTCGGTACGCGTCCAGCTCCTGGTCGATGGCCGTATTCATGAACATGGCCAGGATCATCGGAGCCGGACCATTGATCGTCATCGACACCGAGGTATCGGGAGACGTGAGCCGGAAGCCCTGATACAGGATCTTCATATCGTCCAAGGTGCATACGCTGACGCCCGAGTTACCGATCTTGCCATAGATGTCCGGACGCCAATCGGGGTCTTCCCCATACAGGGTCACCGAGTCGAAAGCGGTGGAGAGGCGCTTCGCAGGCAAACCCTGGCTCAGATAATGAAACCGTTTGTTGGTCCGGGCCGGGGTTCCCTCACCGGCGAACATCCGGGCCGGGTCTTCCTCATCGCGCTTGAACGGAAACACGCCGGCGGTGAAGGGGAAATACCCCGGCAGGTTTTCTTTCATCGCGAAGGTGAGGCGGTCGGCCCAGGACCGATACTCCGGAAATGCGATACGTGGCACCATCGTCCCGCTCAATGACGCCCGATACATCGGCGTACGGATCTCCTTGTCCCGGATAGTGGTCACCATTTCGGGCTCCCGGTATGCGGCTCGCTGCGCGTCCCATCCCTCCAGGATGTCCATCGACTCGGAATTCAGGGCTTTGCGGGACTGCTCTTCGCGTTGCTTGAGAGAAGGAGAATCGGCATCGAGGGTCCTTGCGAACATGACATGCTGCAACGTGTCGGCGATCTGCGCCTGCTCGTCCACCATCGTGTGATAACCGTGGATCTCATCGGCGATTTCGGAGAGATATCGGACTTTCTTCGGCGGCAGAATCGACTGCACCTGCAAGGCTTCGGCCGGTTCGGTCGGATATGCGATCTCACTGCTCCATGAGAGTTTTTTCAGCAGGGCGCCGAACAGACGGTTCACCCCATCGTCATTGAATTGCGCGGCGATCGTCGGAAAGACCGGCAAGTCGGCATCCGCCACATCCCAGACATTGCGCGAGCGGCGGATCTGCTTGCGGATATCCCTGAAAGCGTCCAAGGATCCACGTTTCTCAAACTTGTTGAGGACCGTGAAATCAGCCAGATCCAGCATGTTGATCTTTTCAAGCTGACTCGGCGCTCCGAACTCGCTGGTCATCACATACAGAGTGATATCGGCCAGATCGATGATTTCCAAATCGCTTTGACCGATGCCGCTCGTTTCGACCAGAATCAGATCGAAACCCGCCGATTTGTACAGCTTGAGTGTGCCCTCCACCGCCTCCGACACCGCACGGTTGGACGCCCGCGTGGCCAAGCTTCGCATGTATACGTTCGGATGATAGACGCTGTTCATTCGGATGCGGTCGCCAAGCAGAGCTCCGCCTGTTTTGAATTTCGTGGGATCGACGCTGACGATGGCCAGACTCTTCTCCGGTAACGCATGAGTGAACCGACGCACCAGCTCATCGGTGAGCGAGCTTTTACCAGCCCCGCCTGTGCCGGTGATACCGATCACGGGGATGTCGGACCGGCTAGGTTCCGGAATCGACAAGGCCTGATGCGCCTCCACGGCCGAGATGGCTCGTGCCAACGACGCGTCGTCGGACGTTCGCAGAGCATGGACATCCGCCCCTCTCACATCCAACACATCGAAATCGCATTCTCGCAGCATGAAATCGATCA
>CAYVRS010000170.1:0-1309 GCA_964454075.1 uncultured Chitinophagales bacterium
CGACGCAATCGGAACAGATCTGCCACCGATTGGCCGCTCTCAACGCCTGGAATCACCTCCATCAAGCGTCGATGCACCCGATCTATCCGCAGTGTCGGATCGAACTCGAAGGAGAACGGATACAGACGTTGGATGAGGGTGCCGAAATCCATGGGGCGGTTCAGGGAGTGATGATGATTTCGAAGGTGTCGTAGCCGACCGCCTCGACCTTGGGCCTCAGCAGACGGACCGCCACGTTCTGTTTCATCAGCGCGCTCAACCCGCGGACCATGCCGATCACGACCGGCCAGAGTCCGGCCCGGTGGCTGTGGTATTCCATCTCGTAAACGCCCTCGCCGAGGTCGGTGATCAGAAATTTGGGAGGCTGGAGTTCGGTGTAGATGGACATCAGGCGCGAATGCATGGAATCCAGATTCTGGAGGAACGTGATGGTGTCGTCGCCCATGATGGAGATGATGTCGCCATGGCCCACATGTCCCGTGTAGCTGATCCAGTGCTCGCCGAAGGCTTCCATCACTTGCTGCTGGGTGAGGCCCGAGATATCCGACACGGCGGCTACCAGATCGTAGGTGAGCTCATCCGGGTACATTTTCAGGGCGATGAAATCGAAGGCTTCCGGACTCACGCGAGAAGCGACTTCCCTCCACGTATCTTCCCCGAAATTACTCTCGACCAGATCTTTGATGGCGCGGTTCAATAATCCGTACATAGAATTTTCTTTGCTATAAATGAAAATTATAGGGCGAAACGACGATTCAGCCTCAATGTACAAAATCCTTGACTCTTTCCACATCATGGACTCTGGATGGCATATTACTGTTCCTAAAGGAGTTACGCCTTATCTTTATCCAATCCAATCAACCGCTGTATGCTCTCCACCCATTCCCTGAAACATCGTCCGCATACCGACGCTCAAGCCGTGGAAGCCGTGCGCCTGGCGCTGAAAAACCTCGCTCTGAGCGGAAAGAAAGTGCTTCTGGTGATCCACGGCTACGGCGCCTCGGGCGTGGGGGGATCGAACCGGGTGGCGGTGCGGGGATTCCTGTCCGCCGAACTCAGCGCAGGGCGCCTACGCAGGGTGATTCCGGGCGAGAGGCTCACCCGGGGCGACCTTTCCGACTGGAAACGGCGGTTCAACGGTCACGCCGCCGCCTTCGACGCGCTCGGTCAGCATGTGGGGAACGAGGGAGTGACTTTAGTTGAAGGTTGACGGTTTTCAGTTTTCAGTTTTCAGTTTTCAGTTGCCCGATTCCTGATTCCTGATTCCCGATTCCTCAGAAGGGAAGATCGTCGTCGACGTCGACCAAGG
>CAYVRS010000170.1:1319-3265 GCA_964454075.1 uncultured Chitinophagales bacterium
GGCGGCGGGGTTTTCTTGCTGACCGGAGCCGCGTTTCCTTCCTCGATGAATCCGTCGCTGTCGCCCAGCTCGATCTTCCAGGCTTTCACATCGGTGTACCAGCGGCCGTTGTATTCGCGGCTGGCGATGTCGATGTGCGCGGTGAGGGTCTGGCCGATGCTCACCGAGGCATTGTCGATCTCATCGCCCCACTGCGTCATGCAGATCTTCTTGGGGTATTGGTCCTTCGTTTCGATCACGAAGTCGCGCTTGCGCCAGGTGCCGTTCTTACCGGCGCCGGATTGTTCGGGAAGGATGTGGATGACGGTTCCGGAGACGGTGTTGGACATGTGACGTGGGAAGTGTGAAGTAGGAAGTAGGAAGTAGGAAGTAGGAAGTAGGAAGTGGGAAGATAGGGGGAGTGGAGATTTTATTTGCGAGAAAGGCGTGACGTTATTTAATTAGCCTTGCAATCAGGATCCTTAACCCCCCACTCCGATGAACCGATTCTGCTACCGCTCTGTGCGGAACTACAAGTATCAGTTGCGCGAGGACTTCAGCTACGACCTTGGCCATCCCTTCGACGAGGGGCCCATCGGCAACGAATTCATCGAGATTTCAGCCAAGGGACTTCTCACCGTCCGCAAATATTACGCGTGGGATGGGGTAAGCGGTCCGGTGATGGACACCCAGGCCAACCTGAAAGCCTCGCTGGTGCATGATGCGCTGTATCAGCTCATGCGGGAAGGAAAACTGGACCACGTGGCTTATCGTGAATGGTCGGACCGCCTCTTCATGGAGATGTGCCGCCGTGGCGGCGTGAACGACCGTATCGCCGCGCTCTATTTCAAAGGCCTCCGCCTTTTCGGCGCGAAGAATGCAAAACCGAGGGAAAACGCGACGCCTCCGACGATTTGCTTGGAATAATTTTTAATTGACAATTTTAAATGGACAATTTTAAATGATGTGAGCTTAGCTCAGCTCATGAGCACCACATTTAACATTGTTCATTTAAAATTGCCACTTTCTTATCCATCACCCTGAACCACAGCGGCGGGACCAGCGCAAGCAGGATCATTCCCGGATAACCGGTGGGCAGTTGCGGACCTTTTTCCAACGACCGAAGTATCGGATACGGCCGACTCGCATGCGCATGATGATCGGCATGCCGCGTGAGCTCGAACAGCAGCGCGCGGCTCACCACATGGTCGCTGTTCCAGGAATGATGCTCGTCGACACGCTCATACCGCCCTTTCTCATCGCGCTCTCGCTCCAATCCGTAATGCTCGATGTAATTGACCACTTCCAACAAGCTGAACGACAGGAATGCGGTGAGGATGTACACCGGCAGAAACCCGATGCCGAAGAGTGACGCGATCAGCACCAACCACAGGGTTTGGATGAGGGCGAAACGGAGCATGTCGTTGCGGATGTCCCAGGTGCCGATCGAGAGTTTCGCGAGGCGGCGGGATTCGAGCTGCCAGGCGGAGACGAGCTGTCCGCCGATGCTCGGAAACAGGAAGCCGTACACGCTCTCCCCTTTCCGAGCGGTGGCGGGATCGTCGTGCGTGGCGACGGTGGCATGGTGTCCGCGCACGTGCTCGATCGCGAAGTGCATGTACAAGACCGTCATCAGGATGCCTTTGCCGACCCACTGCTCCAGCTCCGAGCGGCGATGCACCAGCTCATGCGCCACCGTGATGCCGATGCCGCCCGTGCTCAGGGCGACGGACAAAATCCATCCCGCCTGAACCATCCACGTCGCATCGGTTTGCGTGATGCGATGCCCTAGGGCGAACATGAGTCCGACCGAGATCGGAAGGTAGGCGAACAGGATCCACGTGTAGAGCCGGCGGGTTTTGGCGCGAGCCTCGGCGTCCGGGTCCAGATTGCGGTCGTCGCGTCCGATCCACAAATCCAGCAGCGGCACCGCCACGAAGACCAGCACGGGCGTGAGCCAAGCATAG
>CAYVRS010000171.1:0-2123 GCA_964454075.1 uncultured Chitinophagales bacterium
CATGGATGGAAGCCGCTGGTTGGATCCTGCCTACCCCGGTGCCCGCGATTGGGTGATGGGCAACCTTGTCGAACTGATCTCCAAGTACGACATCGACGCCATCCACTTCGATTTCCTGCGCTATGGGGGCAGTTATCCGAATGATTTCGCGAATTGGCTCACCTACGGGGGCAGTTTCAATTCCGTGGCTGAATGGCGCCGGAATAATGTGAACGACATTCCGCGTCGAACCATGTCCTACGTGTTGGCCAACAAACCGTGGGTCAAGGTCGGTTCCGCACCCATCGGACATTATAAATCGAGTGGAGGCTGGCCGGCATTGTTCGGTTTTTCCAATGTGTCGCAAGATGCCAGGGCTTGGATGAGGGAAGGAATCAACGACTATGTGGTACCTCAGAACTACTGGAAGATCTACAACGGACCACCATATACCAGCTCTCCTGAGCATTCATGGATCACCCGGGATTGGGCCGGTGAAACGTATGGACGCCATCTCTACATCGGAATCGGCGCCTACGTTGAGGGTACAGTTCCACAGATTCCCCGCATGATCGACACCAGCCGTGTGAACAATGTGCTTGGTCAAGTCTACTTCCGGTGGGACCACATCTATGGATACAACGTTCAGACCGACATCACCGGACCGTTGTACCAATATCGTCGTCCTGCGCTTGTGCCCAGCATGTCTTGGCGCAGTCAAGCGGCTCCCGGTGCTCCCACGATCGTGGAAGCCAACCGGGTCGGAAGCACCCATGTGCTCACTTGGGTGCGTGGCTCGCACAACGACCAGGGTGACCAACTTCAGCGGTTCGCGATCTACCGGACCAGCTCCATAGAGACTGACGCCGCAGCTATCGTGGCCAACGGTGCTAATCTGATCGGACTTGCCGGAGGCGACAGTTTCACGTCGACCGGGATCAATCAGAACACGGCATACACGTACGTGGTGACATCCCTATCTCGCAACAATGTCGAAAGCGCCCCATCCAACGCTTTGAGCGTGCCGAGCGCCACCGGTGTCGATGAGAACGAGATCGCCAATGTGTACTCGCTGAGCCAGAACTTCCCGAACCCGTTCAACCCGACCACGATGATCAGTTTTCAGTTGCCGGTTGACGGTGATGTGAATTTGGCGGTCTACAACGCCCTGGGACGTCGCATCGCTGTCCTCGTGGACGAGCGGATGTCTGCCGGTTCCCATTCGGTGACCTTCGACGCCAGCGGGCTTTCCTCCGGCGTCTATGTCTATGTTCTGATGAGCGGTAACGTCCGCCTCACCCACACGATGACCTTGGTGAAATGACATGAACCGACGCATCGCCCTCATCCTTCTGCTGCTTCCGATTCTGGCGCATGCCCAGTCCTTGCCCAAACCTGAATTCCGCGGAGTGTGGATCGCCACCGTGACCAATCTGGATTGGCCCACTTCGCGGACGGCGAGTCCGGCGCAGCAGCAAGCCGATCTGATCGATCTGCTCGACAAGCTCAAAGCCGCCGGAACGAATGCCGTGCTGTTTCAGGTGCGGGCCGAAGGGGATGCGTTCTATCCGTCGGCCATCGAACCCTGGTCGACCTACCTCACCGGCACCGAAGGCGTGGCGCCGAACCCGCTGTGGGATCCTCTGGCTTTCGCCATCGAAGAGTCGCACAAGCGGGGGATGGAGCTCCATGCCTGGCTCAACCCGTACCGCGCTGACCGCGCCCCGGGTACACGCACCCGCGCCGCCAACCACGTCACCGTGACCAACCCCGAGTGGATCATCACCGCGACATCCGCCTCCAGCTCCATCAAGATCATGGATCCGGGTTTGCCCGCCGTGCGCGAGCGCGTCACCGCCGTGGTGATGGACATCGTGCGCCGCTATGATGTGGATGGGATCCATTTCGATGATTACTTCTATCCATATCCGCCGAACGACATGAGCGTGGGCGGTCCGCGCGACGGACTCGACGACG
This sequence comes from uncultured Chitinophagales bacterium, assembly GCA_964454075.1. Classification (GTDB taxonomy): domain Bacteria; phylum Bacteroidota; class Rhodothermia; order Balneolales; family HLUCCA01; genus CAMTWZ01. Next base: position 1,957 of record CAYVRS010000171.1, read on the forward strand.
CCACGTACGCCGCCCATCGCGGAAACTACACCAGCAAGGCCGCCTGGCGCCGCAACAACGTCGACATCATGGTCAAGGCCGTCCACGATTCCATCAAGGCCGTGAAACCGCATGTGAAGTTCGGAATCAGTCCGGCTTCTGCTTTGGCGTAAAGACCCTTCGGGTCC
>CAYVRS010000171.1:2133-3247 GCA_964454075.1 uncultured Chitinophagales bacterium
TTCGGCATCTGGAAAAACGGCGTGCCTTCGGGAATCAGCGGGATGGATGCCTACAACGTGATCTATGCCGATGCACCGGCTTGGCTCGAGCAACGAAGCGTGGACTACCTGACCCCGCAATTGTATTGGAGATACGGAGGTGGACAGGATTACGGCAAGCTTGCTCCCTGGTGGGCGTCTCAGACCACAGCCGCAGGCCGTCACATTTACCAAGGCTTGGCGCCCTACCGGCTGCCGCCTGCCAGCGGCGGGGGACAGGATTGGGCCATCGGCGACCTCACCAGCCAGATCCGCTACAACCAAGGGAATTCGTCCACACAAGGCCAGATCTTTTTCCGCGCCCGGTCGGTCTCGAACAACACCAAGGCCATAGCAGACACGTTGAGACAATATTATTATTCTGATGCCACCACGACGCCGCGCGCGAGCTGGCTGCCGACCTCCACGCCTCCGGCACCAGTGGATTTCACGGCCGTGGCCTTCGAGGAAGCAGGGAAGACGAAAAACCGGCTCACCTGGAAACGACCCGAATTCGCCGCTTCCGCGACCGATACGCTGTTGTTCTACCTGATTACAAAACATGATCCGATGGCCTATGTGAAGCAACGGCAAGATCAATATGACGTCCAAGGAAGCTGGTACCAGCATATCCTCACAGGAGAATTGTCTTGGGTGGATGCCGATCCATACCAGCCCACAGCCTACAATGTCTATTCCGTGGCGCGGAACGGATCCATCAGTGAAGAAAGCGCTCACCTCTTCGTCGGTGTTTCCGTCGAAGACGATGCTGAAATCGCGTCCGATTTCCGCCTCGAGCAGAATTATCCGAATCCGTTCAATCCGGAAACGGTGATCGGTTTCACTGTAGGGACGCAAGAGCTTGCGTCCCTACCCATCGGGTTGCGGGTATATGATGTGCTTGGTCGTGAAGTCGCTGTATTGGTCGACGGCATGATGCCGGCCGGGTCGCATTCCGTAACCTTCGACGCCAGCGCGCTGTCCTCCGGCGTGTATCTGTATGTGCTCAGCGCAGGAGATCAGCGAGTGAGCCGGACGATGAGCTTGGTGAAGTAGTTGGTTGTTCGTTGTTCGTTGTTCGTTGTTCGTTGTGAAG
>CAYVRS010000172.1:0-3199 GCA_964454075.1 uncultured Chitinophagales bacterium
GTTCTGGTGCTGATGGGCATAATTCTCATTCGGCTCGCTGAAACGGACCGCCGCGTACCCTTTCTCCAGGAACGCGATGTGGTCGCCGCCGCGGAGGTACCGGTCGCGGCGGTAGATCATGTCGACCTTCATGGCCGGAAACCAGGTCCGGTTCACTTCCACGATGTGGCGGGCCAACTGTCGGGATGGGAGGTCGTTCTCGCCGCCGGTGCGCAGATAGGCTTGCACCATCACGGAATTCTCCCGCAAGGCGGGCACGCCATCGGCGAAGAGGCGGACGCGGAACGGTTCCTTGGAGCCGTCTGCGGCGACCGGACTCCCGATGATGTCGTTCGTGAACATCGCCTGGAGGTCGAGGCTGTCGCGAACCGCCTGTTCGGCCCAGCCATACGCGCCATACAGCCCTTGCTCCTCACCGGCCACCGCCATGAAGACGATGGTGGCGTCGAAACGATGGGCAGACATGACTCGCGCCAGTTCCATGACGGCGGCGGTGCCGGACGCGTCGTCATTGGCACCCGGCGCATAGCAATCGGCGTCGGATTGGGAGCCGCAAATGGAATCATAATGCCCGGAAACAACCAGTATGCGGTCTTTGGAGGCGGGCGAGGAGCCCGGAAGAACGGCCACGACATTCACGATCTCCGTCGCCTGGGGAATGCGGCGGCCAGGGGCCTGGGTGAAGCGATGGTAGGAGACTTGGAGCCGCCCGCCGTTCTGCGCCGAATACCGGCTCAGAGTTCGGTGGATCCACCGTCTGGCCGCGCCGATGCCTTTCGTGTCGCTCAGCGTGTCGGACAGCGTATGCCGGGTATGGAACCCGGCCAGGGTTCGGATCGACGCGTCGATGGAATCGGCGCGGATCTCCGCGAGGATGGTCGGGATGTCCTGGCTGCGCGCAGGCGTTGCCAACATCCACATCCCCATCAGTAACAAGACCTTGCGCATGGCTTAGAAGGCTTTGAGTGGGTTCGATTTCGAGGAGGCTTTCACATTCTTGGTCTTCTTCTCCATCGTCTTGGGAACCGGCGCGAAGGAGGTGTACAAGGGCAAGGTGGCCACACCGAGCGACGCGGCGTCGGTACCGGCAGTGGCGCAGAGCAGTTCCGGACTCGCCACACGGGCGTCGATCCGAAGCGCCGGCAAAATACGCTGCAAGCGGTTCACCATTGAACGGATGATCACATCCGGCAAACGTCCACCGAAGAAGATGGCTTGAGGATCGATGAGGTATTCGATGCCGAGGATGAACGGAGCCAGTTGATCGGTTCCGGTCTCGATCCAATTCATCAGCACCGGATTCTCCTCATTGTAGAGTTGCTCCAGTTCGTTCGGATGGGAGATCTTCACCCCGGTCTCCCCAAGTTTGGCATACAGGCTCGGCAAATTGAAATAGGCGCCGAGGTGAGGCCGGTCGATGCCCCGAAGGGTCGCATCCGTGCGGACGACCGGGAAATACCCCAATTCACCCGCATTACCTGTGAATCCGGGATACATCTGACCGTTGATGATCAGTCCGCCACCCAGGCCAGCCCCGAAAAAGACATAGAAAAAGGTGCCGATGTGCCGACCGGCTCCGAACCATCGCTCCCCGATCGCCGCCGCGGACGCGTTGTTCTCAAGAAAAACCGGAATGCCCAATTTCTGGCTCAAGAGGCTCACCACAGGGACGTTGTTCCAGCCCGGCAACGCTTTCGGATTGAAGACATTCGTGACCACCCCGCCTTCCGACACGCCCAACGGACCCGGCAAGCCCACGCCTACACCCCAGACACGATCCAAGGCGATCTGCTCCAAGGTGATCAACTCCCGGGTGAACGATTCCAACAGGCGGATGGCTTCTTCCGGCGATGGCAGCGAAATCTCCACACTTTTGCGCTGGCGGATCGTTCCCATCAGATCCATCAGAACGCCGGTCAGGTGTGTTTCATCCAGATCCAACCCGATCGAGTACGCGCCGGTGGGCTTGATGCCCAGCAAGACCGATGGCGCCCCCCTCCCGTTCTGGATCTGGTCGCGCACCAAGATCAGATTCGATTTGAGCAGCTGACGGGTGATGTTCGTCACGGTCTGCGCCGTCAGATTGGTGCGGCGGGCGATCTCGACACGCGACAAGGGTCCGTACAAGCGGATGGTCTCCAAGACAATCCGGACATTGTAGAGTTTGGCGTGCTGAAGATTGGTACCGGTAAGCATGGATGCAAGGAATGATTCGTTCAAGATACAAAACACGCGAGGGGTTGCATTTATTCAAATAAATTGATTAATTGAAAGCGCTACAGAACCCAAGCCAACCCGCCCATGAATCTGCTCAAAACCGCCTTGTTTGCGACCCTGATTGGAAGCGCTTCTCTGCAGGTGAACCCTGTGAACGCCCAACCGGCCATTCCGTCGAATCGGATCGAGGTGAACGGACAACCGTTGTGGGTCAGCGGAACGAACGTCGCATGGGTCGATTTCGCGGCCGACCTGGGACCGGGCGGAGCCCGTTTCAGCCAGTTCGACCTGTTGTTTAAGGAACTTCGTGCCAATGGCGGCAACACTGTACGATTCTGGATGCACACCACCGGCGCTCGCACCCCGGAATGGTCGGGCCAGATGGTGACGGGTCCGGGCGTGAACGCCATCCAGAACCTGCGCACGATCCTGGACATGGCGGAGGCGAACGACATCACCGTCTTGCTGAGCCTGTGGTCGTTCGACATGCTGCGCATCGCCAACGGCACCACGAACACCGACCGTGCGTTCGCGATCCTTACGCAGGACGCCAACCGGCAGAGCTACATCCAGAATTCGCTCATTCCGATGGTCACCGCACTGAAGGGACATAAGGCGATTCTGGCTTGGGAGATCTTCAATGAAGCCGAAGGGATGTCGGAGGAGTTCGGATGGGATTTCAACCGCCATGTGCCGATGTCGGACATCCAGAAATTCGTCAACCAGACGGCCGGGGCCATCAAGCGGACCGATCCGGATGCGAAAGTGACTACGGGTATCGTCAACCCGACCGCCATGTCAGACATCTATACCGCGACGAACCCCATCCAGAAAAATTATTACCGTGACGACCGGCTCTTCCAAACGGGTGGGGATGCCGACGGCACGCTCGACTTCTACACCTTCCACTATTATGGATATGGTGACTCCCCGTTCGTGCGTCCGGCATCGTACTTCCAGCTCGACAAGCCCGTCTTCATCG
>CAYVRS010000173.1:0-3121 GCA_964454075.1 uncultured Chitinophagales bacterium
ACCGGCGATGAAAAAGACTCGACCCGCGGCCGTGCGAACCTGTTCCGGCAGCTGTTCCGGGGTCAGGGTCCGGACGCCTTCGCCTCGGAAGATCTCAACGAAGGCCTCAGCCTGTGCCTCAGCTGCAAGGCCTGCAAGACGGAATGTCCCGCGAACGTGGACATGGCGCGCATGAAAGCCGAATTCCTGCATGGTTGGCACGAACGCAACGGAAGCACCCTGGGTGAGCAGTTTTTCGCGTTTCCGGAGCGCCTGTATCCGCTGGCGTCGCTCTTCCCTCGCTTGGTGAACGCGCTCAACGCCACGAATCCGATGAAGGAAGCGTATCACGCCGTGTTCGGCATCGCGCGGGAGCGTGACCTGCCCCGTTTCGCCACCCAGACCTTGGCGGCTTGGAACCGGCGCCGCGTCGCGAAGAATCCGGACGGTGAGCCTGTCGTGATCTTGAACGACCTTTTCATGAATTATCATGAGCCGGAGATCGGCATTGCGATGGTGCGTGTGCTCGAAGCCATGGGCTACCGCGTCACGATCACGGAGCCGCACCAGAGCGGCCGCACCTATCTGTCGAAAGGGTTCATGGACGATGCGAAACGGGTGGCGAGGCAGACCGTCGCGATGCTGAGCGGGTTTGCCAAAGCGGGGATCCCGGTTGTGGGACAGGAACCCTCGGAAATCCTCACCCTGCGAGACGAATACTTGGATCTGGTTCCGGAATCGGACCTCGAGGATGCGAAGGCGGTGGCGTCGATGAGCTTCCTGTTCGAGGAGTTTGTGCTTCGGAACGCGGCGCGGACCGAGGGCTTGTTCGACGCGGCGTCGCAACAGGTCGCCGTTCATGGCCATTGCCACGCGAAGGCCTTGGTAGGCGTCGATCCGGTGCTGGACACGCTGTCTTTGGCAGGGTATCTGCCCTTGGACCTGAAGACAGGATGCTGCGGCATGGCAGGCAGCTTCGGCTACGAAGCCCCTCACTACGAGGTGTCGATGCGTGTCGGAGAAACGACGCTCTTCCCGGCGCTCCGCGCCTTGGACGGAGAGACGCCGGTCTGTGTGCATGGCTTCTCCTGCCGCCACCAGATGTCGGATGCGCTCGGCCGCACCGGCGAACATACGGCCATCCTTCTTGCCAAAGCCCTGAAACCCGCATGACCCGCATCCTGCCCGCCACAAAAGAGGATATCCCGGAAATGACCGCCATCATCGGCGACGTCTTCGAAGAGTACGGATGGATCTTCGACGCCGACGAGGAGCTTCCCGATTTCGTCGCGTTCGAAACATGGTATGTGGGTACGGAGCACCGCCTGTTCTGCGTGTGGGACGGCGACCGCCGCATTGGAAGCATCGCCATGAAAGTGGGTCCGGAAGGTCCGTATCTGAGCCGGGTCTATCTCAAAGAAGAAGCGCGGGGCAAAGGCATCGGTCGGATGATGACCGAGTTCGCCTTTGAGGAAGCCCGGAAACGCGGTTTCACCCGCATCCACTTATGGACCGACACGCGGCTCCTCACCGCTCATAAGATGTACGAGGCGACGGGATTCACACGGATGCCGTTGATCCGTCCGCTGCACGAGATCAACATCAGTTTCGAAGTCCGCTACGACAGGGAATTATAAGCATGGTCATCATCATCGGTGCGGGTCCGGTCGGGCTCGCCTGCGGCATCGCCCTCCAAAAACGCAACATCCCCTTCCTCATCCTTGAAAAAGGGTGCCTGGTGAATTCTCTGTTCCGTTATCCGACCAACATGACGTTCTTTTCGACGTCGGACCGGCTCGAGATCGGCGGAGTGCCGTTCATTTCGCATGGCGTGAAGCCGACCCGGCGCGAAGCCCTCGAGTATTACCGGCGCGTCACGGAAAACTTCGCATTGCCGGTGAACCTGTATGAGACGGTGACCGGCCTGAGCGGCGAGCTCGGCGCCTATGAAGTCACCACCACCAAGGCCACGTATGTGGCGGAACGCGTGATCATTTCGAGCGGCTTTTACAGCGACCCCTATCGGATGAACATCCCGGGTGAAGACCTGCCCAAGGTGAAGCATTATTACGATGAGCCGCACGCCTATGCGTTTCAGAAGGTCGTGGTGGTGGGAGGCGGAAATTCGGCGGTCGATGTGGCCTTGGAGACCTATCGGTGCGGAAGCGATGTGACCCTGGTGGTGCGCGAACCGGCCTTGAAAGAGGGGGTGAAGTACTGGGTGCGTCCCGACATCGAAAACCGAATCCGGGAAGGCACGATCCGCGCGTATTTCAACAGCGAACTGACCCGCATCACGGAAACGAGCGTGGAGATCCATACCCCCGAAGGCCCCGTCACCTTGGCGAACGACTTTGTGTTGGCGATGACGGGCTACCAGCCTGATTTCAAATTCATGGAAAAGGCGGGCGTGGAGTTCAATGACGACGAGTTCCGCACACCCGTGTTCGACGAGCAGACGTTGGAATCGAACCGTCCGGGATTGTATCTGGCCGGAGTGATCATCGGCGGGTACAACACCGGAAAGTGGTTCATTGAAAACACGCGCACGCATGGAGAAATGATCGCGGCGCACATCGGCGGAAAATAAAAAGGGGTAAGCCCCTCATATCGCACCGCTACGATCTCCTACCGTTGCTACCTTCCGGTCCTGGCGGAGTTCAGAGAGAGCTGGTCGTATGAGACTTACCCCGGCTTGCAAGATACGGAGTTTTCACTTGGTCCTCATCACATAAACTCCGTCCCAACCGGCATCGGGCGGTTGAAGTTTCAGCGTCTTGGCCCGGGCGAGCATGATCATGGACGGATTGAGGTCGGGATATTCCTCACCCGCTTCGGAGGCGGTGAAAAGGCGGATGGCCTCATCCCAGTTCTCAGCCCAGTAGGCGGCAAGACCCTGCTCGAACAAAGCGACGGATTCTTTTCGGGCACGGGTGACCTGATCCTTGAATCCGAGGATCTCACAGACCGTGACCGGCTGTGTGCGGCCTTTCACAATGATCTTGTCGAGCGTTCGGAAGACAAGGTCCGACCCGCTGGCCAAGGCCATCGTGCGGGTCTCGTAAGTCACCATCGTGTAGACGCCGTAGCTCTTGGCCCCGCTTTCGCATCGGGCTGCAAGGTTCACGGTGTCGCCCATCAT
>CAYVRS010000174.1:0-3075 GCA_964454075.1 uncultured Chitinophagales bacterium
CTAATGGCAGGACAGCGGTTTTTGGTACCGTACGTGGGGGTTCGAGTCCTCCCCGGGCAACTGTCGGATCACACGAGACTCTGTTTTGGAAAAACCCTTAGCCATCTTTGCGGGTCGAAGCAACATCGCACTGGCGAGGGCGATGGCAGAGCAATATGGCACCAACCTGGGTGAAGTCACCATCAAGAATTTCTCGGATGGCGAGCTGTATGTGAAATTCCAGCAAAGCATCCGCGGTGTCGACGTCTTCATCGTGCAATCCACCCCCCCTCCCGGCGACAATATGGTGGAACTGCTGCTTCTGATCGACGCCGCCAAACGCGCTTCCGCGCATCGCGTCACCGCCGTGATCCCGTATTTCGGGTACGCCCGGCAAGACCGCAAAGACCAGCCCCGCGTCTCCATCGCGGCCAAACTCATGGCCAACCTGCTCACCACGGCCGGCGCCGACCGTGTGCTCACGATGGACCTCCACGCCCCCCAGATCCAGGGCTTCTTCGACATTCCGCTCGACCACATCTATGCGAGCAGCATCTTTGTGGACTACCTCACCAAGAACCCGATCGACAATCTCGTGGTCGTGGCTCCGGATGTGGGCAGCTTGAAAATGGCGCGTTCCTACTCGAAGCGTCTGAACGCCGGCCTCGCCTTCGTCGACAAACGCCGCCCTCAGCAGAACGTGGCCGAAGTGATGAACATCATCGGCGAGATCGAGCACAAGAACATCCTGCTGGTCGACGACATGATCGACACGGCCGGCACAATCACCAATGCGGCATCGGCCCTGCGTGAGCGCGGCGCCAAGCAGATCATCGCCGCGTGCACCCATCCCATCCTGTCGGGTCCCGCTTTCCAACGCATCGAAGATTCGCCGATCGATCTGATGCTGGTGACCGACACCGTTCCACTCAAACGCCCCTCGCACAAGATCAAGGTGCTGAGCGTGGCGGAAATCTTTGCCGATTCGATCCGTCGGATTTTCACCGACGATTCGATCAGCACTCTGTTCGACGATTAAACCAACCCATAGAAAACACCATGGAAAAACCACAAACCGTAGACATTACCGGGTACCCGCGTGAGCTTGGCAGCAAAGCTTCTGCGTCGGAGCGTTCTGAAGAACGTGTACCCGCCGTATTGTACGGACCCACGGTGGCTGAGAACGTCCACTTCTCCGTCCGCCTGCTCGACATCGAACGCCTCCTGAGCGTCAAGAACATCCAGTTCGTGAACATTCAATTGGCTGACGGTACCTCCCACATCACGTTGCTCAAAAAAGCATCGTTCCACCCTGTGACCGACAAGCCGATCCACGTCGACTTCCTGGTCATCAACGACAAATCGCCCGTCACCGTGGTGCTTCCGATCCGCTTGGTCGGTACCGCTCCCGGTGTGATCGAAGGCGGCCGCCTGTACCAATCGGTCCGTTCCCTCAAAGTGAAGGCCTTGCCGTCCGCATTGCCTGCCGAGCTGAACATCAGCATCGCCAAGTTGCGCATGGGTCAGTCGCTCCGAGTCAAGAATTTGCAACTCGAGGGTCTGATTCCGCAGATCGCGCCTGAGCGCACGATCGTGATGGTGCGCTCGCCGAAAGGTGGCGCGAAAGTGACCGCCGTCGAGGATGAGCCTGAAGAAGAGGCCGCATCCGAAGGCGAGTCGGCAGACGCCTAAGGCATGGTGCTGATCGTCGGATTGGGAAACCCCGGCCCCGAATATGACGGAACCCGACACAACATCGGGTTCCATGTTTTATATGAGGTGGCCGACACCCTCGGGATCCAGTTCCAAACCGGCAAAGGGCCGTTCAGGTATGCGACGGGAAGCCATAAGGGTCGGAAAACGACCTTGGTGCTTCCCACCACATATATGAATCTGAGCGGACAGGCGGTCTCCAAAGCGCTCAACGTTTTCGGAGCCGACCTGATGGATTGTCTGGTCGTCACGGACGATCTGAACTTACCGGTCGGGAAGGTACGAATCCGACCTTCCGGCAGCGACGGTGGCCATAACGGATTGTCAAGCATTATCCAGACGATGGGCAGCGACGCGTTTCCTCGGCTTCGGTTCGGAGTCGGCAATGATTTCCCGAAAGGGCGCCAGGCCGATTACGTGCTTTCCGGCTTCAAGGCCGAAGAGCAGGACGCTGTTCAAGAAGGCGTCGACCGTGCGGAAGAAGCCGTTCTCTGTTTCATCCGGGAAGGGCTGACCAAGACGATGAATCTCTACAATTGATTTCCAACCTAAACCAAACACCTCAGACATGACACCTCTCATTTATCTGATTCCTGTGGCGGGTCTGCTAGCGCTGATCTACACCTATGTGAAATCGGCATGGATCGCAAAACAGGATCCCGGCAATGAAAAAATGGTCAAGATCGCCGCGGCGATTTCGGAAGGCGCCATGGCGTTCCTCCGGGCCGAATACAAAGTGCTGGCCATCTTCGTCGTGGTCGTGGCCATTCTGCTGGGCATCCAAGGTGCCAGCACCGAAGGCAGCTCGGCGCTTGTGGCCGTCTCCTTCATCGTCGGCGCATTGTGCTCCGGACTTGCCGGCTTCATCGGCATGAAAGTGGCCACCAAAGCCAACGTCCGCACCACCAATGCGGCTCGCACCTCACTGGGCGACGCCCTGAACGTGGCCTTCACCGGCGGTTCGGTGATGGGCATGGCCGTGGTCGGCCTCGGCGTGCTGGGTCTGTCGATCCTGTTCATCGTCTATTCGAATGTCTTCGGCACCGACTTGGCCAACCTCAACAAAGTCTTGACGGTGCTCACCGGATTCAGCTTCGGTGCCAGCTCCATCGCCCTGTTCGCACGGGTCGGCGGCGGCATCTACACGAAAGCGGCTGACGTAGGCGCCGACCTCGTGGGCAAAGTGGAAGCCGGCATTCCGGAAGACCACCCTCTGAACCCCGCCACCATCGCCGACAACGTGGGCGACAACGTGGGCGACGTGGCCGGCATGGGTGCCGACCTTTTCGAATCGTTCGTCGGATCCATCATCGCCGCCATGGTGCTTGGTGCGACCTTCATGGCTGTGGGTTCGACCTACAGCGACTCCATGGGCAACTTGGG
>CAYVRS010000175.1:0-3060 GCA_964454075.1 uncultured Chitinophagales bacterium
ATCGGCGACCCAGAGACGACCGTCTTTATCCACATGGATGCCGATCGGGGTGTTGAACTTGTTGGCCGCGAGACCCGAGTTCACCGTCGTGAAATCAGCCTGTCCGAAGACCGCCTCTGCTTCACCGCCGGTCTGCATCGCCGCAGCCGATGTGAACCGTAAGACACGGTGGTTGGCGCGGTCGGAGATGAAGATCTTGCCTGTGACAGGATCTTTGGCAATGCCGCTGGGGCCGTTGAATTTGGAAGCGGTGGTTCCCGAAGCCCGAGTGATGAAATCGCTCTGGCCGAGTACACCCGTCGCAGTGGGGTTGTTGGCGAGTTGGGCGAACACCGCCGTAGTGGCGACGAACATCCAAACCCAAGCCATCATGGTCTTTTTAAGGCTCATTGTGGTGTGATCTTAGGTGTTTATGGGTCGATGAGGTGCGTGTTACTTGCTGGCGAGACGGAACGACGTGCTGAGCACATTCCGTGAGTTTCCTCCGACGAACACGTCGAAGTCTCCGGGCTCCCATCCGAAGGACATGTCTTCTTTGTAAAACGATAAATCATTTTGATTTAATAAAAAGCTGATCTGGCGCGACTCTCCGGCTTCGAGGGAAACTTTTACAAAGCCTTTGAGCTCCTTGACGGGGCGCGAGATGGATGCCACCTTGTCCCGGATATACAGTTGGGCCACTTCCTCGCCCGCACGCGATCCGGTATTCGTCAGTGTCACGGTCACCATCAACGAATCCTTGGGCGACATCTCCGAGGCGCTGAGCGTGAGGTCCGAGTACGCGAAGGTGGTGTAGCTGAGGCCGTAGCCGAACACATACAGCGGCTCGTTCGGCACATCGAGATACTTCGAGGTGTATTTGTCGTCGGCTTTGAACGGACGTCCCGTTGGCAGCATGTTGTAGTGGATCGGAATCTGACCCGCATTGCGCGGGAAGGTGACCGGAAGCTTGCCGGATGGGTTCACGTCGCCGAAGAGGACATCGGCGATGGCGTTGCCGGTGGTGGTGCCCAGGAACCAGGTCTCCAAGATGGCGGGGATGTTCTCGTCGAGCCAGTTGATAGTGAGCGGACGTCCGTTCATCAGCACGGCGGCCACAGGTTTTCCGGTCTTGTGGATGGCTTCGGCGAGCTCCTGCTGGCGGCCCGGAAGATTGATGTCGGAACGGGATGCGGCTTCGCCCGACATCCAGTAGGCTTCACCCAACGCGAGAACCACGACATCGGCTTGGCGCGCGGCGTTCACGGCGGCTTGGAAGCCGGCTGTGCTGGTGCAGTTGATGTCGCAGCCCTCCGCATGGATCACGCGGGCGTTCGGAACGGCGGCTTGGATGCCTTCAAGCAGGGTCACGGATTTCGCCCAATCGCCGGCTGCGCTCCAGCTTCCGATCAATTCGCGGCGCGCTTCGGAAAGCGGTCCGACCACGGCGATGGTGCGCACGGATTTCGACAAGGGGAGCGTGTTGTTCTCGTTTTTCAGGAGCACCATCGACTTATGGGCCATCTCGCGGGCGGCCTGGATGTGCTCGGGTTTCATCACTTCGGCTTTCTCTCGCTCCGGATCGCTGTACCGGTACGGGTCGTCGAACAGGCCGAGCATGAATTTCACACGGAGCACCCGGCGCACGGCCTGGTCGATGTCCGCCTCCTTCACCCGGCCCTGCTCCACGAGATCGGCCAATGTGAGTTGGAAGTAGCCGTCCTGCATGCTCATGTCGACTCCGGCGTTCAAGGCCATTTCGCTGGCATGATGTTCGTCGGCGGCCACGCCATGGTGGCGCATTTCCATGATGGCGGTGTAATCGGTGACCACGAAGCCCTTGAAGCCCCATTCGTTGCGGAGCACGTCGGTCATCAGGAATTTGCTTCCTGTGGCGGGGACTCCGGCGATGTCGTTGAAGGCGGTCATGATGGACAACGCACCGGCATCGATCGCGGCTTTGAACGGTGGAAGGTAGGTTTCACGCAAACGGCGCTCGGACATGTCGACCGAATGGTAATCGCGTCCGGCTTGGGCCGCACCATACGCCGCGAAATGCTTCACGGTGGCGGCCATGGTGTTCAAGGCGCGGATGTCGGTGCCTTGGAACCCGTGCACACGGGCGGCGGCGATCTTCGAACCCAGGTACACATCCTCCCCGCTGCCTTCGACGATGCGACCCCAGCGCGGATCGATGGCGATGTCGACCATCGGCGCGAAGGTCCAATGCAGGCCCTCGGCGGTGGCTTCGGTGGCGGCCACTTCCGCAGAGCGGCGGATCATGTCAATATCCCAACTGGCGGCTTCTGCCAAGGGCATCGGGAAAATGGTGCGGTGCCCATGGATCACGTCGTAGCCGAACAGCAACGGAATGCCGAGTCGTGTCTCTTCGACCGCCATCTCCTGCAGTTTCCGGGTATATTCGGCGCCATACGCGTTGAAAATGGCTCCGACCTGCCCATTTTTAATGTCTAAGATGTACTGCGGCCGCAGGAACGCTCCGGTCTGGTCCATGTCGCTCGTATACAGGGTCAGCTGACCAATTTTTTCTTCAAGCGTCATCAGCGCCAAAACGGAATCGACCCGTTGGGCGACGCCGGCTTCCGAGTTCGGATCCGGTTCAGGCGTGCAGAACGTGAGGAGGAAGGGAATCGCGAGGATGGGTAGGAGATGTTTCATTGGATTCGTTTCGGTGCGGATGTGGTCGTGAAGCCAAGGGTGTTCAAGCCGTTGCGCACCTCAGGCGCAGACATGAACAGATCCCAAAGGAGACCCGACCGGTGGTTTTCGATCATGATGAGGATGGGGCCTTGGTCGATGGCCAAGGTGGAATTCGCCCACCAGCCGTCGTTCGGACGGAAGGCGTCGTAAAAGCCGTACGGACCCCAGAGTTTGTCGCCGAGCACCTGGTAGAAATGGCGCATGGCGCGCATCGATTCGGTCGGGGTGTATGGCATCGAAGAGAGCGCCGCGGTAGGACTGATGGTTCCGTTGTCGCGCGTGGGTTCATGCACGCCATACCCACCGGATTCGTCGGACGCTGTGAGTCCCCAGCTGTCGGCGCTGTAGCCCAAGTGTCCG
>CAYVRS010000176.1:0-3058 GCA_964454075.1 uncultured Chitinophagales bacterium
TCGTTCCGATGTTCACGTGTGGCTTCGTGCGTACAAATGATTCTTTTGCCATGGTGCCAGCCTTAAGGTTGTTTGATTTGGATATCTGGATGCGTTGTGAAACGTGAGCCGCTACTCGGAATTGAACCGAGGACCCCTTCCTTACCATGGAAGTGCTCTACCCCTGAGCTATAGCGGCAATAATTTTTTGGAGCGGGCGACGAGGTTCGAACTCGCGACATTCAGCTTGGAAGGCTGATGCTCTACCAACTGAGCTACACCCGCTTTTTTGGGTGGGGGGAGAAGGATTCGAACCTTCGAAGTCGAAGACAACAGATTTACAGTCTGCCCCAGTTGGCCGCTTTGGTATCCCCCCAAAATCAAGTTTTCAAAGATGAGCTGGTGATAAGATTCGAACTTACGACCGGCTGATTACAAGTCAGCTGCTCTACCAACTGAGCTACACCAGCGCTCACGGAAAGACACGAAAAATACAGCGGATTTTCTCACTTGTCAACATCTTTCCTGCCGAATGTGGTCCAAATTTTGTACGCGACGACCAGCCCGAGGCCGACGAGCACCGCCTGTCCGTAGCGGTTCAGCACCAGGCCGATCTGTTCCCAGTTTTCGCGGATCACCCATCCCGCACCGAGCAGCAGCGCATTCCAAAGTACCGCGCTCACGGCGCTGCTCCAGACCGCCGTGCGGACGGGAACGTGGCTGATGCCCGACATCAGAGCGATGACGGACCGCGTCCCGGCCAGAAACCGGTTGGCCAGAATCACCCGGATGCCCCATCGGTTCATCCAGCGCCGAGCCCGGTCGGCATAGGTGAAACTGATGTACTTGAACATCCAGTGGAATTCCTTCTTGTCGTTGATGCCGTCGCCCCATCGGCTGCCGATGGCATGCATGCTCATGAATCCGGCGACCGAAGCCACCGTAGAGCCGATCAGGAGCAGATCGAAGCGAAGCACCCCTTCGGCGGCCAGGTACCCTGCGAAGGCGACCAGCACATCCCCCGGAATCGGTGGCACCACGTTCTCTGTGTAGGCGATCAGAAAGAAAATGAGATAGACCGCCCAGAGGGGCGCCAGACGGACCAGCTCGACTACCTCAAGCGTGAAGGCCTCAAGCATGGGAAAGCAGGGCTGTGGCCGTGGCCGCCATCCCTTCCTTCCTGCCGACGAATCCCATCGCCTCGTTCGTTGTCGCTTTGATGGAGATCCGATCGACGGGAAGTCCCGTGTCTTGCGAGATCGCCTCGCGCATGGCGGCGACATGAGGCGCGATTTTCGGCTTTTCAGCCAAGAGCGTGGCATCCAGATTGCGGATTCGGTACCCGCGCTCCGTGATCAGCTCCACCGCCTTCCGGAGCAGGATGCGGCTGTCGATGTCCTTGAACTCGGCGCTGGTGTCGGGGAAATGGACCCCGATGTCGCCCAACGCCAAGGCGCCGAGAATGGCGTCGGTGATGGCATGAAGCAGGACGTCGGCATCGGAATGACCTAGCAACCCGGTTTCATGCGGGATTTCGACACCGCCGAGCACAAGCCGGCGGCCCGGGGCCAGTGAATGGACATCGTACCCATATCCGATTCGGATGTCGGAAAAGCAAGAATGCATGCGTCGCTCCGCGAGATAAAGGTCTTGGGGATAGGTCAATTTCACATTTTCCGCGTTGCCTTCCACCAGATACACCGGAAAACCGGCCAATTCGACCAGGCTGGATTCATCGGTTCCGAACACATCCGCATTGATGGCCTTCTTGTACGACGCCATCAGGATGTCGCGCCGGAAGACCTGCGGAGTCTGCACGGTGAACACATGGTTCCGATCGACGGTGGAGCGGATGCGGGTGTCTGGACCCGCTTTCTTCAAGGTATCCGACACGGGCAATCCGGGCAAGGCCGCGCCTTGGGCTTGCGCGGTGCGGAACACGTCGCGGATCACTTTCTCGGAGACGAAAGGCCGCACGGCGTCATGAACCGCCACGAGCTCGGAGTCGGGCGAGACCATCCGCAACGCGTTCCAAACCGAGAACATGCGTTCCGAACCTCCATCCACCACACGGCCTTTGGCGTGCGGCATGGCGGAGGCGATGGCGGCGAGGATCTGGTCCCGGTAGGCACCGGTGGACGGCACGATCACCTCATGGATGCTTTCAATGCCCGCGAACGCCGAAAGGGTATGCTCCAGGACGGTTTTCCCGGCCACCTTCAAGAAAGGCTTGGGGACGTCTGATTTCATGCGGCTGCCGGTTCCAGCGGCCGGAACAATCAACGAGACCTTCATACGATCAGATGATCAGCATCGCATCGCCGAAGGAATAGAACCGATACCCGCGCTCGTGAGCTTCGGCGTACGCCTTCATCAGGAATTCGAAATCGCAGAAGGCGGACACCAACATCAGCAAGGTCGATTCGGGCTGATGGAAGTTGGTGATGAGTCCTTCGGTGATCTTGAACTCGTAAGGGGGATAGATGAACTTGTCGGTCCATCCGAACGACGGCTTGATGTGGCCGCTGGCGGTGATCGACGTTTCGATGGCGCGCACCGTGGATGTGCCCACCGCGACCACCTTATTCTTCTTGCGGTCGAGCGTTTCGTTGATGGTGTCGACCGTATCCTGTGTGATGTAATAGTTCTCGGAATCCATCCGATGCTTGGTCAGGTCTTCGACCTCGACCTGGCGGAACGTGCCCCATCCGATGTGCAAGGTGATCGGCGCGAGCTTCACCCCTTTGGCTTTGAGCCTCTCCAGCAGATCGTCCGTGAAATGCATGCCGGCGGTGGGCGCCGCCACGGCTCCACGCTCGCGGGCATAGACAGTCTGGTAGCGGGATTTGTCGCTTTCATCGGATTTGCGGTCGATGTACGGCGGCAGCGGCATCTCGCCGATGCGGTCGAGGGTGGCATACAGCTCCTCGTTAGGGCCGTCGAACAGGAACCGCACGGTACGACCGCGGGACGTGGTGTTGTCGACCACCTCCGCGACGAGGTCCTCGTCGAAATACAGTTTGTTGCCGATGCGGATCTTGCGGGCGGGCTCCACATCGGCAACAAACTGTATTTCGAC
>CAYVRS010000177.1:0-3048 GCA_964454075.1 uncultured Chitinophagales bacterium
GTTGCATGAAGCGTCGGGGGGATGGTTCTGGTGGGGAGCATCGGGTCCGCAGCCCTACATCGACCTTTGGAAACTCATGGTGGAACGGATGCGCGACCACCATGGACTCACGAACCTCATCTGGGTGTACAACGGGCAACATCCCGACTGGTACCCGGGTGATGACTGGGTCGACCTCATCGGAGAAGACGTCTATGCGGATGTGGGGCTGCTGACGGGTCCGGATGTTGGATCGCAGGTCAAGCGCTTCACCGAGGCCAAGAACACGCCGGGACGTCCATTGATCGTGGCGCTTACCGAAAACGGCATCCTCCCCGATCCCGACCTCATGATGCGCGACGGGGCGATGTGGTCATGGTTTCTGACCTGGAACGACGGTCCGGATGCCTCCAACCCGCGGAACTTCTTCAGCGGCGGGCATTGGGGCACGCGCGAGCACAAGATCCGGGTGTACAACCATCATCTGGTGCTCACCTTGGATGAGCTGCCGAGGTTTCAGGCCTTGCGCGACTGAGCGATCCGCTCGAGCGTGAGCACCAGGGCCAGGCCGACGGCCATCATCACGAGGCCGGTCCACAGCTCGGCGCCGACCGCCGGAAGCATCGGTTCGCTGTGGATGAGCTTGTCTTCGCCTCGCACGGTCTCGTAGACGCGGTTCTGCCAAGGCCAGATCACCCAGAGCGAACCGATCATGAAGCCGATGAGCACGGCCATGGTGGGTTTCCCGTAATGGTGAAGCAGCCAGCTCAGGAAGCGGGTGAACAGCGCGATGCCGGTGAGCACGCCCAATCCGAAGGGAACGAGGACGCCGATGGCGGAGAGGGTATCTGGTCCGCCGAGCAGGGAAAACTGAACCAGCACGTAGTCATACTTCCGAAGAATGAGCAGGATGAAGGATCCGGAAATGCCCGGAAGCACCATCGCGCAGATGGCGACCGAGCCGGCGAAGAAGATGAAGAGCGGATGGTCGGGAGTTTCGGTGGGGACCAGGTTCACGACCCAGAAACCGATCGCGACACCAAGCGCCGTGTAGGCCAAGGCTTTCGCGTCGAACCGGCCCACATCCTTGCCGACGATGAAGACGGAGCCGAGGATGAGTCCGAAGAACAGGCCGTAGACATGCACCGGATGGGTGTGGATGAGCTCCGGAAGGGGAACGACCCGGGTGAAGAACAGGATGGCGGAAAAGAGTCCGGAAAGCAGCACCAGAAGGAATTTCCACTCGATCGTGGCGAAGGCGGCCTTGAAGCGGAGCTGGAGCAGGTTCTTGACGGCGGCCGCATCCACGCTTTTGATCGCATCGAGCCATTGCGTGTAGATGCCGGTGATGAGGGCCATGGTGCCGCCGCTCACGCCGGGGACCACATCGGCCGAGCCCATGGCGAAGCCTTTGAGGAATAAGAGGACGTTGTTTTTCATTCGCACAAGATAATGTTGAATGTTGAAGGTTGAAGGTTGAAGGTTGAAGGTTGAAGGTTGAAGGTTGAATGAAGAGGTGCTTCGCAAGCACATCGCACATCGCGCTTTTTTCAACCTTCAACATTCAACCTTCAACATTGCCCATTCCCGTATCTTTACCGACAACCGAACACCGACAACTGAAAACCTATTCATGAAGATCCTCATCATCGGCGGAGCCGGGTACATCGGCTCGCATACGGCCTACGAATTCATCGAGAACGGACACGACGTCACCATTTTCGACAACCTCCTCACCGGCTGGGAGACGAACATCCCCCCTCAAGCGACCTTCATCAAAGGCGATATTCTAAATCTGGACGATTTGAAGTCCCTCTTCACGGTCCACGGCCCACAGTCTACGACCTACGATGCTATCGTCCATTTCGCCGCCTTCAAGAACGCGGGCGAGAGCATGGTCAAGCCCGAGAAATACAGCGTCACGAACCTGATCGGCACCTTGAACCTCCTCAATGCGATGTGCGATGCGGGTGTGAAGAACATCGTGTTTTCCTCGTCGAGCGCCACGTACGGCGAGCCGCAGTATCTGCCCATGAACGAGGCGCATCCGCAGCAGCCGATGAGTTATTACGGCTTCACGAAGCTGGAGGTGGAGCGGTATCTGGATTGGTACTCGCAGCTGAAGGGCATCCGTTTCGCGGCGCTTCGGTATTTCAATGCGGCGGGGTACGACGTGAAGGGACGCGTGCGCGGCTTGGAGAAGAATCCGGCGAACCTGCTTCCCATCGTGCTGGAAGTGGCCAACGGCACCCGCGCGTCGATGGTGGTGAACGGGAATGATTATCCGACGCACGACGGAACTTGCGTGCGCGATTATATCCACGTGAACGACCTGGCCACGGCGCATGTGGCGGCGGTCGACTACATCACCCGCACCGGCGAGAACCTGAAATGCAACCTGGCGACGGGCGTCGGTTATTCCATTCTGGATGTGATTTCGATGACGGAAGAGATCACGGGCAAGAAGGTCCCGTTCACGTTCGTCGGGCGCCGCGAGGGCGATCCGTCGACCGTCTACGCCACGTCGACCATCGCTGAGGAGAAACTCGGCTGGAAGGCGGTGCATTCGGATCTGAGGACGTTGCTCGCGAGCATGTGGGATGTGTATGGACGAGTCTAATTTTAAATGTTGAATTTTAAATGTGTGAGTTTCGAGTTTGGCGGCTTTTCTTCATCGCACAGAACGTGGTGATGCATGCCATTTAAAATTGATCATTTAAAATTTCTGACCACCTGGGTATTCGGCCTCTACGTGGTTTCCAGGCTCGCCATCGGCCTTTGGGCCCTGCAAGACCCCGAGACGCGGATGTTCAACGGCGATTCGGCCCTGTATGAGCAGATCGCGCTGTCGCTGCTGGAGACGGGCGAATTCCTGGCTCCGGGCTATGGCACGGCCGACACGGACCCGATGGCGGATATGATCCGTCCGCCGGGCTATCCGCTCCTGATCGCGGCGGTGTACTCGGTCTTCGGAACAGGATTCTGGGGAATGGTGGGCTTGCTGCTGCTGAACCTGGCGGGGAGCGTGGCGCTGTGGTTCGGGGTGATGTCGAGGGCGGGCGCACGCAC
>CAYVRS010000178.1:0-3030 GCA_964454075.1 uncultured Chitinophagales bacterium
CACGGCCGATGACCTTCGAAGAGGCGTTCTTCCGGGTGGTCACCGATTACCAGCCGATCCGCGAACGTGCCTGGTTGGACGGACTTCGTCAGAACTATGGCGTCACGGTTCATCCGGACAGGATTCCCTGAATGAACCGCATCCTCATCCTTCTCACTGCAGGAGTTCTGTGTTCGTGCGTCTCGGCCTCCGACCAAGGCGCCGCTAGGGTGTTGGCGGAGGTGGAGGATGCGGTTTTGACGATGCAGGATGTGCGGGATGCGATTCCGTACGTCGTCTGGCAAGCTGACAGTGTGAACGCCGCCTCGGATTACGTCAAACGGTGGACGATGACCCGACTAATGGCCATGGAAGCCGAAAAGCTTGGCCTGCATGAGTTGGATGATGTGGCGCGCCGCATCAGAACCCATCGGGATGATGTGCTCATCGAAACCCTCCGAGACCGGGTCTTGAATTCGATGCAAGACGAGATCCGTGTCTCGGATGCCGAGATCGCAGCCTATTTCGAAGAGCATAAGGCTCAGTTCACCTTCAAGGAGCGGCATGTGCGCATCCGTCATCTAAGTGCGAATTCGATGGATTTTGCCATGGCTGCCAAATCAGAACTAGAGCGGGGTGTAGATTGGGAAGGCATCGTGGAACGGTATGCGGCAGACAAATCGGCCGCAATGGCCAGCCCGGATGTGCTTCGCCCGGTCTCTTCCCTCATGACGCTCGCACCGACGCTCCAGGCCGCCATGTCCACGATGCGTGAGAACCAGATTTCGGCCATCCGAGAACAAGACGACCGTTATCATTTCGCCCAATTGATCGAAAGCTATCCGGCCGGCTCCATCCCTGACATTAGTTGGGTAAAAGACCGTATTTTGGAGTGGTTGACGATAGAAAAGCGACGACTCGCCCTACTCTCGTTCGAACAAACCATTCTGCTTCAGGCCCAGGCCGACGGCACCGTACGCAACACTGATTTTCCATGATCCGCATCTTCCTGTTTATTCTTCTCTTGAGCCCCGTCGCCGCCCATGGCCAGCTTCTGAATCCGCCCAAGGCGGAACCGTTGGACAAGGTCGTCGCCATTGTCAACTCCAACGCCATTCTGAAATCGGATGTGGACCAGCGCGCCGTGCAGTATCTGCAAAGCGCCGAGGGTGCCCAATTCTCCCAGGAACTGTGGATCCAGATCCTGGAATCGATGATCGACAACTATGTGCTGGTGGAGAAAGCGAAAATCGATTCGATCCAAGTGACCGACGACGAGGTGAACCGGGCCCTCGACCAACGACTCCAAGCGTTGCTTCAGCAGGTGGGATCGGAAGCGGAAGTGGAGCGCATGTTCGGCAAGTCGATGATCCAGATCAAAGCCGAATACCGGGAGATCTTCCGCGAGGAGATGCTCTCGGAGCGCGTGCGTGAGATGCAGCGCCAGAAAATCAAGACCACCCGCCAGGAAGTGGCCCAGTTTTTCAACAAGATTCCGTCCGATTCGCTTCCGACGATACCTGAAACTGTCGAATTGGCTCAAATCGTGGCCATCCCTCCTCCGAAATCGGATGCGGAAAGCGCCGTCTATCAGAAGGCCGTGGCGATCCGTGATTCCATCGTGAACCACGGAGCCGATTTCGAAACCATGGCTCGCAGGTACGGTGAAGACGGCACTGCACGAAACGGCGGATTGCTACCTATGATGCCATTGGCCGATCTGGTATCCGAATTCTCTGCCGCCGCCGCGGCTCTGGAGCCCGGAGGCATCTCCCAGGTCGTCAAGACTTCCTTCGGCTATCACATCATCCGATTGAACCGTCGTGTGGGGGATCAGATCGAAACGAACCATATCCTCATGCGCATCCGCCAGACCGAATTGGATGACCAGGCCGCCATCAACCGGCTCACCGCCATCCGGGATTCGCTCAGCTCGGCGAATCAGACGTTTTTCGCGTTGGCACGACGCAATTCCGACGACAAGAATTCCTCCGCTTTCGGTGGACGTCTGATGAATCCGCAGACCGGTGAACGCCGCATTCCTTTGGAAGCGCTCGATCCGACGCTTTACCGCCTGGTCCTTCTCCTGGAGATCGGCGATGTGTCCGAACCCCGCGTCTTCGAATTGGAGCAGATCGGGCAGAAAGCCTACCGCCTTGTGAAGCTGATCAACCGCGTGCCCTCCCATCGGGCGAATCTTGAGGACGATTATGCCCTCATCGAGAATTTCGCATTGCAGCGCAAGCAGATGGTCGAGATGTCAGAGTGGATGGAATCGCTCCGCAAAGAGGTCCACATCCAATACATGATTCCCCTTCCCGTCGCTCTTCGCTGACCCATGAATCCACCCATCGAAGCCCAAGCGGCGGCGTTTTCCACGAAGTTCAACGCTCTGAAATCCGAGATCGCGAAAGTGATCGTCGGGCAGGATGAAATCGTCGAACATCTTCTGATCAGCCTGTTTTCAAAAGGCCATTGCGTGTTGGTCGGAGTCCCCGGATTGGCCAAGACCTTGCTGATCCGGACTCTGTCGGACAGTCTCGGATTGCGCTTCAACCGCATCCAGTTCACTCCGGACCTCATGCCAGGGGACATCACCGGAACGGAGGTGATCGAAGAGGATCCTGAGACCGGCCGCAAGCGGTTCACCTTCATCCAAGGTCCTATTTTCGCAAACATCGTGTTGGCGGACGAGATCAACCGGACGCCGCCAAAAACGCAAGCCGCGTTGCTCGAGGCGATGCAGGAAAGCCAGGTCACCGTCTCCGGAACCAAGCATACCTTGGAAAAGCCGTTCTTCGTGCTTGCCACTCAGAACCCGATCGAGCAGGAAGGCACCTATCCCCTTCCCGAAGCCCAGCTCGACCGGTTCATGTTCTACCTTCAGCTTGATTATCCGTCCTTCAGCGAAGAGCTGGACATCATCCGACGCACCACCGCATCCGTCAGCGCCACTGTCGAGCCGGTGCTCACGAGCCAAGACATCCTCGACATGCAAGCGATCACCCGCGAAGTGGCCGTCCCGGAGAGCGTGCTGCAGTATGCCGAGGA
>CAYVRS010000179.1:0-3020 GCA_964454075.1 uncultured Chitinophagales bacterium
CGATTTCATCGGGGGTGGCATCGGCGTAACTGCCTTCGCGCTCTTCGGTGGCGGGCTGGTCCTTGCCGTATCCACCATCCAAAAGCAGACGGAAGACGCTTATCGGCAAACATCCGTCGGCTTTGATTTGATTTTGGCGGCGAAAGGCAGCCCGATGCAATCGACGCTGAACACCATCTACCATCTCGAACAGTCGACCGGCGTGGTACCCTTCGCGCTGTATGAGAACGCCTTGACCGACCCGCGCGTGGAGCAGGTCTACCCGATCTATGTCGGTGATTCGTACCGCGGAGTTCGGGTAATCGGGACTTCGGCCGCCTTTCTTCGGTTCGGCGAGCCCGTGAAGGGTCGAAGCTTCAGTTTCGACCAAGGCGGGCCGTTCCAAGGCCTGCATCAAGTGGTGCTCGGCTCCGAAGCCGCCCGACGCACCGGCCTGTCCCTCCAAGACACCCTCGTGATCGCGCATGGACTCACAGAGGCCGACTCCAGCTTCGAACGTCTTGATCATGACCATCTTCCTGTGGTCGTGGTCGGTATCTTGGATCCCACCGGCACCGCGCACGACCGTGTCATGTTCACCTCGTTCAAAACCACCGCCGCATTGCACCAGCCCGAGCATCGGCACGAAGACGCAACGCCGGGAGACATCATGGTCACCCAACTGGACGCGGTCCTGATCCGGTTCAAGAATCCGCAATCCGCACTCCAGGTCGCCGGGGTGATCAACTATCCGACACCCGACAATCCGTTCATGCGGATGCAGATGGCCCGCGACCCATACTTCGCGTTCAAGACCGAGATCATGGCGGTCATCCCAGCGCAGCAGATCTCCAACCTGCTTTCCATCGTGGGAAATGCCGAGCGTGTGCTGAGCTGGGTCTCGCGCTTCGTGGTGATCATCGCGTTGCTCTCCGTACTCATCGGCCTGTACAACACCATGGAAGGGCGTCGACGGGATCTGGCGATCTTCCGGACACTTGGAGCGCGCCGCTCGACATTGCTCGGGGTCATGATGCTCGAATCCAGCGCCATCGTCGCCATAGGCAGCCTTATGGGAGTGATCGGCTCGCATCTCATCGTCGCCGCCATCGCGCCGTCTCTGCTTGAATCCGCCGGCATCGTCGTGCGCGCCTGGGAGCACGATGCGTCCTCTTGGATCGTTATCTTGGGACTGATGTCGACCGGCGTGCTGATCGGCACTGTGCCAGGCATCAAAGCCTACCGGAACGACCCTGTCCAACACCTTGCCGCCCTCTGACCATGAGATCCCTCCTCCTTATCGCCCTTGTTTTGATCGTCTCGGCCTTCACCGTGAACCCGACGCGGGTGTATTTCAAAGACCTCCGCAAATACAACATGGGAGCCAAAGTGGTCCCACCGAGTGTGAAATCCTTAGATGGCCGCCAGATCAGCATCGTCGGCTATATGGTGCCCTTCGACAGTGTGGACAAGATCGACCGCTTCGTGCTGCTTCAGGCGCCCTTCATGGGCTGCTTCCATGTGCCACCTCCTCAGCCCAATGAATCGGTGCTTGTGAAGACCCGCCAAGCGAACGTGAATGTGACCTACGATCCGGTACAGATCACCGGAACCCTGAAGATCGAGGAAAGCTATGTCGACGGTTACCTAGTGAGTCTGTACACGTTGAACGCGACGATTGTCCGCGCCGCGCAGCAAAAAGACGCCGAGCTGGACGGACTCCCCGCCAGCTTCCACATGTTCAGTGATTTCTGAGAAACCGCGACAGCAGGTCCGTCGGATCAGGCGACCCATGCGTTGAAGAGTTCCTTGCCTCGGGCTTTGAGGGTCTCGATGTCGCCGGTGTTTTCAATCACCAGGTCACAGAGCGGAATGAGTTCTTCATCTGACTTTTGTCGGGCGATGCGTACCATCGCGTCTTCACGCGTACAACCGTCTCTCGCGATGACTCTTCGGATGCGGTGCTCCAGGGGCGCGGTGACCAGAATCACTTCGTCGAATCCGTCCGGACGACCGTTGTTCAACAGAACAGCGGCCTCGCGGACCAAGACGTCCACACCCTCTTCCTTAGCGAACGCGTCGATCTGGGCGATCCGCTTGAAGACCGCCGGATGGACGATTCGCGTCAATTCCTCGAGTTTTCCCTTCGAAAAGGCTTCTTGGGCAAGGTAGGCGCGGTTGAGTTTGCCATTCTCCAGATAGGCTTGCGTTCCGAAGATGCGGATCACATCCGCCTTTACGTCGGACGAGTGGGCAAGGATCTCTTTGGACAGGTTGTCGGAATCGATCACGAAGGCGCCCATCTCCCGCCACACCTCGCACAGGGTCGACTTGCCGCTCCCCATGCCTCCGGTGATGCCGATGCGTTTCATATGACGGTGTCTCTCTTCTCGGAATCCACCAAGTAGGGGTAGTCGGTGGTGTAATGGAGTCCGCGGCTTTCTTTACGTTGGATGGCCGACCGAATTACAAGGTAGGCCACGCAGATGAGGTTTCGCAACTGACAAAGCGGGACACTGACGCGGGTTCGCTGGTAGAAGTCTTCCACTTCTTGGTGGAGCAGAGCGGTTCGACGGAATGCCCGTTCGAGTCTCAGATTCGACCGCACGATGCCGACATAGTTCCACATCAGCTGTTGAAGCTCTTTCTTGTTGTGCGAAATGAGAATCCACTCTTCGGTGTTCACTGTGCCGCTGTCGTCCCAATCGGGGATGTCTGGCGGATCTGCCGATTTCCGCGCATACTTGATGGCTCTCGCGGTCGCGTTCTTGGCGAACACCAAGGCCTCTAGGAGACTGTTCGAAGCCAGGCGGTTCGCCCCATGAACCCCTGTGCAGGCCACTTCGCCCGCCGCAAAAAGACCATTGATGCTGGTTCGTCCATGCAGGTCGGTGATCACGCCGCCGCAGATATAATGCGCCGCCGGAACCACCGGAATGAGCTGCTGCGTGATGTCGATGCCATGGGACAGGCACTCCACATGGATGTTCGGGAAATGCTCCCGGATGTCGTCGGCATCCAAATGCGTCATGTCGAGATAG
>CAYVRS010000180.1:0-3017 GCA_964454075.1 uncultured Chitinophagales bacterium
GCGGAACGAGGTCGTGCGCAGGTTTTCCGCCATCCAGGTCTGCTCCCCGATGCGGACGGTTCGATACTCGTTTCCATCGACGTCGGTCACCTTCGACGAACACGCGGCGAGAAGAACCAACCATGCAAAAGCAGACAGCAACCTCATCGTCATTTCATCAGCAATAGCTTCCGGCTCACACGCCGTCCGCCCGATTCCAGCACGTACAGGTAGATGCCGCTGGGCAGCCCCGTGGCATCGAAGGTGACGCTGTGCTCTCCGGCAGGCAGCCTCCCGTCCACCAGGACGGCGACCTCGCGGCCGGTCAAATCAAAGACTTTGAGGCTGGTTTGACCGACAACCGACAACTGAAAACTGACAACCGTGGACGGATTGAACGGATTCGGGAAATTCTGGTCCAGACGCATCGTCATCGGACGTTCAGAATCCTCGAGGCTGGTGGGAACCGGATGCGCGCCTTCGTTGATCCAGGTCCGGATCAGCTGGATCTGCTGCAGCGTCAGCGTGCCGCCTTGGGGCATCTGGCTGCCGATCTGAGGCACGGCTTGAAGCTTGTCATACAGCGGACTGTCGTCCGCATTTCCTGGAGTCACGATTTTTTTGTCGTACAGTTTCCCCACACTGGCCATGGTGGCCGCATACGAGGTGAGGATCACCCCTGACGTCCCGCCGTGGCAACTTGTGCACCGGGCGTTGAAGATGGGTTGGATCTGGGAGGAATAATCGACTTGGGCGGCGACCGGTGCCGCCATCATCCATCCGAATACGGCCAGCGCGCTACATTTTGCTAACGTCATGAGTCAGACCTTTAAAATGATGTTTTTCTTGTACATCCAATGCAGCACAATATACCACAACAGCACCCAAACCACACTGTAGGCCAAGGAGGCGTCGATGGTCGGCAACCAGGAGTCGAAGCCGTTCTTGAAGATCCATCGCTGCAGGCTGATGTCGCCGATCTTGATGAATCCAAGGGTCTTGGCGATGATCCCGCTCATCACGAAGACCGTGATGGCGTTCACGCCGTAGACGACGAAGGGTTTGGTCCAGCTGGATTTCCCTTTCACATCCACGAACCAGTAGCATAGGCCGAGCATGAGCATGGCTTGTCCGCCGGTGAAGACGGCATAGGAGCTGGTCCAAAGCGCCTTGTTCAACGGAAGCGCCCAGCTCCACAGGTAGCCGATGGAGAGCAGGATGAAGCCGACCACCATCAGTTCCGCCGTTTTGCGCTCTTCCGTGGCGTCTTGCCGCAGGATACGCGCCGCCCAAACCCCCATCAGCGTGGTGGAAATGGCGGGAAGGGTGCTGAACAGGCCTTCGGGATCCCATTGGCGGCCCGCACCGGCCCACAGATGCGTGCCGAGCACGGCGCGGTCGATCACGGCGGCCAGGTTGTCGATCTTGTCGTCCACACCTCCACCCCACATCATGGCGCCCCAATACCCCACCAGCAGGCTCCACATCACGATCATCTGGGTGCGTGGCTTGGTGTACAGGAAGAGCAAGGTGACCGCGAAATAACACAAGGCGATCCGCTGCAACACGCCCATGATGCGCAGATTGTAGATGCCCGTGCGGATCCATGCGAACTCCGGATCCCATTGGATGATGGGATAGGCCGCCATGAACAGCCCCAATCCGAACAGAGTCAGCGCGCGTTTGGTCGACTTCCAGACCAAGGGACCCTTATCCACCCCGTTGGCGACCGCGGAGCTGAAGGCATAGGCGATCGCGACCCCCACGATGAATAGGAAAAACGGGAAAATGAGGTCGGTCGGGGTCCAGCCATGCCACTCGGCGTGCTTGAACGGTCCGTACATCGACCCCCATGTGCCGGGGTTGTTCACCAGGATCATCCCCACGATGGTGATCCCGCGGAAAGTGTCAAGGGAGATGAGGCGCTTGTTCATGGAGATGGATGGCTGGAGGATGGGCGGATGTGTGGCAATTTACTCCACAAAGACCGGATAAGTCCACGGATTTCCCAGCATCGGCGGATTTGCCGCATGGACCACGCCAGGAATGGACACATTGACCCGGAATGAGCGGCTTTTCGGCCTCGGAACGGTGAGACGGCCGTCGGTCCAGGTGCCTGCGTAGGAGGTGTCGGCGACCCAGAAGGTCTGGAAGAAGGAACTGATGCGGGCCAATCGGATGTCGGCGATGCCGCGGCTGGAGAATTCGGTGAGGGCGAGGTGCCCAGCGCGGACGGAGCCGCTGGTCAGATCGATCTCATAAAGGCGGTCGTCCGGAGAGAGCCAGCGATCCCGCGGAATGTCCGAATCGGTGAGCACGAGGGTGAGCCAGCTCGCTTCCACGCCACGGTCCAGATCGAGGGAGAACCGGAGGGAATCGCCCAGGTCCTCAAGCATCCAAGATCCTTTGGGGATGTCGACCGCCAATCCGGAACGGACCGTCGGCCCGGGTTCGGCGGGCATCCGTTTGGCGGACCAATCGGCTTTGGTCTTTTCCAGATAGGGTTTCAGGTCGCGAAGAAAGGACCGTTCGAAGGCCGTGGCACCTTCCGGAAGCCTATCGAACCGGGCGATGGCGGAATCGACCGCGGCGGTATCGATCGGTGCCCCAGGCGAGTAGATCCCGGTGAAGAGCTGGTCGTCCCATCCGGCGGCGGCATACAGATCCAGAACCGGCCGCAGTGCTTGCGCGGTGGCCGGGGTGAAGCGAGCGCGGCTTGGGCATCGTAGCCTTTCGGGTCGCGCGCGTACGAGACCACGGTATGCAAGGGCAGCATGCTCAGGTACACCGATTCCATCGGGTTGGCGAAGAATCCGGACACCACCTTGGGTAGCTCCGGCGCCCTCCCCTGCAGCGCGCCGAGCAGAGGCCGCCACGTTTCGAAATCATTCACCGGGAAATTGTCCCACAAATACAGGTCGCCGCTGAGTTTGAGGCGTTGGATGCGCGCCTCGGAGATCCGGATGCTGGAGGGGGCCACATCCCGACCTGTCCAGAACAGCGGCACATCGCGACCGATGCCCCGGCTGAGGGTTTCG
>CAYVRS010000181.1:0-2857 GCA_964454075.1 uncultured Chitinophagales bacterium
TCTTTCTTTCCGAACGGGGTTTCGATGCCGTCGTACGCGACGGAACCGACTACAAGTGTGCTCATGCCCAAATATACCGATTTCCAAATTCCTATCTTCCGTTCATGCCCTCTCATCTACTGAACACCCTCGCGCTGGATCACGCCTACCGCGATCTCCCTTTGCTGTTCGAATCGCTGACCATCGGTGAGGCGCTGGACCACATCTACCGGCACGGAGTCAGCGAGCGCATCATCTATTTTTATGTGGTGGATGGAAGCGAGCGCTTGGTGGGTGTGCTTCCGACACGTCGCTTGCTGAGCGCGGCGCGGGAGAGCCTGGTGTCCGAAGCGATGATCCGAAACGTGGTCGCGCTTCCGAAAACCGCGACGGTCTACGACGCCTGCGACTTCTTCATCCTGTACAAATTCCTGGCGATTCCGATCGTCGATGACGACCGCCATCTGCTCGGGGTGGTGGATGTGAACGTCTTCACCGACGAGCTGGTCACCCTCAACGAACCGGACCGGCATGGCGACATCTTCGAGACCATCGGCTTCCGGTTCTCCGAAATCCGGAACGCCTCGCCTCTGAAAGCCTTCAGGTATCGGTTCCCATGGCTACTGGCCACCATCGCCAGCGGCACCTTGTCCGCCTTGCTGGTGGGGGTATATGAAGCCACTCTGGCCATGAGCCTCGTGCTCGCCTTTTTCCTGACGCTGGTGCTGGGATTGGGTGAGAGCGTGAGCATCCAGTCGATGACCGTGACCGTGCAGATGCTGAATGTGCAGGATCCGACGATGGCTTGGTTCCGGAAAGCCGTCTGGAAGGAATGGATGTCGGCCATGTACCTCGGCGGCGCCTCCGGCGCCATTGTCGGCACAATCGTTTACCTATGGCAGGGCGATCCGCTTGCCGCCGGCATCATCGGAGGGAGCATCGTGCTGTCCATGACGGCGGCCTGTCTCATCGGGCTGCTCATTCCGACACTGCTGCATGCCCTCAAGCTGGATCCGAAAATCGCGGCCGGACCGATCACCTTGGCCTTGGCCGACCTCAGCACGCTACTGATCTACTTCACCCTGGCCACCGTGGCGCTTCGTTAACGTTGGGGTAACCTTCTGGTAACGTTGGGGTGGGAAATTGAGGCATGAACCCAGTCCTACTTTCCCTTCTTCTGCTGCTTCCGACCGCCCCTCCCGTGAAAGAGGAGGTGGAGACGGTCATCCGGGCCAAGGAATTGCCCGCATCCTCACTCGCTCTTCTCAACCCTTGGATCCAGCAGGCCACAGATGTCCGCTATTTCCGCGAAACCGACGGGCAGTCCCGCAGCTACGAAATCAAATTCTGGCTGGATGGGGCCCGTTGGAGCGTCGAATTCGACGCCGATGGAACCTACAACGACACGGAAATCGAACGCAGTTTCAGCGAGCTTCCGCCCGACGTCGCCGAATCCGTCCGTTCCGAACTCGGAAAACGGTTTGACAAATTTTCCATCCGACGCATCCAGGAGCAATACCTCACCTGGCCCCCTGAGATCGGAACTCCGTCCGGGTTCGAACTGACGGTGGAAGGAACCTCCTCGCAAGAACTGGGTGTGTTCGAATTCAACACGGATGCCCGAGGAAACCTCCTCCACGAACGCCGTGTGATTGAAATTCCGGATCTCTGATTCCCGACTCCTGAATTTCGTATCTTTGAGTCCATGCGAACTTTCTGCCTGGCTCTTTTCATCGCGATCGCCCTGCCTCTGCAGGCACAAACCGAGATCGAACGGTTGTGGGAACCCTCCGTCACCTACACCCGCAAGTTGGATGATTTCTGGAGCCTGACGGGTCAGCTCGCGGCGTACACTTCGCCCGAGGTCCTAGAGCGTGTGGAAAGCAGCCTTTTCGGCATCCGTCGCATCACGACGAGCACGAGCGTCGGCGTCGGCTACCTGAACCGTCAGATCACGCCCTTGGAATCAGAGACCGATGTGGAGCACCGCTTCACGCTGCAACTGAACCATCAATCTACCCAGGGCATCCACCAGCTTTCGCACCGGTTCCGTTTCGATGAACGCGTCCGGACCTCAGGAAACGCGCACCGCTTCCGATACCGGGTCGGGCTGCGATCCCCGCTTCAAGGCGAACGCCTCGATCCGGGCGAGCGCTACCTGCTCACCCAGAACGAAGGACTCGCTTCATTCAGCGACAATCCCTTCTCCGGCGAGAACCGGTTCTCCGTGCATTTGGGCTGGCTCCTGAAAAACCGGCAGCGGGTGGAGATCGGCCTTCAACACCGCGCCGAGCGGTTGTTCACCGACCGTGATGTTCAGCATGTGATGGTGCTCAGCACGGTCTGGCATGTCTCGAACTGAGCCGGAGGCTCGATGTACAAGAATTTCTCCCATCTTCAGATCGACAAGCTCCTCTCCAACCGGCTACGATTGGCGATCCTGGCCTCGGTCTCCCATTCCGATGAGGTGGATTTCACATCGCTCCGCCGGTCCGTGAAAACGACCGACGGCAACCTCAGCATCCAACTCGGCTTGCTGCAAGAGGCGGGATGGATCGTGGTGAAGAAACTGGCCGAAGGGAGCCGACCGCTCACGATGATCGCCTTGACCAACAAAGGCCGTACCGTCCTGGATGCGTACCGCGGCTTGATCGACGAATGGTTCGCGAACGACTGATCGCCGCTTTGGCGAAACCCTTGCCCGGTGCCAAGGCGCATCGCCGAATGGCGCCGTTCCGATCGGATGAAAAGTGGAACGGACGAAACGATGAAGATGGTATCCGATCCGCCGTTCTGGTGCTTCTGACCTCACGCAACGCACCTCACGCTACCCACGTCCTCCTCACCCTGCGCAGTTCCACACTCCGATCGCACACAG
>CAYVRS010000182.1:0-845 GCA_964454075.1 uncultured Chitinophagales bacterium
CTGAATGAAACGGATTCCTCTGGTTTTCATCATTTGTCTGCTGTCGTCGCCGTTGTCGGCGCAATCCATCACGGCGGAACTGTCTCCCGATTCCATCCGCGCCGGAGAGGCCTTCGAACTCCGATTCAGCATCGACCGTGGCGGCGTCTTCGACGGTTTCCTCGCGCCCGACTCCACCAACTGGGGCGATTTCCTCGAATTCCGAGGCATGCGGAAAGTAAGCGCGGTCTCGGGTCGCGACAGCCTCATCGTCACCCTTCAGTTTTTCGGCACCAAAGACACCCTCATCACTCCGAAACGGTTCGCCTTGGTTGGTGCCGACACGCTCTACCTCGAGTCTCCGTCCGTCCCCATCGCGTTCAAAAGCATGGTTCCGGGCGATGATGCGGACCTTCAGCCGCTGAAGCCCATCTACGACTTCGCGCAAGCCTGGTGGATGTGGATTCTGCTCGCGGCACTACTCACCGCGATCGGCGCCTATGCGTACCTGAAGTGGAAAAAGCGCCCGGTTCCCGTCGCCGCAGCTCCCCTCGTTGTGGAACGCGCGCCGTTCATCAATCCGTTGGATGTCCTGAATACAGAGCTTGAGGAACTCAAACGCCGCGACCTGGCGCACCAACACGACATCAAGACGTACTATTCGGACCTTGGCGACATCCTTCGCCGATACATCGAAGACGCGCACGACATTCCTGCCTTGGAAAGCACGACGGGCGAATTGCGTACCGCATTCAGGAACCGAGGCCTGCACAGCGAACTGGCGAATCCTTGCCTGTCTGTTCTCGAGGAAGCCGATATGGTGAAGTTTGCGAAATTCACTCCGACTGCCGCGGCCGCCGACGCCT
>CAYVRS010000182.1:855-2711 GCA_964454075.1 uncultured Chitinophagales bacterium
AGCCCCACTGAATTCTCGCACCACATACGCCCACAGATAGCTACGTACTCCCTCCCCACTCGAGTTGACCTGGATTGTTCCGACTATGGAGTTCGTGAAGCGACGGAGAGAGACATGTACATAAACGGCGTTAGAGACCCGTACGGGCTAGACCGCGACAGGGATGGGAAAGCATGCGAGACACTCCCCTCCGGTGCTTGGTGGCTAGCTATACCGACCCTTCTTGGCTTCATCGTGATTGGGCGGATTCGCGACTCAAAGGAATACGGCGGTTCCGTAGCGCTTGAAGACTCAATTAAGCGACTAGCCCTTCCAGGCATTGTGACAGCCGTCTTGAGCTTGTGGCTGATGCTTGCACTTCCGTTCCTGGCATGGGCGCATCTCTGGCGTGAACGTCGCCAAGCCAATGGCAGTCTTCTGTTTTCGAGCGCTCCCGGACACGATGCGAAGGCCGTCCGTTGGGCGCTGACCGGGCTTCCCTACGTCGCCTATGTGGTCCTGATTCTCGGATTGGCACGTCCGGTGGCCCTGAACCAGACCGTCGAACGCAAGGCGGAAGGCATCGACATCGTCATCACGTTGGATTTGTCGGGGTCCATGAAGGCTGAAGACTTGCGTCCCAACCGTTTCGAAGCCGCTAAAACCGTGGCCAGCGAATTCATCGCCAACCGGGAATCGGACCGCATCGGCCTGGTCGTCTTCGCTCGACAAAGTTTCACACTGGTTCCACCGACCTTGGATTACACATTGCTGCGTCAGGCCTTGGCTGACCTCAAGCTCGACCAGATCCAAGACGGAACCGCCATCGGGATGGGAATCGCCACGTCGGTCAACCGATTGAAGACCTCCAACGCGGTGAGCAAAGTGATCATCATCCTCACTGACGGAGAGAATAACTCGGGAGAAATCGATCCCCTGACCGCAGCAGACCTTGCCGCGCAATACGGCATCCGGGTGTACACCATCGGGGCCAGCACCGAAGGCACGGCCCCCTACCCCATCGACGACCCCATCCGATCCAAGTCGACATTGACGAACCCATGCTCACCGCCATCGCGGAAAAGACCGGTGGCAAGTATTTCCGAGCCCGCGACACCAATGCGCTGCGCGCCATCTACAATGAAATCAATGCTTTGGAACGCTCCGATGTCGAAGAACAGGTCTTTGTGGACCGTCTGGACCTGTATTGGATGTTCCTTACGCCCGCGTTCGCTCTCTTTCTGCTCCACCTCTGGGCGGAACGCTACCTCTATCGCATGCTATGGCTTTAGAGACGATCCTGGCGGCGGTCCGCGCTTCGATTCCCTATGATCGGATCATCGACATCCTTACCCGACGCAGCATCGTGCGGCTGGAGCAGGCTGTCGGTTCGATGCTGCCCATCGCAGTGGCTCCATTGGCGGCGGTCTCCACGCCGCTGCTGATTCTGACCGCTGACGAGGATGAGGCCTTGGCCTTGCGCGCCGACCTTGAGGAGATGGGGGTTTCCGGACTCGGCTTCTTCCCTCCGACCGGACGCAAACCCAACGACCATCAGCATGTCGAAGATCCCGCGGTGTTGGTGCAACGTTCCGAAGTGCTCGATGCGCTGACACAATGAGCACCTTCAAGAGTTCCAGCACGGTCAATCAGTCCAGTCATACTGAAGTTAATACCAGGAGGACATCTTTGAAACTTCTGATAAACCTTCATAAACTCTTCTTTATGACTTTGACTACCATCACCATTTACAATGACTGTAATCGGAAAATTCAGTCGTGGCGCATTCTCAAACAGATACATTAATTGATAATACATTCTATAGAGAACAGCAGTAGAAGAACCAGTAATATCCTTCCACTTCTTCTCATCCATTG
>CAYVRS010000183.1:0-2660 GCA_964454075.1 uncultured Chitinophagales bacterium
CCGCAGCCAAGTCCCTCCAAGCGGGTACCTTCCGCGGAAAAGAAGAAGGAGCCAACGACCATGACGCAGCGGTTCTTGCCTTCACCTTGGATGCGGACGGGCGCCGCGCCCAGACCTGGTTGCAGTTCTCCGAGTCCGGCCGCCTCGGCCTGGACGACCACGACGCCTTCCGCCTGAGCAGTCCGGACAACAGCTGGGTCACCCTGCACACCCGCGCGCCTTCTGCGGATGCGGCTCCGATGCAGATCAACCACATGCCTTCGCGTTTCGACGGCACGCAGACCTTGGATCTCGAAATCGGCGCGGTGCGCGACTTGTCGCCCGTGGCCGGTGAATTCACATTGAGCTGGACGCGTCCCGCCGCTTGGCCCGAGGACCTGCATGTGCTTCTGATGGATCATGAGACCCGCACCACCACGGTGCTGTCCGATTCCGGATCCGTCACCTTCGAGTATGAGACGCCGCGGTCCTTCGCCGCGAAAACGGACACGAACGACCCGCTTGCCTTGCCGGCTTCGCCAGTCTTGGGATCCGATAACCGTGCCAAACTCTCGGAAACGACGTACACGCGGCAGACCCGATTCAGTCTGATGGTGTCGAACCAGGCGCTCGACCAGTATCTGCCCCGCACGGTCGCCCTTGATCAGAATTATCCGAATCCGTTCAATCCGAGCACCACGATCCGGTTCCATCTGCCGGAATCGCAGCGTGTGCGCATCGACCTGTTCGACATGTTGGGTCGGCATATCGCCACCCTGGCCGAGGGCGATTACGCCGCCGGTTCGCACCAAATCGATTGGAACGCCGCGGATCTGTCCAGCGGCGTGTATCTGTACCGCTTGTCGAGCGGGTCGGACGTGATCACCCGCAAACTGACCCTCCTGAAATGAGAACGCTGCTTATTCTCCTGATTTTAGGGATGCCGTTCGCGGCCCAGGCCCAGCTCAACGGACCCGGATCCGCCGAGATCGCTGTCACCGGCAAGGTCATTCCCGCCCGCTCCACCCAGCAACTCAGCTTCGAGACGTTGAGTGATGTGAACTTCATCCAGCTCAACGAAGACGACACCGAGATTTCGGTCGATCCGATCCGCGATGCCTCGACCGGCGATGCCGGTCCGGGTCATATCGTGGCCAAGGGCCAGCCCGGAGCCCTGTTCCGGCTGACCTTCACACGCACCGTGGTCTTGCGGAACACCACCGACAACACCACCGTGACGGTGCAGTATCTGATGAGCTCGCACCCGACCGACGAGCAACGCAATTCGACCTATGTCTTGGAAAGCAGTCCGCAATTCCGCTTGAACGAGCAAGGCGAGTACCATTTCTGGCTCGGCGGACGGCTTTCCCTGCAAGGGATTACCGACGGCGACTACGAAGGAGAGTTCACCATGGACGTGGAGTACATCTGATGAGGAAGCTTCTCGTTCTGAGCTGGGTATTGCTTTTGTCGACCGTGGCCGGCCACGCGCAACGCATCAACTTCGGGTTGAGCGCGGGGGATGCGGGCATCACACTGACCAACCTAGGTTCGGAAAACGGGGTGTTGGATTTCAACGCGGTGAAGAATCCGATTTTCCCGGGTTCCCAGATCATCACCATCAGCCTGCAGCAGAACGGCCAATTCGTGGTGCCGATTCTGATCCAAGCCGCCGAGCATCTGGACGTCACCGTCGAAGTGACCGCGCCGCCCAACGGACTGGAGCTGGTCGGTCATACCGGGTCCGGACCTGTGCCCACCGTGCCCTTTCAACTCGGTTGGGCGTATTGGAATCTCTCGACGCCGCTGGCGGCCATCGATCCGTATTCCATCCAAATGATGGGCAATGCCCGGGAAGTGCAGCCGGCGGTCGGTGCGCAGCTCGGGTTCAGCTCGGCCACCTTTCCGATGCGTCGCCGAGCCGACGGGAGCACTCCGCCACCGCCTCCGCCGACCCCGGCCCATGGCGGCATGACGCAACCCAACACGGCCAGCGCCATCGTCTACCTGTATGGAAGCCTGGGCCCGGTTCCGCAGAACGCGTCAAGCGGATTGTACAATGGACAGATCCAGATCGTCGTGAATTATGCGTCCTACGATTAACCTTGGATCCATCTTGTTTTTTTTCATGATGTTCATCCATGCGGATGTCCATGCCCAATTCGTCCGATTCAATCTCGCATTGAAACGGGACGGGGTTCGAGTGGAAGCGGAGCCCTTTGAATTCAAGGAAGATTCCGAAGGGGATGCGGGTCAGCGGCAGATCCTCGATGCGCAGAACCGTGTGGTCGGCGTTGAACGAGGAGGGTGTATCCAGATCGGCGCACCTGAGAATATCAATGTCATCATCACGGTCGGCGTCCAAGACATCAGTCAGTTGCGCGGACGCCCCCGACCGGTCAACTTCGAAACCCGTTATATCAACGACGGAGACGGGTGTCCCGCCGATCCGACCTTGGCGCGCCAGATCTCCTCGCCCTTCCGTCCCGATGGAAGTGCTTATTTTTATTTGAACCGACTGCCCCGTCTGGCCGAGAACCTCCCCGGTTCGCCCAGCCGCGTCACGGGCTTCCTGTATCTGCTCGGACAGCAGCAGAACCGTATCGAGAACCAGCCCATCTACCAGGGCCGGATCGTTGTCGACATCGAGTATTTCTGAGAAACGTTAGAGAGTCTTAAGG
>CAYVRS010000184.1:0-2648 GCA_964454075.1 uncultured Chitinophagales bacterium
GTGAACACCGGCATGGTGGATGCGGGTGTGGATTTCGGCTCGGGCAGCGTCCGCTGGCCACGAGCTCCATCCCCAGATCATCCATATAGGTTTTGAAGTCGGTGTTTTTCATCCCCCAGTAGATTCCCAGGTCGCCCTCATAGCTTTCGATCTGGGTGTAGCCGAACTCGGCCACCTGCTTGAGCACGGCTTTGGGATCCGCGAAGATCACATCCCGCAGCGAATACAATTGCAGGCCGAAGCGGGCCTTGGCCGGTGTCGGGGAGGTGGCGCAGCCGGTGAGGAGTCCGGCGGTGGCGAGAGAGGAGAGCTGTAGGAAGGTGCGTCGTTGCATGGGTTGTGTGATGTTGATGAGACGCATGATCATGCGTCTGTACGGATGGATTTATGGGCGCATGTAGAGACGCATGATCATGCGTCTCTACAGCGCCCAGGCCCGGTCGCCCGGGGCATAGGGAAAGTTTCCGTCGTATTTGCCGGGAACCGGGAGGTAGCGGAGCACCTGGGTCATGCCGACTTCCGACGTGAAGAAGCCCAGCAGCGCCAGTTGCTTCATCATCGTGAAGTAGTGGGCGGGCTGGGCGCCGACCCGCACGAAGCGCCGGGCTTCTTCGTCAAGCTCGTTGAGGAGCGTGGTTCGAGCTTCCGCATCAAGCTCGGCGAAACGATAGGTGGTTTTCAGCTCGGCGAGTCCGGTTTCGAAGACCTCTTGGTCGTGCTGGAAGTACACATCTTCCACCATCATCGCCATGAAAGGACCCACGCCGGCGTCTTTCGCACCCGGTGTGGAGGTTCTTGGAAGAATGGTCTCGGCGATGTCGTCGAGCAGGGCCACATCCTGGGCACTGAATCGGCCGACACGCTCATAGGGGCTCCGGGAGCATGCGCTGAGCAACAGCTCGCCGCCCACCATGGCGCCGCCTGTGGCCAATGCGATGAGTTTGAGAAGGTCGCGGCGGTCCATGTCAGAGGTTTCCTTTCTTGAGTTCGGACACGGCATGCTCGGCCGCCCGTGCGGTGAGAGCCATGTAGGTGAGGGATGGATTCACGCACGAACCGGAGGTCATGCAGGCGCCGTCGGTCACGAACACGTTGGGCGCGTCCCAGACTTGGTTGTGCTTGTTCAGGACGGAGGTTTTGGGATCGTGGCCCATCCGCGCGGTTCCCATTTCGTGGATGCCTTGGCCGGGCGCATAGCCGCTGTCCCAACGGTAGACATCCTTCACACCGGCGGCTTCGAAGATGTCGACCGCATCTTGGATCATGTCGCGGCGCATCTTCGCTTCGTTTTCCTTGGTCTCGACCTCCATCGCCAGCACGGGCAATCCCCATTTGTCCTTTTTCTCAGGGTCGAGGAAGATCCGGTTTTCGTGGTAGGGCAACATCTCGCCGAAGGCGGTCATCCCGATGGTCCATCCGCCGGGTTCGCTGAGGGCGTCTTTCATGGCCGCCCCGATGCCGAGTTCCGCCACATTCCGTTCCCACCGCTGACGGCTGGCTCCGCCTTGGTAGCCGAATCCGCGAACGTAATCGCGTTTGTCGTTGCCCCAATTCCGGAAGCGCGGCACGTAGAAACCGGACGGACGTCGACCGAATTCGTACTTGTCTTCGTAGCCTTCGATGCGTCCACCTGCGCCACATCGGAAGTGGTGGTCCATCACGTTATGACCGAGTTCGCCGCTGGCACTACCGAGTCCCGCGGGCCAGACATCGGTCGCTGAATTCATCAGTACCCAGGTCGAGTTGAAGGCGGACGCGTTCAGGAAGACGATGTCGGACAAATACTCATAGGTCTGGTTCGTCTCCGCATCCAGCACTTCCACGCCTTTGGCGCGCTTGGCGTCTTTGTCGTAGATCAATTTGGTGACGATGGAGAACGGCCGGACGGTGAGCCGACCCGTGGCCATCGCCGCAGGCAAGGTCGACGATTGCGTGCTGAAATACGCGCCGTAGCTGCATCCGCGCCAACATTGGTTCCGGTATTGGCAATTCGTGCGGTTCTGTTCCGGCTTGGGTTGGGTGATGTTGGCGCATCGCCCGTTGATCAGATGCCGTGACCCTTTGAAATGGGCCTTGATGCGGGCGGCGACGTCTTTTTCCACGACATTGAGCTCGACCGCCGGCAGGAAGTTGCCATCAGGCAGCACATCAAGACCATCGAGGTTGCCGCTGATGCCGGCGAATCCTTCCACGTAATCGTACCAAGGCGCGATGTCGCCGTACCGGATGGGCCAATCGATGGCGATGCCTTCGCGTGCATTGGCCTCGAAATCGTCGCGGTTGAAGCGGTACGATTGGCGTCCCCAAAGCAGCGAGCGTCCACCCATGTGGTAGCCGCGGAACCAGTCGAAGCGCTTCACTTCGGTGTAGGGCGAGTCTTTGTCGCTGGCCCACATCCCGGCGGTTTCCTCATTGAGCGGATAATCGCGCTTGAGCACCGGATAGTCTTCGATCATCTGGCGTGTGGGACGGTTGCGATGCGGGAATTCCCACAGTCCCTTGCCTTCGTTCACATAGTCTTTGACATGCTCGATGTTGCGTCCCCGCTCCAGCAGGAGCACGGTGAGGCCTCTTTCAGTCAGTTCTTTGGCGCCCCAGCCACCGGAGATTCCGGAGCCGACCACGATCGCATCATAACGGGTGCCTGG
>CAYVRS010000185.1:0-2633 GCA_964454075.1 uncultured Chitinophagales bacterium
CCGCCGGTTCGGAACAGGCTCCAACCGTCAACTTCTGATGACCGTCGAAGACGTCCTTTCCGCCGAACAGCAAGCCCGGGTGGTCGACGCCATCCGGCTGGCGGAGCTCAACACCTCCGGCGAGGTGAAAGTGCATCTGGAACGCTTCTGCAAAGGCGACGCGCTCGACCGTGCGAAAGAGAAATTCGCCAAGCTGAATCTTCACAAGACTGCGCTCCGCAACGCCGTGATCGTCTATGTGGCTGTTGAGGACCGCAAAGCCGCCATCTTCGGTGATGAGGGCATCCACGCCAAGGTCGATGCCGACTACTGGAAAACGGAACTCGACCAAATGCTCGCCCATTTCAAGAAAGGCGAGTATGCCGAAGGACTCATCCGTACCGTCGCAGCCATCGGAGACAAACTCAAAGCCGAATTCCCTTACAACGCGGACACCGACACCAACGAGGTAAGCAATGAGATTTCGCGCTAAGCTATTGTTTGTGGTTGGGTTGTTGGTGGTTTGTTGTGGGATGGAAGTAAGAGCGCAAGACTTCCCTGCCCGACCCGACGGCATGGTCAACGACTACGCGGGGATGCTCTCCGGTTCCGAGCGCCAGGCCCTGGAGCAGCGCCTCCGCGCTTACCGCGATTCGACCAGCAATGTCATCGTGGTCACCACCATCGAAAACCTGCAAGGCATCGACATCGAATCGTTCGCCTCGAAGATGTTCAATGACTGGAAAATGTGGGAAGGCGACCGCAAAAACGGCGTCCTCTTCCTCATCTCTCGCGACGACCGCCAGATGCGCATCGAAGTGGGCTACGGCCTGGAAGCCGTGCTTCCCGACATCCTCGCCGGACGCATCATCAGCGACATCCTGCGTCCCGGTTTCCGGAGCGGTGACATCGCCGGAGCACTCACCGCAGGCACCGACGCCGTGATGCGCCTCGCCGCGGGTGAGTTCGATGCCGTGGCGCAACGCGCCCCCTCCGGAAATCCCGATGACTTCAAGAACCTCGGGTTCCTGGTCCTCATGATCATCTACATCGTGTTCCAATTGGCCACGTCCTCGCGTCGCCGTCGCAGCCACCATTTTGGCGGCAACGGTGTGATCATCATGCACGGATTGGCCAGCATGCTCAGCAACCGTGGCGGTGGTGGATTTGGAGGAGGCGGTGGGTTCGGAGGCTTCGGCGGTGGTGGCGGCTTCGGATCCGTCGGCGGAGGCGCCTCCGGCGGATGGTGATCCTCACCTCGCTCCTGCTTTTATTGATCCAACCCCCTGCCGACACGCTTCGCATCCTTCCCGATGTGGTCTTGGACGCCACTCGCGCCGGATACAGCGAACAGACCGCGCCCTATGCGGTCTTCCGCACCGAGCGGACCGACGCCCAGCGACTCTCCCAACCCGTTCAAGGCCTCGACCGCCTGCTTCAGACCTTCCCCGGACTGCAGATTCAGAACCGAGAAACCCTGGCCTTGGGCGAGCGCATCCAGATCCGCGGCATGGGATGGCGTTCGCCGTTCGGAGTCCGTGGCATCACCGTCATTCTGGATGGAATTCCGCTCACCGCGCCCGACGGACAGACCATTCTGGAAGTCATCGATCCGCAGTCCATCACCAGCGCGGAGCTCATCCGCGGTCCGACAGCCATCCAATGGGGATCGGGAAGCGGTGGGACGCTGCTGTTGTCCACAAAACTCGACGAAAAGGCCACAGTCGCGCAACTGGGCATCAGCGCAAACGATGCTCGTACGGTTCATTTGACCGGCGGGGATGCCGACCACAACGGGTACGCCTCCTTCCACACCACAGACGGATTCCGCAGGCACAGTCAGCAATCCGCCTACCGGTTCGGCATGGTGTCGCGTTGGGGGCCGACCCGTGCCATCCTACATGGCGCGTTCGTCCCGTGGGCAGACAATCCGGGTCCGTTGGATGCGGCCACAGCGGCATCCAACCCCACCTCTGTGTTTCCGCTTCAGCAAGACCGGAGTGCCGGGAAATCCTTCTTCCATATGCAAGGCGGAACACGGGTTGACGTGCCTTGGGGCGACATCACCGCCTACACCACCTTCCGCACGGTTACCAATCCTCTCATCGCCAATATTGTGGATTTGACCCGCTTTTCCGGCGGATTCCGTTACGACGCGCCACAGATCGGACGCTTGCGTGTCGGAGTCGATGCGGCCTTCCAAAACGACGATCGGCAAAGCCACACCAATGTGGGAGGCGATGGCGGATTTTCACGAGGCACCCTCACCATCGACCAGAGAGAGAATTGGTTCGGACTGACGCCTTACGCCACCCACACGCTGACACTCGGCAATTGGCTGGTGGAAAGCGGCGTGCGGATGGACATGTTGCGCGTGAGCGCTGGATCCACGTACGACCTGCTCATCCCCAACGCGTCGTTGGGCGTCTCACGCGCCTTCCGTGGCGCGACCTGGTTCGCGAACGTCCGCACCGGCTCGGAAGCCCCCACCTTGAACGAACTCTCGAACAGCGGCGTGCCCACGCTGAACCCCGAATCGACCGTCGGCGCAGAAACCGGGCTTCGTGCCGTGCTGTTCAACGCGATGTTCATCGATCTGGCCGCGTACCGGATGCGCGTTAACGAGCGCATCACCCCGTTCCAGTCAGCCGAGG
>CAYVRS010000186.1:0-2603 GCA_964454075.1 uncultured Chitinophagales bacterium
AGACCAAGGCGCCCTCCACGAGGCGTTCAACCTGGCTCAGCTCTGGAAGCTGCCCGTGATTTTCGTGGTGGAAAACAACGGATACTCGATGGGTACCGCCGTGGCGCGTCACACCGCGACCGAGATCTGGAAGCGTGCGTTGGCCTATGACATGAAGCATCGCATCGTGAACGGCATGGACCTGTTCTCGGTGATCGACGCCTTCCAGGAGATCGCCAAAGATGTGCGCGACAACTCCATTCCGTATTTCGTGGAATTGAGAACCTACCGCTACCGCGGTCACTCCATGAGCGATCCGGGCAACTACCGCACCAAAGAGGAGATGGACGCCTTCCGCGACACGGATCCCATCGAGCGGCTCAAGACCTACATCCTCAAGAAGAAAATCGCTTCCGAGGACGCCGTTCAGACCATCATGGACGAGGTCGAGAAAGAAGTGCTCGAAGCCGTCGATTTCGCGGATGCGTCGCCTCTGCCTGATCCATCCGAGCTTTACGACCACGTCTTTGTGGAAAACGATTACCCCTTTCACCGTTAATTGACCGACAATGCCTGAAATTCAATTCAGAGATGCCCTAAGAGACGCCCTGAGCGAAGAAATGCGCCGGGATCAGCGTGTGTACATCATGGGCGAGGAAGTGGCCGA
This sequence comes from uncultured Chitinophagales bacterium, assembly GCA_964454075.1. Taxonomy (GTDB): domain Bacteria; phylum Bacteroidota; class Rhodothermia; order Balneolales; family HLUCCA01; genus CAMTWZ01. The sequence continues at coordinate 647 of CAYVRS010000186.1, forward strand.
GTACGACGGTGCCTACAAAGTTACCCAAGGCATGCTCGCCGAATTCGGCGCAAAGCGTGTGATCGACACCCCGATCTCCGAGCTCGGTTTCGCCGGTATCGGTGTGGGTTCGGCCATGAACGGACTTCGTCCCGTCGTCGAGTTCATGACATTCAACTTCGCCTTGGTGGGAGTGGACCAGATCCTGAACAACGCCGCCAAAATCCGCTACATGAGCGGTGGCCAGGTGTCTATTCCGATCGTCTTCCGCGGACCGAACGCCTCCGCCGGACAGCTCGGCGCCACGCACAGCGTGTCATTCGAGACCATGTATTCGCATTTCCCCGGATTGAAAGTCATTTACACTTCGGAGCCTTATGATGCCAAGGGCTTGCTCAAAAGCGCCATCCGCGACGACAACCCGGTCATTTTCCTGGAATCGGAGCAGATGTACGGCCTTAAAGGCGAAGTCCCTACCGAAGAGTATGTGATTCCCATCGGAAAAGGGAAGATCAAACGCGAGGGCAAGGACGTCACCATCGTGGCCCATGGAAAGATGTACCATGTGGCTGTGAAAGCCGCCGCCGAATTGGCCAAGAACGGCATCGAGGCGGAAATCATCGACCCGCGCACCATCAAGCCGATGGATCTGCCGCTCATCATCGAATCGGTCAAAAAGACCAACCGTTGCGTGATCGTCGACGAAGCGCATCCATTCGCCGGTACCGCCGCTGAAATCGGATTCCAGATCCAGCGCGACGCGTTCGACTACCTCGACTCGCCCGTGCAACGTGTGACACTGCCGGACACGCCGGCTCCGTTCGCGCGCAACCTGTTCGACCTCTGGTTGCCCGGACCCAAACAAGTCATTGACGCTGTAAACGCTGTAACCTACCGGTAAATCTCATGGCTATTGTAATCGACATGCCGAAACTTAGCGACACCATGTCTGAAGGGGTGATCGCCAAATGGAACGTCAAAGAAGGGGATGTGGTCAAAACCGGCGACATCATCGCGGAAGTGGAAACCGACAAGGCGACCATGGATGTGGAAGTGTTCGATGGCGGCACCATCCTTAAGATCATCGCCAAAGAAGGCGAGGCCGTGCCTCTGGGCGGCCTGATGGCCATCATCGGCAAACCGGGTGAGGACATCTCCGCGCTTCTAGGCGGCACTCCGGCTCCTGCCAAAGGGGCGGATGCCATCCGCCCCGACAACAACCCCGACGCGATGAAAGAATTCGTCGATCCGATCGTCGGCAATATTAAAAGTGTAGGGGGCGATCGCATCGACCCTCAGGATTCCCGCGTCAAAGCCTCGCCCTTGGCCAAATCGATCGCCGCGGCCAGCGGTGTCGATTTGAGCAAAGTGCAAGGCACCGGTCCGAACGGACGTGTCGTGAAGAAAGATTTGGATGCGGTAGGGGCGGAAGGCTTCCGCCCGGATGATTCGAAAGTGTCGACCCCTTCAACCCCGGTCCTCGCGACCGCCCCGACCGCGGAAGATCGCGACACCCGCATCTCGCAGATGCGCAAGACCATCGCCAAGCGGTTGGCCGAGTCGATGTTCACGAATCCGCATTTCTATGAGACGATCGACATCGACATGAAGAACGCCGTCGCCACGCGCGAGGCGCTGAACGCCTCCGGCGATGTGAAGATCAGCTTCAACGACCTCGTGGTGAAAGCGTCCGCCTTGGCGCTGCGCAAGCATCCGGCGGTCAACTCGTCCTGGTTGGGCGACATCATCCGCGAATACGGCTCCGTTCATGTGGCCGTGGCTGTGGCCATCGAAGACGGTCTGGTGACTCCGGTGATCCGGAATACCGACCTGAAAGGGTTGGCACAGATCTCCGCTGAAACCAAAGACCTCGCCAAACGCGCACGCGACCGCAAGCTCGAACCGAAAGATTGGGAGGGAAGCACCTTCACGATCTCCAACCTCGGCATGTACGGCATCGAGGAGTTCACGGCGATCA
>CAYVRS010000187.1:0-2599 GCA_964454075.1 uncultured Chitinophagales bacterium
ACATGTTGAAGTAGGAAGGGCCATGCCCCAATCCGACATCGACCGGTTCAGAAGCCGGAATCAAAAACTATAGCAAAACTCTGTAATGGCCGATGAACGCGGTTCGATTTTTCGTCCCACGTCCATCGTCTCACGTCCCACGTCTATTCCGTAAACCCGCCCTTCGTCATCGCCTTCGGATCCAGCGCGTGCGCCAGTTCCTCACGACTGATCTCGGTCATCTCCAAGGCCACATCGATCAGCGCGCGGTCTTCGGCGAAGGCTTTCTTCGCGATCTTCGCGGCCAGATCGTAGCCGATCAGCGGATTCAGCGCCGTCACAAGAATCGGATTCTTGTCGATTTTCGCGCGGATGGACGCCTCATTCACATGGATGAGCGACACGGAGATGTCCGCCAGATTGCGTGATGCCGAAGCAAGGATGCGGATGGATTCGAGCAAGTTGTGCGCCACCACCGGCAGCATCACGTTCAGTTCGAAGTTACCGGATGCGCCACCGATCGTGATCGTGGCGTCGTTGCCCATCACCTGCGCGCAGACCATCGCCATCGACTCTTCCGCCACCGGATTCACCTTCCCGGGCATGATCGACGATCCAGGCTGCAACGCGTGAAGCTGGATTTCCCCGATGCCGCTGTTCGGACCCGAATTCATCCAGCGAAGATCGTTCACGATTTTCAGAAGGCTCACGGCCAGGGTTTTGAGCTGTCCGCTCATCTCCACCGGCGCGTCGACTGTGGCCTGAGCCTCGAAATGATCCCGCGCTTCGGTGAACGGAACGCCGGTCAGGTCGGCCACTTTCGCCGCGAAACGCGCTCCGAATTCCGGATGCGTGTTGATGCCCGTTCCCACCGCTGTTCCGCCCTGCGGCAGTTCCTGGATGCGGGGCAAGGTCGATTCGATCCGCGCGATGCCAAGTTCCACCTGACGCGCATAGCCACCGAACACTTGTCCGAACGTCACCGGCATCGCATCCATCAAGTGGGTGCGCCCGGTCTTCACGACGTCTTGGTACTCCGTTCCCTTCGCGACGATCGCCGCATGCAAGTGGTTCAATGCCGGAATGAGCGTGCCACGCGCTTCCACCGCCGCCGCGATGCGGATGGCGGTCGGAATGGCGTCGTTCGAGCTCTGACCGAAGTTCACATGGTCGTTCGGATGCACCTTCAATCCGGTCAGTTCAGTGGCACGCGACGCGATCACTTCGTTCGCGTTCATGTTCGTGGACGTGCCCGAACCCGTTTGGAAAATATCGATCGGGAAATGAGCGTCGAGCTTGCCGTCGATCACTTCTTGCGACGAGGCGACGATGGCATCGGCGATGGCCGCATCCAGCAAACCAAGGTCTCTGTTCACGATGGCGGCGGCTTGCTTCACATAGCCGAGGGCTTTGATGAACGAGCGGCCGAACGGAATGCCGCTGATCGGGAAATTCTCAACGGCGCGTTGGGTCTGGGCTTTGTAATAGGCGTTCTTGGGGACTTGGATCTCCCCCATCGAATCTTTTTCGATCCGGTATTCTGTAGTCATGTCAGTAGCGGATTAATTCTGTGATCGCTGTGCGGATTTTCTCATCATTCGGCAGGACAAACTCTTCCATCGGCGCGGCAAACGGGATGTACGAGTATTTACCGGCGACCCGCTTTACCGGAGCATCCAGCCATTCAAAGCCTTTGTCTGCGATTTGTGCTGCGATTTCCGCACCCAGACCGAGGAATTCGACATCTTCATACAGACACAGCACACGGCCGGTCTTCTTGACGGACGTCAGAACCGTGTCCATGTCCAACGGGTAGATCGTGCGCAGATCGATCACTTCGATCTCGACACCTTCTTTCCCCCATTCTTTGGCGGCGACGAGGGCTTTTTGAACGAGGGCGCCGTAGGTGACAATGGTGGCGCGGTCGCCTTCACGGACCACCTTCGCCTTGCCGATTTCCACAAGGTAATCGGCATCGGGCTCGGGCGATTTCGCGAAGCCTTGACGATACAAGGACTTATGCTCGAGGAACATCACCGGATCATCGCTGCGGATGGCGGTTTTGAGCAGGCCTTTGGCGTCGGCCGCGTTGCTCGGCATCACGATCTTGTAGCCGGGAATGTGGGAGAAGAAGGTCTCGATGTTCTGCGAATGGCACAATCCGCCATGGATGTACCCGCCGATCGGCACGCGGATCACCATCGGACAGCCGAACTGGTTGTGCGAGCGGTAGCGCAGTGTCGGGACCTGGTTGCGGAGCTGCTGCATCGCCGGCCAGATGTAATCGCCGAACTGGATTTCGATGACGGGTTTGAAGCCTTGCACCGACAAGCCGCACGCGGTGCCGACGATCGACGCTTCCGCGATGGGCGTGTTGTAGCAGCGGTCCCATCCGAACTTGTCAGTGAGTCCGCGGGTCGCCGTGAACACGCCGCCTTTGTCGCCGGCCACATCCTCGCCGAACACGATCACTTTGGCGTCGCGCTCCATCTCTTCGGCCATGGCGTGGTTGATGGCGTCTACCATGACCACCGGCTCGCCGGAGGGCACGCTCGCCTCATAACGCAGACCCAGCTCTTTCTCGGAGTAAACGAACCGCAGGCCGTCTTCGGGCTTGGGA
>CAYVRS010000188.1:0-2587 GCA_964454075.1 uncultured Chitinophagales bacterium
TGAATAGATTTCTTTTGAGAGTCATCAAAGAATGGAGCACTGTTCGGAGAGTCATCCATTGTCAACACAAGATTGACAATGACTTTGCGGATAGAATCCTGGCTCCCGAATGACAAATGGTACGTGTTCATGGGATACCAGGCGCGCTGTACCATTCTCACGGTGAGATCCTCGAAGGCCATTTTCCGCGCGTCAGGATGATCTTTCAAATGGTCGAGGATGGCCAAGAACCACAGAAACTTGTAAGAGTTTGTGGTATCAGAGAAAATTTGATTGAAAATGCGGATGTCTGGGCTCACCTCAGAATATAGTCAAACACGGATTTGCTTAACTCATAGAGCATAGTATTAACCCTGCGAAGCTGACGTCTCTTCAACCATTTCCCCAAAGCAATTCTTGAAACTCCTCGAAAGCATCCGCCAAGCGGGACGCATCCGCCGTGGGGAGCTAAAGGCCTCCAGACGGTTTGTCGTTGTTCCGAAGTAGGTCTCGAAGTAATCTCTTCCTGCTTCCTACTTCCTACTTCCTACTTCCCTAATCCTCCCTTCCCCCAAAATCCTCCTCCTTCGAAATCCGGTATCGCCGGATGGCCAGGGCGATGATCGCCGCCACGAAGGCGTAGAGGATGAAATGTCCCAGTGTCATGGCCGCCTCAGCGTGTCTTCACGGCCGTGCCGTACACCATGATCTCGGCCGCGCCCTGCATGATCATCGCCGTGGTGAAGGTGACCCCGACCACCGCGTCGGCACCCATCCGTTTGGCGTCCGCCAGCATCCGCTGAAGCGCCTGCTCGCGCGCCTGCGCCTGGAGCTTGGTGTATTCCTCGATCTCGCCGCCGACGATGTTCTTCAGGGCGGCCAGGATGTCGTAGCCGATGTTGCGGGTGCGTACGGTGCTTCCGCGCGCGATGCCGAGGACCTCGACGATCTCCCGGCCGGGAACAGTGTGGGTGGTGGAGATAAGCATAGGGAAGTGTTCAGTTGTCAGTTGTCGGTTTTCAGTTGTCAGTTTACGGTTTTCAGTTGTCTGTTTTCAGTGGGGAGTCTTCAACCGTAAACTGTGAACCGAAAACTGATAACTTGTCCGAATGCGCATCTACCTCCTGTTCCTCCTCCTGTCTTCCTGCACCGCGCCGGAAACGCCGCCTACGGCCGCATCCCCGTTCACGTCCGCCATCAACACCGGCCGCCTCCGCGGCGCCGACATGAGCGAAGCCTCCGGACTCGTGGCCTCCCTCCGCTTCCCTGGCTCGTTCTGGACCCACAACGATTCCGGCTCCGAGGCGGAAGTGATCCTCATCGATTCCACCGGAAGTTCACAATCTGTGATTACCCTGAGAAATGTCACAAATCGTGATTTCGAGGACATCGCCCGATACCAGAACACGATCTATGTGGCCAACATCGGAGACAACCAGGGCATGCGTTCCGAGGTCTCGGTGATCGCCTTCGAGGAGCCTCAATCATATGGCACCCAAGCGGTTACGCCATCGGCCATTTATCGGATGACGTACCCGGACGGCGCCCGCGACGCCGAAACGCTGCTCATAGACCCCATCACGCGCGATTGGTACATTGTCACAAAACGTGAATCCTCGGTGCGGGTCTACCGCTATGCCTACCCCCAGGATGATTCACAAATTGTGACATTGGAGCGCATTCCCGGTGTGCTTCCGATGACGAGCGTGGTGGCCGGCGATGTGTCCCCCGACGGCACCGAGGTACTGCTCAAAACCTACGACGATGTCTTTTACTGGTCCCGCCAGGGCGACGAACCCCTCTCGGCGACCCTCTTCCGCACCGCGGCGAAGGTGCCGTACAAATCCGAGCCCCAAGGCGAGGCCGTCGCCTTCACGTTGAGCCGCTCCGGCTTCTTCACCACCACCGAAGAGGGCAGCGGCGAGCCCCAGTGGATGAAGTTTTACAAGAGGAAATAGGAACGTGCACGCAGAACGCCAGACGCTGGACGCTAGACTTTGGTTCGTAATATTTTTGTGGTTGATGGGGCTCGGAGTCACGACCAGCCGTGCCCAGGTGATCAACGAGGCCCAGTCATCGAATCTGAACACGGTGTCAGACGACGATCTTGAGTTCCCCGATTGGATCGAGCTTCACAACCCCACGGCATCGGCCGTCTCCTTGGCCGGGTTCGGACTCACCGACAACACCCAGTCTCCGTTCAAATGGGTGTTTCCTGATGTCACCCTCCCTGCCGGCGGGTACCTGATCGTGTTCGCGTCGGGCAAAGACCGGAGAGATCCGTCGCGTCCGCTGCACACCGGGTTCAGCCTGTCGGTCGGCGGTGAGGCCATCATGCTGACCGCCCCGAACGGCACCCGCGTCGATCTGTTTCCGGGCATGCCGCAGTACACGGGCATCTCATACGGCCGCACCGCCACCGGATTCGGCTATTTTGCTCAAGCCACGCCAGGTTCAGCCAACACCACGACCTCGTACCCGGGGCTCACGGCTCCGCCCGTGTTCTCGAAGGAAGGGGGGATGTACCAGACCAGCGTGTCGCTCGAGCTGACGGCCGAACCCGGAGCGGTGATCCACTACACCACCGACGGCACGGTGCCGATGCCGG
>CAYVRS010000189.1:0-2555 GCA_964454075.1 uncultured Chitinophagales bacterium
GATCACATCCTTGATGCCCATGACCATACCGGCCAAGGGTCCGGCCGTGCCGGCATCCATCTTGGCCTGGATGCGTTCGGCGTCTGCGAGGGCTTGCGCCTCATCGGTTCCGATGAACGCGTTGATCTCCGGGTTTCGGGCCTGGATTTCGCGGAAATAAGAAGACACGCGCTCAGGCAATCGCTGCGTGTTCAGACTCACTGTAAGGTCGCGTCGTCTTTTTTCCGGGGGACTTCCTTCACATCTTCCGCGCCTTTTTCGATCTCCCTGCGGATTTCAGACGACGCTTTGCGGAATTCATTGATGCCTTGGCCGATTCCACGAGCCAATTCAGGGATTTTCTTAGCACCGAACAACAGGAGCACGATCAGGATGATCACGACCCATTCAATAGCACCTAAAGCCATAATGAAGTTTTTTCTTGTATATTTGCGCGCCTTTAGCGCATTATCCGAGCAAGATAACGAAACCCTGAAAATTTATTTCCAGAGACCTTCGTTAGGCACAATATTAATCACAGAACGAATTGAACGGAGACCCCATGATTTGGACCGTTGAACTAGCCGCCACCCTTGAAGACGCACCCTGGCCAGCCACGCGCAACGAACTGATCGAATGGTCGGAGCGCAACGGATGCCCCCAGCAGGTGATCGACAACCTGTATGAACTCGACGAGGAAGACGACACCCCCTACGAAAGCATCGAAGAAATCTGGCCCGACTACATCATGAAAGAAGACTTCTTCCACGGTGAGGATGAAGAAGGCTTCGACTATGACGACGTTTGACCGTTTCTGGCTGATCGGTCTTTTCCTTCTTGGCTCCTGGGTCCCCGCGGTCGCCCAGGAGTCGATGGTGGTGAGCAGAGTCCGTTTCTCAGGAAACGAAACCGTACGGGATGACGCCCTGCTCTTGCTCGTACGCACCCAAGCCAACCGCGAACTGTTCAGCATCCCGGGCTTCAAGGTCTGGATGTGGATGAACAACCTGAACAGCAACTGGGGTGAAGTCCCTTTCCGTCTCGACCGGATCACCGTCGCCGCGGATATCCAGCGACTATCGACCTACTACCGATCCATAGGCTACCTCGACAGCACGGTCGACACCCTGATCACCGAATTCGGCCGAGGCACGGTAGAAGTCTCCTTTCTGATCAATGAAGGCCCCCAATCCATCGTAAGGTCCGTCACCTACAGCGGCCTGCCCGATTTCGACTCGCCGCAGACCCGCCAACGGATGTTCCGACGAAGCCCGTACGCTGGGCGTCCCACCTCCGACTCCACCTTCGCCCCGCGCATCCCACTGCTTTATGAGCAGATCGGCGCGGAACGCACCTCCATCCTTGACGTCCTGAAGAACAACGGCTACGCATCCGTCACCAACGATTCGGTACGAGCCATCGTCAAACGCGACTCGCTGAATCCGACCCAGCTCGACCTCATGTTCCACGTGACCCCTGGCCGCGTGTATTATTTCGGGGATGTGTACCTGAACCTGGTCGGTCCTTCGACGATCGGCGAACCGGGCATCGCGCAACTCGACACCCTCCGCTTCGAGGGCGGGAACATCCTCGCCAACAAGGAGCAGCAGGCCCTATCCCGCTTCCGCCTGCTCTACAAGAATGTGGCCTTCGAACCCGGCGACCGGTACAACCACGACCTGTACCTGCAGACCATCCGTCGGTATCAGAACCTCGGAATGCTCAATGTGCGGCAATTCTCCCTCAGTGAGGATGGAGCCCTTCCCGATTTCTCAGACACGCGGGTTCCTGTCCGCATCGACATGCAGACCTTGCCAAGGCAACGGATCCGTACGGATGTCTTCGGCATGCAACGCCTCGGGCTTGGCGCCGGTGCGGGACTCGTGTACACGAACAACAACCTGTTCGGCATGGCCGAGGGTCTTGAACTGGGCATCAAAGGCAGTTTCGAGAGTGCGCCCAGCGTGCGGCAGGAGCTGCTTCGAAGCTTCGAAGGAACGGTGCAGTATTCCGTCCCCCAATTACAGTTTCCGTTCGGCGGACTCAACGCCAATTCCAGTTTCCTCAACTCCCGGACGAGTTATGGCGTCTCGGTGGCGCAGGTGAGTCAGCTTAACTTCACCGTGAACGCGAACATCCGTTTCAACCTGAAATACGATGTGCAGCATAGCGCCACCTTGTCGAGCACCTTGGATCTGATCGAATTGGATTGGTTCGACGCCTCGCCGTCGGATCAATTCAGGCAGACCATCATCGACGAGGTGACCGATCCGTTCCAGCGTGAGCGCATCCTGGCGGACTTCAGCCAGCAGTTCAACTCCACCATCCGATACACCATCCGCTCGTTCAACACCGATTTCATCAAGCGGAACCGTGGTTCGGTGAACGAGTTCGCCATCGAATCAGGCGGTAACATCCCGTATCTGATTGAAAAGTATGCCATCCGCCCGGGTGAGCCCGTAGAGGGCAACATTCCGAGTTTCACCTTCGCGGATTCCACGTTGGCTTATGCTCGGTATGTGAAAGCTTCGTACGACCATCGCCGCTACATCTCGATTTTCGACAACACCGTGGTG
>CAYVRS010000190.1:0-2554 GCA_964454075.1 uncultured Chitinophagales bacterium
CCATAACAGGTCAGCCCTTACGGTGCAGCGAAAGCAGTACTAAGCATGTGAGACGCTACCTCGAGCCGGAAGTGACCTCCGCGGAAGCCGAGCAGTTCGCTGGCAAATTCGAAGGGATCGGCGTCCAATTCGACATCATCAAAGACACTATCACCGTGGTCTCGGCAATTTCGGGCGGCCCCAGTGAGCGCCTCGGCATCCTCTCGGGTGACCGGATCATCTCAATCGACGACAAATCGGCGGTAGGATTCACCAACCAGCAGGTTCTGAGCCATCTTCGCGGGCCGAAGGGCACCATCGTGAAAGTGCAGATCGTGCGTCCGGGTATGGGCAAAGCGATCACCTACAACATCGAGCGGGATGAGATTCCCGTGTACTCGGTGGATGCCAGCTACATGCTCGACAAGGAGACCGGCTACATCAAAATCGGCAATTTCGCCGCCACCACGTACGACGAGTTCATGCAGGCCATGAACAAGCTCGATGGCGAAGGCATGACGCGGCTGATTCTCGACCTCCGCGGCAACCCCGGCGGATATCTGGTCCAAGCCACGCGCATCGTCGGTGAATTCTTCCCTGCGAACACGCCTTTGGTGAGCACGAAAAGCCGCCACATGCGCTACACCGGTGACTACACCACGCCACGCAACGGCATCTTCCGCACCTTACCGCTGATCGTGATGGTCAACGAGGGTTCGGCTTCGGGAAGCGAAATCGTGGCCGGTGCCATCCAAGATCATGACCGCGGTCTGATCGTCGGTTCGCGCACCTACGGAAAAGGTCTTGTGCAGAATCAGTTCGACTTGATCGACAAGTCGAGCGTCCGCATCACGATCAGCAAATATTACACTCCATCGGGTCGTCTCATCCAGAAGCCGTACATCGACGGCCGAGAGTCCTACGCCTTCGAGACCTATCGCCGCAGTGGCGCCAAATCGGATGCCGAGTATTTCGTGAGCAACATTCCAGATTCGCTCGTCTTCAAAACCGGCTCTGGCCGTTCGGTCTATGGCGGTGGTGGCATCCTTCCCGACCATATCCTCGAAAGCGACACCACCCGCAGTTATGTGTACGGGTTCATGCGCCAACGGAACCTGAATTTCGAATTCGTTCGAGACTACCTCGACCGCAATTCCGACACGTTCCGCGCTCGTTGGTCCACCAAGTTCGACCGCTTCGTCAGCGATTTCCGCCTCGGAAAATCCGACATGGATGCCTTCAAGGCGAAAATGGTATCGGCCGGGATGGTGATCAGCGATACGGTCGCGGTCGACAAGGCCGTGCTTCAAGGCGAATCCCTGATGATCCATCCGCGCAATTATGAGAAAGATCTCTGGATCGTCGAAGGCATGCTCAAGGTGGAACTGGCCCGTCAGGTCTGGGACACGCAACATTTCTATCAAGCCTACAACAAGATCTTCGACACCACCTTGAGTGAGGCGGTGACGCTCTGGCCGGAGGTGGACGAGCTCAAGACCGACGTGGAACGAGCCGCCACGAAGCGGAACTGAGCATGGATCTGGTGAATTTTCGTGAGATGATGGATCCGGCGGTGTTCGATTGGTTCGTGCTGCCATCCATCATCTTTTTCGCCCGACTGACCGATGTGACCCTGGGGACCCTCCGCATCCTGTTCATTTCCCGCAGTCTGCGGTACACCGCCCCCTTGGTCGGATTCTTCGAATCGCTGATCTGGTTGTTCGCCATCAGCCAGATCGTGCAGAATCTGAACAATGTCGCCTGTTATCTCGCCTTCGCCAGCGGCTTCGCATCCGGCAGCTATGTCGGCATCTACCTGGAGAACAAACTGGCCATGGGCCTGGTCTGCGTTCGTGCGGTGACACCGGATGACGCCAGTGAACTCATCCACTATCTCCGAGAGAACCAGTTCGGCGTCACGAGCGTCTCCGCCTTGGGTGTCAGCGGCCAGGTCCGTCTGATCTGGAGCGTGATCAAACGCAAGGAAATGAAGGCGTTCATGGACATCGTGAAACAGTACAATCCGAAAGCGTTCATCTCGGTCGAAGACGTCCGAACCGCGCACGAAGGATTTTTTCCTCCCAAGGATGAATCCTCATTCCGCCATCTCGGGCTGCAACGCAAATGAGCTAGGATCTTCGCTTCAGTTTTTCAAGAATCTGTTAGTGGATCCGAACGATCAGATGCGCAAAGCCTGCGGATGAGTGCTTTGCGAAATCGGAAATCCTCATCCACGTGCTCTGAGTGCCTTTTTATCGGCATATTCCCGCCACATGCCACACAGCATGCTGCGTTATGCCATCGAAAGACTGGACGCCGAGGAACGGCGCCATTGGATGAATAGAAACGAATAGAATCCGTATCTTACTTGATGCGTCTTTTCGTGCTGTACCTTTGGTTGGTTCTCCCATTTCGAGTCTGGTCTCAGGACAATGGACTGTCCGCCGATTCCACCGCCATCCTCAACGCCCATGAACAGCGCGACGCCTTCCGATTCGATGAAGCCGCCGCCACTTTGCAGAGACGCATTGACGCCTACGGGTCAAGACCGAAGCCCAGCTATGAGATCTCCTTG
>CAYVRS010000191.1:0-2537 GCA_964454075.1 uncultured Chitinophagales bacterium
AGCTCGGATCCGTCCCCACCGAAATATCGGTCCATTCGCGGATGCTCCATAGACCGTCTTCCCCGGACACGAGGGTGAGCACAAAACGTCCGCGCACAAGGTTCGGAACTCCTTGCGAGGCACGGTTATGGTACACGGTGAGGCTGTAGTTCGCCACAATCTGGCGTTCCATGGTCGACGGGATTTCGGTGCTGATGTTGGTCAAGGTCAACTGGTGACCCGTGGTCTGAGCCGCCGCCGTGCTCAGCTGCGTGAACCAGATTTCCTCGGAAGACGCATCCCATCCCGCAAAGACATCCGGGTAGGTCTGTTGCGCGGAGACGGTGGGTGTGAATATGAAACCGTTCGCGCTGAGACAACGCACATAATTGAACGCGCTCATGCCGCGCACCGAAGCGATGAGGTTGTCGAGAACCACTTCAGGCCGGTCGGGCTGAAGGAACACGGCGCTGTTCCCGCCACCCGGTTCTTCGGCGTCCCGTGTTTCGAACAGCGAACATCCGCTCAACAGAATGGCGATGAGAAGCGCGATCCTCATTTGAAATAGTGATGCGCGCGACGGAATGGCGCGAATGCCGCTTCTTTGTTGAATGGTCGCACACGTGGCGCATGCATGCACGCTTCGCTGCAGCAACCTTGGTATTTGTCGGCCGCACCCTCGCAGCAAACGAAGAGTTTGTTGCAGTCCATGTTGGCGCAGTTGATGTAGGTGTCGGCCGGCTGACCCGATAACTCGCAGAAACTCACCGGCTCTTCCTCATTCGGATTCACAGGCACCGCCAAGCGGTCATCGAACACGAAGCATTTGCCATGGTAATGCGCGCCGCCTTCCTCTTTCGCATAGGTGAGGATTCCACCATGCAATTGGCTCACATCCGCATAGCCTTTCTTTTTCATGAGCACGGAGAATTTCTCGCAGCGGATGCCGCCCGTGCAGTACATCAGGATTTTCTTGTCTTTCGGGATGTCGGCCTCGTCGACCCACTGCGGGAAATCATAGAAATTCTCCAGATCCGGAAGGATGGCGCCTTCGAAATGGCCGATCTTCGACTCGTAATTGTTGCGCACATCGATCAGCACGTAGTCTTTCTCGGTTTCGAGCGCTTCGCGCCACTCGCGCGGACTCAAATGCCGTCCTCCTTCTTTCGGATCGAGCTCCATGTCGGTGTGCAAGGCCACGATCTCGGGGCGGTACTTGCAGATGAGCCGACCGAAAGGCACGTGGTCGCTCAGGTCTTCTTTGAACTCGGTGGTCGATAAGCCCGGAAGCGACCAAACGTACTCTTTGTAGGCGTCGCATTCGGCGATGGTGCCGGACACGGTGCCGTTGATGCCTTCCTCGGAAACATAGATCCGGCCGAGCAGGTTCAACGCCTTGCAGCGCTCTTTATGGGCCTCGATGAAGGCCGGAACCTCCTCGATGGGCGTGAAATTGTAATAGAGGAGAACCTTATTATCCATAGCTTTCAATTGATATGGGCAAATTACGGGCTTTTTTACTCTTGTGGGGGATGTTTTGGGGTGCTGGATTCCTTCACGCCCAAGACGTCGTGAAATGCGGCACACCGTCCGTGATCGAGGCCGTCGCCCGTGGAAAATTCCGAGCATCCGCCCTTCCGACCACGCAAGCCACCCGCGAGGTGCTGTCTCCATCCGGCAAATTCCGTCTTGAGTTCGACGACTCCGGAACCCATGCCGTGCCGATGGCGGATCTGAATGCGAACGGCATCCCCGATTATGTGGACCGTGCCGGCGAGTACGCTGACGAATCCTGGCGCGTGATGGTGGATTCGCTCGGTTATGTGGATCCGCTTCTGCCCGGCTCGCCGTACCGGATCCGGTTCCTCAGCCAAGGCTCGTACGGCTACACGGAACCGAGCGGGTCGACCACCTTCATCGTGGTGCATTCCACGTTCGACGGCTTTCCGCAGAACGACGATCCTGATGGAGACCGACTCGGTGCGCTGAAAGTCACCATCGCCCATGAGCTCAAACACGCGATCCAGTACGCCACCAGCCGCTGGCGGGGCGAAACCGGCGGTGTTTCTTGGGCGGAAATGGACGCGACCATGATGGAAGAGGTGGTCTATCCCCAGGTGAACGATTATGTGTCATACACCACGAGCGGCTCGATTTTCACTAGCCCAACGACCTCGGTGCCTGGGGCGTATTCCATGGCCTCGTTCAGCCTGTTCTATCACGAGCGAGTGGGGCAGCGGTTCTGGGTTAATGTGTGGAACACGATTCGTGTCAATAACACGATCACCATGCGCGATGCGATGGCCACCCATCTTGGTCCGCTTTATGACGAATATTTCCTGGCCAACCACCTATGGCACAACGCCTCCGGTACTCGGGCGAAACCGAATTACGGGTTCGCGGACCGTGCCAAATTCCCGACCACGTCCAGCACGCTGCTCACCAACCCCACCGACGTTTCGGTTTCAAGCCTCAACCGCTTCGCCGCGCGCCATTTCCGATACGTGCCCACGCCGCAAGACACCGGCAACGTCTTTCTGCTCGGCTATCGGGTGAAC
>CAYVRS010000192.1:0-2510 GCA_964454075.1 uncultured Chitinophagales bacterium
GAGCCGGGCATCCGGCCCTACCCACATCATCGCGGTCATGGTCGATTTTCAACCCGATGACAACCGCCTCACGTCGGGAGACGGCAGCTTCCAACTGGACTTTCTTGCGCGGAATGCGGTCACCATCGACCCCTTGCCCCACGACCGCGGGTATTTCGAGGCCCATCTCGAATTCTCGAAACGCTATTTTGAGAAAGTATCCGGCGGCGCTCTGAGCGTCACCTATGAGGTGCTTCCGACGGTGTACCGCCTCGACCATCCCATGGAGCGCTACTCGCCCATCGGCGAATCCGACTCGGCGAATTACCGCCTGAATTGGCTCGCGCGCGAGACCTGGCAGAAAGTCGCGGATTCCGGCGCGTTGAGCGGCTACGCCGGCGACCCCGACCGTACCATGTTCATCATCTTCCACGCCGGGGTGGGCCGTGATCTGGAAGTGACCGGCACCACGCTCGTGAAGACGCCTCAAGACATTCCCTCCGTGTACCTGGACCTGGATCTAGCCGACCAGGTTATTCTGAATGCGAGCGGTTTGACGATGGCCGAGACCGCGATTCTTCCGCAGACCGAATCTCGGCCCGGCACCGACATCACCGGGGGCGAATTCATCCTCGAACTCTCCCTCAATGGCATCACGACCGCCATGGTCGGAAATTTCATCGGCCTACCCGACCTGTACAACACGCTGACGGGAGAATCCGGCATCGGTCGGTTCGGGCTCATGGACGGCGCCGGGTTCTTCTCCTATTTCGGGCTCTTCCCACCAGAGCCTTCGGCCTGGGAAAAAACCTACATGGGCTGGGTGACGCCCCTCGACCTCCCCCTAGACGACGTCGCGCCCATTTCGCTCCCGCTCGGCACCGTGTACAAGCATCGGATCAGCGCCGACGAGCACATCCTCATCGAAAACCGGCATCGCGATCCCCTCGACGCCGGGCTCACGCTCACGATCCGCACACCCACCGGCGCCACGCAGACCGTGCTCATTCCCAGAACCGAGGAACGCTTCGACGCCTTCGACCTCAGCCGCCTGGACGAGATCGTTCCCGCAGGCACCCTCATCGACGTGAGCCATTACGACTGGTCGCTACCCGGCGGCATCGACATCGACCGGTATCTCGCCGGGGGCATCCTGATCTGGCGCGTGCACGACGGAGTGATTCGGGAAACCCTCTCATCGAACCGCATCAACGCCGATCCCGCCCGACGCGGCGTGTCCCTGATCGAAGCCGACGCGGCGCAAGACATCGGTCGTCCGGCCGGACTCCAGGCCAGTTACGACCAAGGCGCACCGTTCGACTTCTGGTGGAGCGGCAACGACTTCACCGTGATCACGCTCACAGGGCAACGCATCGTGCTGTATCAGAACCGGTGGGCCGACGACACCACGCCGTCGAACCGAAGCATGGCGGGCACGCCGACGTTCTTCGAACTGTACGACTTCAGCGACAACCAGCCGATGGCCAGTTTCCGGGCCAAACGGAGCATTCCGTCGACATTCACGGTGAATGCGCCGATCTCGATTCCCTTTTCCGGCTCAAGCGACCAATCCGCCGGGTATGCGCTCAGTTATCCTCTGTCCATCGACCGCACTGGCGATCACCTGCTGATTCCGCAAGAAGACCGATTGGTTGTCGTGCATCAACCCACATCCACGGTCGCTTCGCATCCGATAGGGTCCGTTCACCAGCCGGTGCGGGTCGGCAACGATGTGTTTCTGACCTCTCATCAGGCCGCTGGAGCATCCTCGTTCATCAGCCGATTGGTGTCGTTGAACCAAGCCGCGCTGGTGCCGATTTGGGAAAATTCGACCGTCACGGGAAGCCTTGGATATCCTACTTTGAATGCCACCGGTGAATGGATCTTGATCGGTGGGCAATCCAACGCCTTGTTCGTGTCGAACGGATCGAGGGTGAACGTCCCCCATCCCAACGACGTGAACTCAACCGACCGCCGCTTCGTGATTTCTGAAAGCTTCATCGCGAATTGGACCATTTTGGGGGATGTGCTCTCCCGCGATGAGGTCACCATCACCACCGATCCGTTTTACTGGCCGCATTTCGGCGCCAGAAACGGACAGGGGATCCCCGAAGTCTATGTTGTGCGTCGAGACGATGGACACCTCGTGGCACGAAATTTCAGCGGAGCTGTGCTCGATCATTTCCCGATCTCCCCTCCATCCGGATTCCGATTCGTCGGTACACCCTTGCTGGTGGAAGAGACCGTGATCGTGTATGCCACCGATGGCTACGATCTGCTGGTCTTCGGGTATGGGCCGAATGGCCACATCGCCGAACCCTTCCCACTACTGGTGGGTCGCGCACCGTCCGATGATCGCATCCCCATCGGCATGCTTTTCGCCAATCAGACCTTGTTCGCCGCGGACGCGGCCGGAAATCTGGTGTCTTGGACGTTTCCGGATGTGGCCCCAACCGTCACGGCCCGAAGTTTCCAGCCGAAATTCAAGGTGGACGGCGGATCCAATGCCGAGAACTTGGCGCTGCAGAACA
>CAYVRS010000193.1:0-1828 GCA_964454075.1 uncultured Chitinophagales bacterium
GATGGACTGTTTCACCTTCTGGCGCGACCTGTTCCATGCCGGGGTGTACACCAACGCCGTGATACCGCCCGCCGTGCCGCCCGGACTCAGCCTGGTGCGCACCTCCTACAGCGCCACGCACACCAACGACCAGCTCGATTTCATCCTTGACGCCTTCAAGAAAGTAGGGATCAAGCATGGTCTGATCGATGCGAGCGGACGTTCCCTGAAAGCCGCTCCAACCGCGCACGAGGAATGAACGGCATCCGTGTCGTCGCCAGCAAAGCGGAGCTGAACTCGTTCATCGAGTTCCCCTACTTGCATTATGCCGGCGACACGCATTGGGTCCCGCCTCTGCGTCTCATGATGAAGGATCTTCTCGACCGCGAGAAACATCCTTTCTTCAAGAACGCCGAAGCCGATTATTTCCTGGCTGAACGCGACGGTGTGATTGTCGGACGTGTGGCCGCGATCAAAAGCAACGCCTATATCGCGCATAGCGGACAAAACGCCGCCTTCTTCGGATTCTTCGAATCAGTGGACGATCCCTCCGTCGTGGCCCTGATGATGCGTGTGGTGGAAGATTGGGCCCGCACACGCGGTTTGGACAGCGTGATCGGTCCGATGAGTCCCAACATGATGGGGGAGATGGGCTTCCTGGTGGAAGGCTTCGATACCGATCCCACCATCCTGATGCCCTATACCAAACCGTACTACGACCGTCTGATCACGGAAGCCGGATATGCCAAGGAAGTGGACTTGGTGGCCTATCTGCTCACCCGCGACAACCTCGATTACGAACATGTCGAGAAAGGCAACGCCTTGGTGCGACGCCGATATCCGTCGCTCAGCGTGCGCGGCGTCGACAAGAAGAACTTCAAGAAAGAAGCCCTCATCATCGGTCACATCTTCAATCAGGCATGGTCGAAGAACTGGGGTTTCGCACCGCTTTCGACAGAGGAATTCGCCCACCTGGCCAACGATCTCAAGCTGCTGATCAATTTCGATTTCGCGCACATCGCCGAAGACAACGGAAAGCCCATCGCGTTCGCCATTTCCCTGCCTGATTACAACGTGCTGCTGAAGAAGATGAACGGCAACCTGCTTCCCACAGGCCTCTTCCATCTGCTCTTCGGACGTAATAAAATCAAGACCTTGCGAACCGCATTGATGGGTGTGCTGCCGGAGTATCACGGCAAAGGCGTCGATTCGTTCGTGATCTTGGAAGGGCTGAAAACCGGTTTGGCGCAAGGGTACCAATCGTCGGAACTTTCCTGGCTTCTGGAGACCAATACGCCGATGATCAATGTGGCCGAACGGCTCGGGGCGAAGCTCGACAAACGGTACCGAACCTATAAAAAAACGATCTGAAATCGGTATCTTTTGGACGACCGTCACCCCGTGATGTAATCCAAGGTTCATGCCCCTAACAACGCCACCTGCAATCGCCCGTTTGGTGCCGGAAGAGTCCCCCTACAGCATCCGGCCCGCCTCCATCAAGAAGGTGAAAAAGAAGCATTTGCTCGAGACGTACCGGACGATGCACATCTCACGTCGTCTCGATGAGAAGATGCTGATCCTGCTCAAGCAGAACAAAGGATTCTTCCACATCGGCTGTGCCGGGCACGAAGCCATCCAGCTGGCCGCCGCCGCGCATCTGAAACCCGGTCACGATTGGGCTTGTCCGTATTACCGCGACATGAGCCTCGCACTCGGCTTCGGGATGACCGCCCGCGACCTGCTTTCGGCCCACTTGTCGAAGGTGACCGACGTCTCACACGGCAAGCAGATGCCCTCACATTTCAACTCGAAAGCGCTGAACATGTTCACCGTGTCCAGCGCGCTCGGC
>CAYVRS010000193.1:1864-2362 GCA_964454075.1 uncultured Chitinophagales bacterium
TAGCCAAAGGCACCGATGAGGTCGTGTACATTTCTTCCGGGGATGGAGGCACGTCCGAAGGCTTCTTCTTCGAGCTGCTGAACTGGGCCACGCGTGACAAGGCGCCGGCCGTGATCGTCGTCCAAGACAACAAGTACGCCATCAGCGTGCCAATCGAGCAGCAGACCAGCAACCACAGCATTTCCAAGACCGTCGCCGGGTTCCAGGACCTGAAGATCATCGAGTGCGACGGCACCGATTACCTCGAATCGTATGCCGCGATGGAAGATGCCGTGGCCCACGCGCGCGCCGGCAAAGGTCCCGTCTTGGTGCATGCCCACGTGGTGCGCCTGCTTCCTCACTCCAGTTCCGACGACCACAAGAAGTACCGCTCGCCCGAAGAGCTGGCTCGCGACGCCGAGCACGACCCCATCACCAAATTGGGTGAGGCTCTGATCGAGGCCGGACTGGCCACCGAAACCGAACTCGACCTCATCAAAGAGGACGTCCGAAAGCAGG
>CAYVRS010000194.1:0-1035 GCA_964454075.1 uncultured Chitinophagales bacterium
GCGGTGGAAATTGCGGACCATCATCGGGTAAGGATGCGGGCCTACCACTGAACCGATGATGTAGAATGTGGACTCGACATTGGTCACCCAATCCCGGATGGCTTCGTTCGTGGCGTCTTTCAAGGTTTTCGAGCCGCTATGCACCGGCACCACGGTCGCACCGAGCAAGCGCATGCGATCCACATTCAACTTCTGGCGGACGGTGTCTTCCGCGCCCATGTACACAATGCACTCGAGGCCGAATTTGGCACAGACCGTGGCGGTGGCCACGCCGTGCTGCCCCGCACCCGTTTCGGCGATGATCCGCTTCTTGCCCATGCGCCGGGCGAGAAGCACCTGGCCGATGGTGTTGTTGATCTTGTGGGCGCCCGTGTGGCACAGGTCTTCGCGCTTGAGGTAGATCTTGCCCTTGCCGTAATGCTTGGTCAGCCGATCGGCGAACGTGAGCGGCGTCGGACGGCCGACGTATTCCCGAAGCAGGCTCAGGTACTCCGCGTCGAACGAAGGGTCACGTTGTGCGGTGGCATAGGCCTCCTCCAGCTCCGCCAAGGCGGGGATGAGGATCTCTGGAACGAATTTCCCCCCGTAATTGCCGAAATAACCGGTTTTCGATGGAGCCGAATACGATGGATTCATGGGTACATGGATTCTATGGATTCAAAAAAGTCGCGGATCTTGCCCAGGTCTTTCACCCCGGGCGACACTTCCAACCGGCTTGAGGCGTCGACACCTAACGGAGCTACACGCTCCATCACTTCGGTCACATTCGACGCATCCAAGCCGCCCGACACGAAAAATGGCACGCCAAGCTCGATGTCGATCAACAGGTCCCAATCGAAGGCCGTTCCGGTGCCGCCGCTGCGCCCGTCCACCGAGGTATCGAACAGCACATAGGCCACGGAATCCGCATAGGGCGCAACCATGGCTTCGATGTCGGTGCGCGACATGCCGCTGGAGATTCCGAAGGCCTTGATCACGGGTTTGTCAAGCAGGCTGATGTAGGCCGGAGATTCGTCGCCATGCAACTGGATCATC
>CAYVRS010000194.1:1045-2231 GCA_964454075.1 uncultured Chitinophagales bacterium
ACGGCGACGGTTTTCGGTCCATGCACCCAGTTGATGATCATCTGTACGCCGGATGCGGCCACATACTCGTTGACGTCATCCAAAGGTTGGTTCACAAATACGGCGACGGTTTTCGGTCCATGCACCCAGTTGATGATCTCTTTCACTTTATCAGCGGGGATGAATCTCGGACTGCCCGGCCAAGCAATGAAACCGAGGAAATCGGCCAGGGCACCGGACGCGAACCGGGCGTCTTCCAGGCGGGTTAGTCCGCAGATCTTGGTCTGAACGCGGTAATCGGGATCGGATAGCATAGGTGGTTAACGGATGAGGATGTCGTTGAGAGCTTCGCCCGGGTGGACTTGGCGCATGAAATGTTCGCCGATGAGCGCGGCGTCGATGGCACGTTCTCGCAAATACTGGATGTCGGCGCGTGTGGTCAGGGCGCTTTCGGAGACTTTGACCACGTGTCCGGGTGCCGTAAGAAGCAGATCGACGCCTCGATGCACATCCACCTCGAAGGTTCGAAGGTCGCGGTTGTTCACGCCGAAAAGGTCGACACGGTTGAAATCGATCTTGGCCGCATCCTCCGCGTCATAGGCTTCCACCAGGCACTCGAGTCCGGTTTCTGTGGCGGCATGATGCAGTTCGTCGAGTTGCGACGCGCTGAGCACCGTGGCGATCAGCAGGATCGCATCCGCACCCCATCCCCTTGCCTCTTCGATCTGATACTCATCCACGATGAAATCTTTGCGAAGCACGGGAAGGCTGATTTCGCGCGATACCGCGGTCAGATACTCTCCTTTTCCTTGGAAAAATGGTTCGTCGGTGAGCACGCTGATGGCGGCGGCTCCGCCTTCCTGATACTGGGCGGCGATACGCTGCGGGTCGAAATCCGGACGGATGAGTCCTTTGGATGGAGACGCTTTCTTGATTTCAGCCAAGATCCGAACCTCATCGCCTCGGAGCGCGCCTTTGAGGGAGCGGCGCGGTCTATGGTAGTCCGCAAGGTCCTGGAAATCGCGCATTCCCAAGCCCTTCTTGCGGCGGATAAGGTCTTCACGGGTCTGGGCGATGATCTTGTCGAGCACGGTCATCGGCTGGCCTCGATGAAGGCGTCGAGTTTGCGGTTCGCCGCGCCGGACTTCAGACTGTCTTCGGCAAGACGGATCCCTTCGTTGAGGTCGCCGGCAAGGCCGGAGATTTC
>CAYVRS010000195.1:0-2223 GCA_964454075.1 uncultured Chitinophagales bacterium
CGTTCTCAACGACGTGCCCCACGGTGCCATAACGCGGTTTCCCGAACGGATTGATGGTCATCACAGGCGAGGTTTCGGTCAGACCGTAACCCTCGGTGATCCACATCCCCGCCGCGGCGAAGAAGTTGCCGATGTCGGCCGGTAGGGCCGCGCCACCGGAGACGAAGAGCTTCACGCGTCCGCCCGTGCGCTGACGCAGTTTCGAGAAGACGAGCTTATCGGCCACTTTCATCTGGATGGCGGTCAGGCCGCGCTTGCCTTTGACGTAGTCGTTGCCCACTCCCAAGGCCCAAGCGAAGATTTTCTTCTTCGTCGGGGTGCCTTCCTCGACGCTCTTGAGCACGAGGTTGTAGATTTTCTCGAACAGACGCGGAACGGATATCAGGATGGTGGGACGCGCTTCGCCCAAGTTCTTCGACACCGTGTCCACGCTTTCGGCATAATAGATCTCCGCGCCACCGGCGATCATGGCGTAGTACCCGCCCGTGCGCTCGAAACTGTGGCACAGCGGCAGGAAACTCAGCGACCGGTCGGTATCGTCGATATGAAGCATGTCGTGGGCCGCTTTCACATTCGAGCAGATGTTGTCGTGCGTGAGCATCACCCCTTTCGGCTCGCCTGTGGTGCCGGAGGTGTAAATGAGGGTGGCGAGATCGCCCGTGCGAGTGGCCCGCATCCGCGATTTGATCTCAGGCATGTGCTTGTCCACGACCTTGCGTCCGGCGGCGAGCACATCCTCCCAAAGGGTCACGAAATCATGTTGAAGCATGGCCGAGACGGTGGGTTTGTCGAAGGCGATCACTTGCTTGAGATCGGGGCAGTTGGCCTTGATGTCGAGCGCCTTCTTGAGCTGGATCTGCGACGACACCAGGAACAGTTTCGATCCGGAATCCTTCAGGATGTATTCGCACTGGTTCGGCGGAAGGGTGGCATAGAGCGACACGTTCACACCGGCCACGAGCTGAAGCGCCATGTCCATCACCGCCCACTCGTAGCGGTTCTCACTCAGGATGGCGACCCGGTCACCCTTTTCGATGCCGTTCTCAATGTAGTAGGCGGCCAAGTCGTACACATCCGCCGAAAACTGGTCCCAGTTGATGGTCTGATACTCGGAGGTGGGTGTGGGTTTGTAGGCGAAGGCCGTCTTGTTCTTGCCGTGATAACGATGCGAGACGTTCTGGAACAGCTCGGGGAGGGTTTCGAAATTGGCGACGATGGGCATGGCGGTAGACGCTAGGTTGAGAGAATGAACTGGCAGTCGGATGAAGATAGCAAAAAAGCCAAAAGCCGTATATTCCCGTATGGCATCGCCCGCACACAAAGACACCATCGAGCACGTCAAGGAGCTATTCCGAGACTATCTGAAAGAGAATCAGCATCGGCAGACCCCGGAGCGCTTCATGGTTTTGGAAGAGATCTACAAGGCGGACGGGCATTTCGACGCCGATGATCTCTTTTTCCGAATGAAAAACACCGGTTACCGGGTGTCACGCGCCACCGTATACAACACGCTGGATCTTCTTGTGGAATGCGGGTTGGTGCAGCGCCATCAGTTCGGGCAGAACCAGAGCTATTACGAACGGGCCCACGGGTACCGGCAGCACGACCACATCATCTGCCAGCAATGCGGCGCGGTGGTCGAATTCTGCGATCCGCGCATCCAGGAGATCAAGACCCTGATGGAGCGCATCTACCATTTCGACATCGACGCGCACAATCTGCAGTTTTATGGCTCGTGCCAGAACCCGGAATCTTGTACGCGTAAACCTGAGCTAAAAAAATAGTCGATTGTTGGTTGTTTGTCGTTGGTTGTCGGATGAAGCACCTCTTCACCACAAACCACAAACCACAAACAACAAACCACTACCGACCAACGGTCACCGACTTGATGAACGTCCTCGCGGCCCAGCGGCTTCCGAAGTAGCCCATGAACAGCGACAGGCCCACCATCCCGCCCACGAGATAGGTCCACTGTCCCATCGGCCATTCCAGCGTGAGATGGATGTATTGCGGAATGAGCCGCTCGAACACGAACCACATCCCTCCTACCGCGAATAGCGAGGCGATGAGGCCTTGCACGAGTCCTTCGACCAGGAACGGACTTCGGATGAAGCCGTTCGTCGCACCCACGAGCTTCATCGCCCGGATGATGTTCTTCTTGGCGTAGATGGTGAGGCGGATGGTGTTGAACACGAGCACCAGGGCCACGAACAGGATGAGCAG
>CAYVRS010000196.1:0-2190 GCA_964454075.1 uncultured Chitinophagales bacterium
CCGTGCGCGTCTGCAGCGCCAGTTCGGCAACCCGACGGTGACCGTGGCCGATTTCGTCGGAGCGGCCAACGTGCGTCCCGGAAACAGCATCCAGTTCGAATACTGGTTCATCGTGAACGATTCCATTCCGATGATGATTCTGGACAGCGACGGACCCTTCGCCAACGGTCTGGTGATGGGCGGCTCGAGCCGGTATGTGGACATGATGCCGAGCGTGAAGCGGGCCTTCGCCGACAAACTGATGTCGGACCGCATCCTGGCCGAGTTCTACGACTTTTTCTACTCGCCGGAACGCGAGCAGTGGTATCAGATCCGGTATTCCGGTGGCCGTTTCGAGACGAAACCCATCAGCGTGCCCGACCATCTCAAGACATTGCGATTCAGATAAGGACACATTTTGGCAAGAAGCACCCGCACCCAAGCGCGTCAGCGCGTCACCACCTCGAAAGCGAAAACCTGGGCCAAGGAATGGCTCGACGCCATTCTCTGGGCCGGCACCGTGGCCCTGATCGTGCGCACCTTCTTCTTCGAGGCCTACCGCATTCCGACACCGTCGATGGAGCGCACCCTGCTCACCGGCGACTTCCTGATCGTCTCCAAACTGAATTGGGGGCTCCGCACGCCGATGACCTTGGGCATTCCGTTCACCGACATCCACGTGCCAGGCCTCGAGCTGCCTTGGGTGCGCGTGCCGGGCTGGCAGGAGATCGAACGCAACGACATCGTCGTGTTCAACTACCCCATCGACCAGAAAGTGACCGCGGCCAAGACCAACTACATCAAACGCGCGGTCGCGGTGCATGGCGACACGGTTGAAATCCGCGACAAACGCCTCTATGTGAACGGCGAGCCCGAAACCATGCGCGAGACGTACGAGCAGGTGCAGATGGTGATTCCGCGCGACCGGGTGCGTCTAAGCGAATCGAAGATCAAGTCGGCCGGCGGCGTGCTCCGCCATGTGGATCCTCAGAGCAACACCTATTTCATCAGCCTCACCGAAGAGGGCGTGGCGACGCTTCGCAGCTGGCCCGAAGTGGAACGCGTGGAGCTGTATGTGCGTCCGGCGGACCTGAACGACGTCGACGGATCCCGCTTCGACTTCCGACGCGGCATGGGCTCGAACTACGACCACATCGCGGCGTTCGTGGTGCCCGGCAAGGATGTGACCGTTGCGTTGACTCCGGCCACGTATCCGGTCTACCGCTATGTGATTGAACGCTATGAGGAGAACATGGTGGAACGCCGCGGCGGCGAATTCTTCGTGAACGGGGAGGCGGCCACCAGCTACACCTTCAAGAAAGACTATTATTTCATGATGGGAGACAACCGCGACAACAGCGAAGACTCCCGCATGTGGGGTTTTGTTCCGGAAGACCACGTGATCGGAAAACCGGCCATCATCTACTTCTCGCTCGATATGGAACGGTTTGTGCCACGTCTTGGGCGGGTGTTTGATCTGATCAACTAGGAATGTTTTCGGTTTTCGGTTGTCGGTGGGAATCACTGAAAACTGAAAACCGATCACGGAAAACCTTCTCAGCCTTTCGCCAGACTCTTCCCTTTCGGCTGACCTTCCCGGATGGCGAGTTGCCCGCATCCTGCATCGATGTCGTCTCCGCGTGAGCGTCGGACGGTGGCCCGGGTTCCGGCCTTGGTCAACGCGCGCATGAAGGTGTTCAGCCGCTCTTCGCTGGCCCGCTGAAGCTCCACACCCACCACGTTGTTGTACATGATGATGTTCACCTTGCTCGGCGCCCAGCGGGAGATGGCCGCCAAGGCTTTGGCGTCGTCCGGCGTGTCGTTGAAATTCTGGAAGAGCAGGTATTCATAGGTCACATCCAGTTTCGTCTTCGCATGGTAATGACGGAGGGCGTCTTTCAAGGCCTCCAGGTCGAGCGATTCGTTGATGGGCATGATCTTGTCCCGCTTGGCGTCCGTGGGTGCGTGCAGCGAGATGGCCAGTCGGAACGTTTTTCCATCATCCGCGATCTTGCGGATCTTGTTCGCGATGCCGACGGTCGACACGGTGACCCGCTTCGGCGACAATCCGATCGATTTCGGATGGGTGAGGATGTCGATCGACGCCATCACCGACTCGTAATTGTGCAGCGGCTCACCCATCCCCATGTACACGATGTTGGTGACGCGCTTGCCATACATCTGCTCGCACATCGCGTTGATGGCGACCAC
>CAYVRS010000197.1:0-2147 GCA_964454075.1 uncultured Chitinophagales bacterium
CCGTCACACGGACCGGCGAATGACCCAGGATGGAGACGCAGTGACCGCCGTACAGATCGACGTATTTCTTGCCGGATTCATCGAACAGATGAATGCCCTCTCCTCGCTCGAACACGACGGGCCAGCGCGCATAGGTGAGCGCTTCGTACTGGTCTTCAATGGCTTTCCAATCGGTCATAGCAATTGCGGAGGTGTGAGCAGTCCCGTGGTTTCAGGCAGACCCAGCATGAGATTGAGGTTTTGAAGCGCTTGTCCGGCCGCGCCTTTTCCGAGGTTGTCGATGGCGACACCGACGACGACGTGGTTTCCTTGCGCCACCCATCCGATATCGGCGAAATTGGTGCCTATGACGGGTTTCAGCTCCGGAAGCCCTTTCCGTAGTCGAACCATTGGCGAGGAGGCATAGGCATTGGCAAAGAGCGCATCCAAATCCGCGTCTGTGTTCAGAGTCGCTTGGATGGTGACCCAGATGCCGCGGACGAAGGGTCCGCTGACCGGCACGAAATGCACCGGAACGCCGACGGTGTGACGGATCTCGTCCAGATGCTGATGTTCGAACACTTTGTACGCCTTGAGGTTACCTATCCGCGTCGAAGAATGCGTGGTAGACGAAGGAGTCGCGCCGGAACCGGATGAACCCGTCACACCAGTCACGAAGACCTGGTCCACGAGTCCGGCCTCACTAAGCGGTTTCACGCCGAGCTGGATGGCCGTCGCGAAGCAACCCGGGTTGGCCACGAAGTCGGCGCCTTCGATCCCTTCGCGAAAGGACTCCACCAAGCCGTAGATCGCGCGGCAATCGGCGCGATGGTCCGAACCGATGTCCACGATCTTTCCTTTGTATCCTTTGTCCAGAAGCGAGTCCACAATGGAAGCGGATTCGCCGTGAGGCAGCGCAAGGACCACGGCATCGGCGTTTGTTTCCGAGATGGTGGCGATGTCGCCAATCACAAGATCATGAAAGCCTTCGAACGCCGGGACCAATTCCTGGATGCACTTCCCTGCCGAACTCGCGCCATACAGCTCCGTGATGGAGATTCCCGGATGTGAGATCGCGATCCGCAACACTTCCATCCCGGTGTAGCCGCTGGCTCCAGCCAGGGCGACGGTGTGACGCTTCATAGGAAATCCTCCGTCTGCGGCTTCTTGAATGCGATTTCTTCGACCCAGGCGCCCAAGGTCTCAAAATCAGCCACGGCGTTCACCGCGCGGATGCCCATCGTGTTCTGGATGAATTGGATGCCGACCAGGTTGTCGGTCACCGGACCCGTGAATATGTCGATGTCCCGGCTATACCGCTTCCGGAAGAAATTGTCCGCCGCCCAACAGCCCATGAAATCCTGCGCCGCGACGACATGGCAGACGATGTTTCGCTGGATTTCCTTGTCCATGAGCAGACTATCGACGCCGTACGGACCAATGATCCCATCCCCGAATTCCATCACAATCACATCCGGCTTGAGTGAATTCAGGTGCTGGATGAGTCCCTTGGCCATGGGAAGGATGTTTTTCCCGGTGGTGGAGACGAGTCCGGCTTCCGAGAAATGTGTGCAGAACGCAGCGCCTTGGTCCATCATCGAGCGCACATCACGCATCAACGAGGCACCGGTGAGTTTCACAGCACCGACTTTGTAACCTTTGTCCGCCAAATGCTTCACGATCTGCGAGGCGGCCATGGTTTTTCCCACGTTCATCGCGGTTCCGGTGACACCGATCAGCGGCGCGGTGGCTTCCAACGAATACACCCAGTCGATGGCATGATCTTGGATGCAGGCGTGCTTCATATGTCCGTCGTCGTTCACCATCACAGCGCCGAGGACTTCCACGCGCATCGCCGGACCGAAATCCGGATGCGGCGATTGGCACGCTCCGATGATGCCGCCCATGTTGAGGATGTGCAGGATGTCGCCCGCTTTCACGGAACGGGGAATCACGCCGCTGTAACCACGTAAGGCTTGGCGTTCGCCCAAGGCGCCCACCACGATCTGATCGCGGCCGTAGGTCACGAACTCACCGGTGGTGATCTCGAGCTTGTTGTAGGTGTCTTTGTCGTCGAGGGTGCGCACCGCGACCAGGTATCCCTCCTGCGCCACCACATTTTTCGCCAGTGTGATGGGCTTCGTGAGCTTGACCGATCCGGAACTGGA
>CAYVRS010000198.1:0-2124 GCA_964454075.1 uncultured Chitinophagales bacterium
GCGTCAAGCGTTAACCATCCCGCGTTCCGATCCTTCTCGCTCAAGATCAGCTCCCCATCCGCCATCGGCCACTCGATCCCGATGCTCGGATCGTTCCAGCGGATGGCCGCTTCCGAGTCCTTGTTCCAGGGCGCATCCACCTTGTAGGAGAAAATCGCAGTGTCGCTGAGCACCAGGAACCCATGGGCGAATCCCTTCGGGATGAACAACTGGCGCTTGTTTTCGGCGGAGAGCTCCACGCCGTACCACTGGCCGAAGGTGGGGCTTCCGGGACGGATGTCCACCGCGACATCGAACACGCTGCCCTGGATCACACGCACCAGCTTCGACTGGGCGAAGGGCTCGCGCTGGTAATGAAGGCCGCGCAAGGTGCCGCGCACCGATTGCGACTCGTTGTCTTGGATGAAGTCGACCGGACCGATGAGCTCATCGTATTTGGCCTTCGACCAGGATTCGAAAAAATAGCCGCGCTCGTCGGTGAAGACGCGCGGTTCGATGAGGATGAGGCCGGGGAGCATATCGGTTTTCGGTTGTCAGTGGTCGGTTGTCAGTGGGAAGATAAGAGGTCCTTCGGGCCTGACGGCCCTCAGGATGACAATGCGGCGTCGTAAAAAAAAAAAAGAAGAGGCGGCATAAAAAGATTCCAAGCGCACCGAGGAAGGTGTTATGCCGCCTTTTATCACGAAGTGATGCTTTGTCATCCTGAGTCGCGTAGCGGCGAAGGACCTACACCAACCCCTTCAAATACGCTCCATACCCGCTCTTGCCCAGCTGATCGCCCAGCGCCACGAGCGCCTCCGCCGAGATCCACCCGTTCCGCCAGGCGATCTCTTCGATGCAGCCGATCTTGAAGCCTTGGCGGTCTTCGATGACCTGGATGAACTGCCCCGCTTGCATGAGCGAATTGAAGGTGCCGGTGTCGAGCCAGGCCGTGCCGCGCGGAAGGATGCGCGTGGTCAGTTTGCCCGCGTCGAGGTACATCCGGTTCACATCGGTGATTTCCAGCTCGCCGCGGTGCGACGGCTGGATGTTGTGGGCGATCTCGACCACCGAGTTGTCATAGAAATACAGCCCCGGCACCGCGTAATTCGATTTCGGCTTGGCCGGTTTCTCCTCGATGGAGAGCACTTTCCCCTCCGCGTCGAACTCAACCACACCGTAGCGCTCGGGATCGCTCACCCGGTACGCGAAGACGATGCCGCCATCCGGATCGGCGCAGTTGCGGAGCTGGGAACCGAGTCCGGCGCCATAAAAAATATTGTCGCCGAGCACCAAGGCCACTTTTTCAGATCCGATGAAGTCCTTCCCGATGGTGAAAGCCTGCGCCAAGCCCTTCGGCTCGGGCTGAACGGCGTAGGTGAAGGAACATCCGATGCGGCTTCCATCCCCCAGGATGCGTTCGAAATGCGGCAAATCGTGCGGCGTGGAAATGATGAGGATGTCGCGGATGCCGGCCATCATGAGCGTGCTCAGCGGATAGTAGATCATCGGCTTGTCGTACACCGGAAGCAGCTGCTTGCTCATGACCAGCGTGAGCGGATGGAGACGGGTGCCGGAACCGCCGGCCAAAATGATTCCTTTCATAGGACTTGGTTATTGGGTTGAAACTGAATGACGAGGCGTACCAATTTTAAATTGACAATGATCAATTATAAATGGGGATTCATACTTGGCTAATGGCTCGAAAGGTGGTGCGACTTGGGAGCACCTCATTTAAAATTGAACATTTAAAATTCATTACGTCTTTAGCGAAGCAAGGGCTCCCACCACGCCCGGTTCTCCATATACCACGCCACCGTTTTCCGGATCCCGCTTTCGAAGCTCTCTTGCGGGGCCCAGCCGAGTTCGTCGTGCAGTTTCGAGGCATCGATGGCGTAGCGGCGGTCGTGACCCTTCCGGTCTTCGACATAGGTGATGAGGGAGGTGCGGTCGTGGATGTCGGGATGCGGATAATCGGCATCCATCACCGAAATGAGGGTTTTCACGACGTCGATGTTTTTCATCTCGGCACCACCGCCCACGCAATAGGTCTCGCCGGAACGGCCTTGTTTCAAGACCGTCATCAGCGCGCGCACGTGGTCTTCGACATAGAGCCAATCGCGGACGTTCAGTCCGTCGCCGTAG
>CAYVRS010000199.1:0-2106 GCA_964454075.1 uncultured Chitinophagales bacterium
CAGAACGTCGTGAGACAGTTCGGTCCCTATCTAATGTGGGCGTTAGGAATATTGAGGAGATCTGACTCTAGTACGAGAGGACCGGGTTGGACGAACCGCTCGTGTACCTGTTGTGGCGCCAGCTGCAGTGCAGGGTAGCGATGTTCGGACGGGATAAGCCGCTGAAAGCATCTAAGCGCGAAGCCTACTCCAAGATAAGTATTCCCTTAAGGACCCTGGCAGATGACCAGGTTGATAGGCGGAGGGTGTACGCATGGCAACATGTTCAGCTCAGCCGTACTAATCGTCCTTTCGTCTTGTCCTTCAGCTTCCGGCCTGCGGGCCGGACCAGCAGATCCTTCCTCGTTCTCTTCTTCCTTCTTCCCGTTATGCCCCTTTTTGATGAGGTGGCTTTGGCGAGGAGGCCACACCCGTTCCCATTCCGAACACGGCCGTTAAGCTCCTCTGCGCCGATGGTACTGCAATTCGCGGAAGAGTAGGTCGCCACCTCATCGTTTTTTTATATCCGGCAACTCCGTTGCCTTGAAGCCATGCCCCAAACGCATGGCTTTTTTTTTGTACCTTTCCGGCTTCAAGTATCGCTCACAAATCCCTTTCGAATTGTCACAATTGCGCATTTATCCGTTCGATCAGCCCTCCGTCAGCTCCCTTTCGTTCACGGAATTCATCGAACACTACAAAGTCACCCTCAACCGTCTCTTCAACGAACGGTCGAACATCGAAGAGCTGAGTCTGCATCGCGGCCTGCCGCCCTTCATCATGCGTGATTTCATGGAATGCGCACCTCTCTCTGTGTTCATCCCCCAAGAGCATCACGGCCGAGGCGGCAATGTCGCGGAAGCCCTCTCGGTGTTGGAAGCCACGTCCTATGAGTCGCTCCCATTGTCGCTGCTGGTCGGCATCAATGGAGCCTTGTTCCTTCAACCTTTGTCGATCTACGGTCCCGACTCCGTCAAAGGTCCCGTTTTCGAGCGCTTCATCAGGCAGAAGAACATGGGCGGTCTGATGATCACCGAACCTGATTACGGTTCGGATGCCCTCAAAATGCAGACCTCTTACACCACCCACCCAGATCATTACCACCTCACCGGAACCAAGCATTGGGCCGGACTCACGGGTTGGGCCGATTTCTGGCTTCTGACCGCTCGCAAACGGAATGACGACGGCACATTGGCCCGCGACATCGATTTCTTCGTGCACGACGCGTCGATGAAAGGTGTGGAAGTCGAGGAAGTCTATCAGAATCTGGGTCTGTACATGCTGCCTTATGGTCGGAACAAGATCAACGCTGAGATACCTCTGAATTACAAGCTCGAACCGAAAACGACCGGTGTGACGATGATGCTGGACATCCTTCATCGCAGCCGTCTTCAGTTTCCGGGAATGGGTATGGGCTTCCTGAAACGGATGATGGATGAGGGCATCGACCATTGCAAGACCCGTATGGTCGGCGGGGCAAGTCTGTTCACCTACGACCAGGTGAAGAAACGCCTTTCCCGCCTCCAGGCCCAGTTCACCGTGTGTTCGGCCATGTGCGCTTATACCACGGAGAACGCACCGATGGACAAGGATGTGTCCCGGATGGATGTGGAAGCGAACTCCATCAAAACCGTGCTGACGGATTACATGCAGGAGGCGGCCCAATCCCTGCTTCAATTGGTGGGCGCCAAAGGGTACCGACTGGATCACATCGCGGGTCGCGCGGTGGTCGATAGCCGTCCGTTCCAGATTTTCGAAGGCTCGAACGACATCCTGTATCAGCAGATCTCCGAGTCGATTTTGAAAGCCATGCGCAAAGTGCAGACCACGAACCTGTACGAGTACCTGAAAAGTCTCGACATCGCGTCCCAAGCGGCGGACCGTCTGCGCCCGATTCTGGATTTCACTGTCGATGCCAAACTGGCCCAACGCAAATTGGTCGAACTCGGGCAAGTGATCGGACGCATCGTTTCCTTGGAGATGGTGATCCGTCTTGGCGACCGAGGCTTCCGTAGCGACCTCATCCACAATTGCATCCAAGTGCTCGAGGCGGAAATCCATAACCTGATGGGCACATACCAGTTGCAGGCGCTTCCGGATGTGGTCGACGAGTATCGGGGGGATCAT
>CAYVRS010000200.1:0-1249 GCA_964454075.1 uncultured Chitinophagales bacterium
TCGTTCCGATGTTCACGTGTGGCTTCGTGCGTACAAATGATTCTTTTGCCATGGTCGTTCTGTTGAGAGGGTAAACTTATTTTTCTTCGATAATTGCTTTGGCGATGGAGTCAGGAACAGGCGCGAAGCGCTTGAACTCCATGCTGTACACCGCACGTCCCTGCGACATAGAGCGCAGTTGCGTGGAATAGCCGAACATTTCGGCCAGCGGCACTTCGGCGGTGATCACCGATCCGTCGATCTTGTTCTCCATACCGAGGATCATGCCACGGCGGCTGTTCAAGTCGCCGATGATGTCGCCCATGTAGTCTTCCGGAGTGATCACTTCCACGGCCATGATCGGCTCGAGAAGGATCGGAGCCGCTTTGCGGGCCGCTTCACGAAGACCCATGCGGGCGCAGAGCTCGAAGCTCAAGGCGTCGGAGTCGACATCGTGGTACGAACCGTCGAACAGACGGACTTTCAAGCCTTCGATCGGGTAACCGGCTTGGATACCGCCCGACAGACCGCCTTTGAAGCCTTTCTCCACCGGACCGATGAATTCTTTCGGGATGTTGCCACCCGTCACTTCGTTGGCGAATTCGAAACCGGTGTTGCCTTCCATCGGCATGATCTCGAACTGGATGTCAGCGAATTTACCACGGCCACCGGTCTGCTTCTTGTAGACTTCGCGGTGGGTGACGTTGCGGGTGATGGTCTCGCGGTACGATACCTGGGGTTTGCCCACGTTCGCTTCCACTTTGAACTCACGCTTCAGACGGTCGACGATGATCTCCAGGTGGAGCTCGCCCATTCCGGCGATCGTGGTCTGACCGGTCTCATCATCCACAGACACTTTGAATGTCGGGTCTTCTTCGGCCAGTTTGACCAGACCGGTGGTGAGTTTGTCGTTGTCGGCCTTGGTTTTCGGCTCAACGGCAAGCTTGATGACCGGCTCAGGGAAGATCATTTTCTCGAGAAGGATCGGCTTGTCCTCAGCGGAGAGGGTGTCACCCGTTTTCACTTCCTTGATGCCCACGGCAGCGGCGATGTCGCCGGCGCGGACGATCTTGATGTCTTCCTTGTGGTTGGCGTGCATCTGCAGCAGACGGCCGATACGCTCTTTCTTGCCGGTGCTGGTGTTGATCACGTACGAACCCGCGTCGAGTTGACCGGAGTACACACGGATGAAGGTCAGCTTACCGACATAAGGATCGGTCGCGATTTTGAACGCGAGAGCGGAGAACGGCTCGTTGGACTCAGGCTTGCG
>CAYVRS010000200.1:1259-1951 GCA_964454075.1 uncultured Chitinophagales bacterium
CTTGATGTCCATGTCGTCCGGGTCGGTGCCATCGACGGCGTCGATGTCGGCAGGCGACGGAAGGTATTTGACGACGGAGTCGAGCAGCGTCTGGACGCCTTTGTTCTTGAACGCGGTACCGCAGATCACCGGGTTGATGCTCAGGTTGAGCGTGGCCAGGCGGATGGCGTTGTCGAGCTCCTCTACGGAGATCTCTTCGTCCATCAGGTATTTCTCCATCAAGGTCTCATCCACATCGGCGACGGCCTCGATCATGAACTTGCGATATTCGTCGGCCTTCTCTTTCAGGTCGGCTGGAATCTCGATCTCGTCGAAGGTCTGGCCTTGGGATTCCTCATGCCAGATGATGCCTTTCATGCGGAGCAGGTCGACCACGCCTTTGAAGTTCTCTTCCTGGCCGATCGGGATCTGCAGGGGAACGGCTTTCGAACCAAGCTTGGTGCGCATCTTCTCAACCACGTTGTAGAAGTCGGCACCGGTGCGGTCCATTTTGTTGACGAAGGCCAGACGCGGAACTTTGTATTTGTTCGCCTGGCGCCAGACGGTTTCAGACTGGGGCTGAACCGCGCCTACAGCGCAGAACACGGCGACGGCACCATCCAACACGCGCAGGGAGCGCTCCACTTCCACGGTGAAATCCACGTGGCCGGGGGTGTCGATGATGTTGATGCGGTGGTCTTTCCAGAAGCAGG
>CAYVRS010000201.1:0-1896 GCA_964454075.1 uncultured Chitinophagales bacterium
CCCGCGGTGTTGGTGCAACGTTCCGAAGTGCTCGATGCGCTGAACCGTGGCTCCATCACCGCCATGGTGGCTCCCATCGGCGCGGTGATGGAAAAGATGGCGTCGCCGGATGCGTACGTCACGGCGTCCATCACCGTGAACAAAGGACAGGATCTGAATCCCGAAACCCTGTGGGAGCAGCTGCTCGACCAGGGCTACACCGTAGCGCATTTCGTGGACGAGCCCGGCGAGATGGCCAAGCGCGGCGGCATCCTGGATGTGTTTCCCTTCACCGGCGGTTACCCGGTGCGGATCGAGTTCTTCGGCGATACGGTCGATTCCATCCGCGAATTCGATCCCGATTCGCAGCGATCGATTTCGTTTTTGGACAATTGCCGGCTCATTCCCGACATCCGCGGAAAGACGGGCACAGACCGCGCCTCCATCCTGTCGTACCTGCCGGCCGGCGCTATCCTGGTGATCCAGAACGAGCCGCTCATCCGTGCGAGGTACGAGGAGTCATGGCGGTTGGTGGTGGCCGCATCCGCGGAAGCCTCGTTCATCACACCGGCAGAGTTTTTCGACGGACTCACCGCCTTCGCCCGCATCGAGAGCGGCGCCTTTGTGTCGCAATCGAAACCGGAGCTCGCACTGAGCTTGGGCGGGCGTCCGCAACCCGATTTCAACGGCGCGGTGAAATTGCTGAAATCGTATCTGGAAGACATGTTGGCCAATGACGGACATGTGACGTGGATCTTGTGCGACAGCGAAGCCCAGAAAACGCGTTTCGAAGAGCTGCTTGGCCTGGAAGGTTCGACGAAGAAGGTCCGCCTGGCCATCCAATCCTTGTATCAGGGGTTCATCCTCGACAGCGAATCCGTGTCGGTGTTCACCGACCATCAGATCTTCAACCGGTACTACCGTCCGAAGCAGAAGAAAAAGACCTACCGAGGCGGCTTTTCCCTGAAGGAAATCAAAGACTTGCGTCTGGGCGACTATGTCGTGCATGTGGATTACGGGATCGGGACATTCGCCGGGTTCACGAACATCACGGTGCGCGGCGCGGCGCAGGAAGCGGTCATCGTCAAGTACGCCGACGACTCCATCCTGTATGTGAACGTCTCGTCGCTGCACAAGCTCCAGAAGTATTCAGGCAAGGATGGCGCCAATCCCGGCATCACCAAGCTCGGCTCGGGCGAATGGCAGCGCAAGAAAGCCAAGACGAAGAGCCGGGTCAAAGACATCGCCCGCGAGCTCATCCGCCTGTATGCGAAGCGCAAAGCCCAGGCGGCGCATGCGTTCGGTCCGGACAGCGGGATGCAGCTCGAGCTGGAAGCGGCGTTCGAATTCGAAGAGACGCCCGACCAATGGAAAGCCATCGAGGATGTGAAACGTGACATGGAATCGCCCATGCCGATGGACCGCCTAGTGTGCGGAGATGTGGGATTCGGAAAGACGGAAGTCGCTGTGCGCGCCGCCTTCAAAGCGGTCAACGACGGTAAGCAGGTCGCCGTGCTCGTGCCGACCACCATCCTGGCGGACCAGCATTGGAAGACCTTCAGCCGCCGGATGCGCGACCTTCCCGTCACCATCGAACGCGTCAGCCGCTTCCGAACCACCTCTGAAATCAACGACATCCTCAAGCGGACGGCTCGCGGCGAGGTCGACATCCTCATCGGCACGCACCGGCTCGTGTCGAACGACGTGAAGTTCAAAGACCTCGGCCTGTTGGTGATCGACGAAGAGCAGCGCTTCGGGGTCACCGTCAAAGAGAAGCTGAAAAACTTCCGAGCCACGGTCGACGTGCTTACACTGACGGCCACGCCCATCCCCCGCACCTTGCAATTCTCCCTGATGGGCGCTCGCGACCTGAGCGTGATCACCACGCCTCCGCCAAACCGTCAGCCGGTCTACACC
>CAYVRS010000202.1:0-1865 GCA_964454075.1 uncultured Chitinophagales bacterium
CCCCGCCGATTCTTCAATGTCTTGCGCATCGCGGGCCTGCATCGCCATATCGAGCTTCACTTCCGCGATCTCGATCTTCTCACGCACGGTGCGCAGCACGGTATCCATCGATTCGAGGAGATGGTCGGCGTTCATGTCGCGCAAGGTTTTGGCGATCTTGGCAACCCGTTCCGACTCCGCGAGTTTCTTGCGGGTCTCCTGGATGCTCCGGTAATGCGCCTTGTACTCTTCCTTGAGCCGTTCGCGTTCCTCTTGCGACGTCATGCTTTCGTGCGCTTACGCCCCACGCTTTTTCCGCCGCCCGATTCGCTCGGTTCGTCGATGGCGATCTTCTTCTCGTCGGATTTCATCTGCAGCTTGAACTGCTCGACCAATTCGTGGGCGCGCAGTTTCTCGGCATCGATTTCGATCTCCATGGCTTTGGCGTCGACGCTCTCCAAGGCGATCTCCATGCGGGCCTCGTTCTTGGCGGTCTGCTCGTTGATCCGGTTCACCATTTCGGTGTGGGTCTGGTCGATGCCGCCCACTTCGAACTGCTCGAGGGTGTCCGCCACTTTGGCCTGCCAAGCGGCTCGCTCGCTGGCGCGGAGCGCTTCACGGGCTTCGGCGATCTTGCGGTCTTTCTCGCGCAGGAAGGCTTTCTTCACCTGGATCGCTTTCTCATAGGCTTTCTCCGCGAATTCAAGCTGCTGCTTCGAGGTTTCGAGGCTTTCCTGGGCTTTCTGCAGCTGAAGGGCGTAGGTTTCGGCGATGTCGTCGCGGTTGGCGTTGATGGCCGAACGGATCTTGGCGGTGGTCTCCGCCAACTGTTTCTCATACCGTGCCACTTCCTTCTGAAGCAGGATCACATTCGCCTTCACGGTGGCGATGCTTTCGTTCATCTTCGGAACCTGATCGTTCAGTTCGCGGATGTTCTGCTCAAGAATGAGCTTGGGATCTTCGATCGCACCGATGAGTCCGCCGAACAGGGACTTCATCGCTCTAACAAAACGTTGCCACATAAGAGTATTTGGATGATTCTGAGGTGTGAAAACCGTACGGTGCCTTCGCGAAATGGGTTGCGCCTCAATATAGGGATACTCCGTCACGATTTACGACGTGAGTGACCTGTTTCGGGGGCTTAACCGCTGTTTTTCCAAGACGGATGGCCTGTCTCACGCGCTCGGCGATGGCCGGCAGGCGGGCTTCGTTCGAGCGGGAGGTGAGCAGCGTGGCGAGGCGGTCGCCGGCCTTGACTTCCCCTCCGAGTTTCACATGCAGCTCGATGCCGGCGGTCGGGTCGATGGGATCCTCTTTCCGGAGACGGCCCGCTCCCAATTCCACACCGGACATGCCGATCTCGTACGACTCGAACCCTGTGACGAATCCGCCTTCCGCTGCGGTCACATCGACCGACACATCCGCGTTCGGATAGGTGTCCGGCGCGAGCAAGGTGGACACATCGGCGTCTTGCGCCCGGGCCACATCCACGAAACAACGGAACGCGGACCCGTCGGCGATGGACGCTTTGCCCATCTCGATGCCTTCTTCCACGCTCGACGCTTTGCCGCCGAGATGGATCATGGTTCCGGCCAGAAGCAGCGACAAGTCGCGGACGTCGTCCGGTCCACCGCCCTGAAGCACCTCGAGCGACTCGCGGACCTCATTCCAGTTTCCGATCGACGAACCGAGCGGCTGGTCCATGTTCGTCAGATAGGCGACAGTGCGTTTGCCGGCGGCTTCGCCGATGGAGACCAAGGTGCGGGCCAGTTCCAACGCGCGCTCTTCGGTTTTCATGAAGGCGCCCGATCCGAATTTCACATCCAGAACGAGGGCGTCGATGCCTTCGGCCAGCTTCTTGCTCATGATGCTCGCCGCGATGAAAG
>CAYVRS010000203.1:0-1700 GCA_964454075.1 uncultured Chitinophagales bacterium
GTCGCCGGCCTGTTCCATTCGGTCACGGAATCTGCCCGTGAGACGGGCATCGGCGGACTCACGGGACAGATGCAGGTAGAACGTGAGATCCGGCACCAAGCCATGCGAAGCGATGGCATTGATCGAATGTAATTGGGCGATCGGCAGCGATTGACGCCCATAGCCTTGATACGCCACCGTGGAGTCGTAGAACCGGTCGAGAATCACCCATTCACCCGCTTGCAGCCTGGGTTTGACCTGTTCCGCGATGAGTTGCGAGCGCGCGGAGGAAAACAACAGCACTTCGGTGACCGGATCGATCGTCATCTCCGGATTGAGCAGCACACCTCGGATCACTTCCGAGATCTCTGTGCCTCCCGGTTCGCGGAACAGCGACACCGTGATTCCGGAATGGATCAGGCGCTCACGCAGGCGCTGGATCTGGGTGGTTTTTCCACTTCCGTCGATGCCTTCGAAGGAAATCAGCATCGTGGCTAGGGCTCCATCGGTTTGGGAGCCTTTGGAAGAATGAACGACAAGGCGATGTAGGCCAGAATGGGGCTTCCGCTTCCGATGAACGTGAAGATGACAAACAGAATGCGGATTATGGCAGCATCCATGCCGAGATAATCGGCGATGCCGCCGCATACCCCGGCGATTCTGCGGTTGGTTCGTGACTTGAACAGCTTTTTCTTCCGTTCCAGGCCATAGGAGTCCGTGACGCGGCCGGTCTGGTCAATCACCGCATGAGTTTTGTTGGAACCCTTTTTCTTGCGTTTCGGACGGGTGAAGACGCCAAGACCGGTCAGCAGCATGAAGAATCCGCCAACGCCGATGATGAACCCGAGGATCTCATCCATGCGGGCGTTGAAGGGAAAGAAAATCTGGACGACCGTCAGAGCGCTGACGGACAAGATCGCCAACCCAGCCAATGTGATGGGGTTGAGCAGATTCTCTTTCTTTTTTACCGACTCGACATCCTCATCCATGTAATTCTGGAGGGTCGACTCAAGGTCGTTCATGCTCACATCGAAGGCCTGCTCGAGGTCGTGCGCGGATGCGGAGGATTTGATTTTCTCTGCCATGAATCAAAGATAGGAATTAAAGACCCCGTTTTCAGTGATCATGACGTCGATCGGCACATCGTGGGGTTCAACGGGCAGAGCGTCCACTACGCACGATTCTGGCAGAAGACCCACTTTCACACCGGGTGTTCCGCGAAGCATCCGATCATAGAATCCTGCCCCATAACCGATCCGGTTTCCAAACTTGTCGGAACCCAGAAGCGGCACGATCCACAGGTCGATCTCCATCCGAGACACAACGATACCTCCTTCAGGTTCATCGATGCCGAACCGGTTCGTCGACAAGGTTTGATCCCGGGTCCACCTCACCAATTCCATCGATCCGATCACCACATCCACGATTCGGGGGACCACCACATCCACGCCGGAAGCAACCAATTGAGACAGCAAATCCCGAACATCCATCTCATGGGAGTCGCGCTTGGGCAAGTAACCGTGCACGCGCGAGGGACGTTGCTCGAACACCCAATCCTGGGCATTCCGCAGAATGTTGCGGATCAGGAGCGGATCGGTGTCGGCACGCCGGCGCAACAGCTCGGTCCGCCATTCGCGCTTGGTCCGCTCGCCGCTCATGGCTCGATCCGGACATGCCGATCGGGGAAAGCGTCTTCCCAAGCCTCGATCAGCTCATCCCAG
>CAYVRS010000204.1:0-1658 GCA_964454075.1 uncultured Chitinophagales bacterium
GTCCTGAGGCGGCGAGTCCGCAGACGACATCGGACGCACCTACCTCCATCGCCGCCAAGTCGGCCTGTCCCTTCTCCACGGAATCTTCCGCACCCTCCTGGGCGACGAACATGGCGGCCTCACCTCCAGCCATGAGACCTTGGACCTGCCAAGGCTCGGTACCGAAGGTCGGCGGACATTCGGCGGCGTCGATCACACCCAGTCTTCCGGATGTGCCAGCCCCGACATACAGCAGCCTTCCACCCATCGCCAATGCGGCTTGGACCACATCGATGGCTTGGGCGATCTCCGAAGACCGCAACTTCACATAACCCGCCACGTGCTGGTCGGCCTGGTTGATGAGCCGGACGATCTCCATCGAATCGGCCAGGTCGATGGACATGGTCTCCGGATTCCTCTGTTCGGTCTCCAGCGCTTTCAGTTCCTCGAACAAGGCTTCATTACGATTCATAAGCTGCGTCGGGTTTGCCACCATCCAGACTCGACGGCGACGGGATTTAGTGCGGGTGAGGGTTGGTGCGTGTTTCGCTCGCTTTCCAAGGCCAGGGCAGCCGCGAGATACAACGCGTTCGGTGGGGATGCGGCCGCTGCGCGGTCCGTCCAATACTGCTTCACGAAACCGGTGTCGAAACGGGCTGTGCGGAAGGCCTCGTGGGTCATCACGAACTTGCAGAACGGAATCGTGGTGTCCACGCCGCGTACGACATATTCCGACAAGGCACGATGCATCCGGTCGATGGCTTGCTCCCTTGTCGCCGCCCAGACCACAAGTTTCGCGAGGAGCGGGTCATAGTAGACCGACACATCCTGCCCTTCCTGGACGCCGTCGTCCACACGGACACCCGTTCCGGATGGAATCCGATACGCGGAAAGGTGTCCGGTGCTTGGCAGGAAATCGGATTCGGAATCCTCGGCGCAGATCCTGCATTCGATGGCATGTCCATGGATCTTCAAATCCTCCTGACGGATGGCAAGGGGTTTGCCCATGGCCACGTCCAGTTGGAGTCGCACCAGATCCAAGCCCGTGATGCACTCGGTGACCGGATGTTCCACCTGAAGGCGGGTGTTCATTTCGAGGAAATAGAAATTCCGGTGTTTGTCGACCAGGAATTCGATGGTTCCGGCACCCACATAGCCGCACCCTTTTGCGGCGAGGATGGCGGCATCGGCCATGTCTGAGCGCATGCGATCGTCCAGGATGGCGCAAGGCGCCTCCTCGACCACTTTCTGGTGACGTCGTTGGATCGAACATTCGCGGTCGAAAAGATGAAGCACATTGCCGTGCGCATCGGCCATGATCTGAAACTCGACGTGTCGGGGTTCTTCCAGGAATTTCTCCACATACCCCCGGCCATCTCCGAAGGCGCTTATCGCCTCGGATGGCGATGAACGGACGGAGTCGTCAAATGTCGCGGGATCGCGGACAAGCCGCATCCCCTTCCCGCCTCCACCGGCTGCGGCTTTGATCAGCACCGGATAGCCGATCTTGGCGGCGATCTCACGGGCTTCGTCGACCGAATCCAATGCGGAGGTGGTGCCTGGCGGGAGCGGAACCCCTGCTGCGGACATCAGCTCCCTGGCTTTTGTCTTGTCACCCATCTGCTCGATGGCGGAAGGCGGCGGACCGATAAACACCAGTCCCTCTTCCGCGCAGCGGC
>CAYVRS010000205.1:0-1588 GCA_964454075.1 uncultured Chitinophagales bacterium
CCATTGAGCACTCGCACACCCGGCCTTGCGGCGGCCAAGGCCTCGCAGATGGCGAAGCCGCTCTGGCCGAACGTATGGCTGTCGCCCAACAGGAGCCACGTGCTCATTCGAAGGGCTCGTAGAGCGTATCGAGCATGGACGCGAAAGTGCGGCGCGTCATCGGCATCTCATCACGCAGATCCTGCGCCGAGACGGGGCGTCCTGAACGGCGCAATTGCTCCAAGGCCAGGTCGATGTCGGCATCCGTGACCTCCCGGTCCGGGTGGAACCAGGTGCGGTTGGCCCATGCGGAGGGTTCACCTGTGCCACGCATCCATCCCGCCGCGGCGACACGCATGATGGATTGGAACTCGGCGTCCTTCGGTGTCACATCGGCGAAAGGAAGAATCCAGGCTTTGTGATCGAGCAGGACCTGCTGCACATGGCGCACATTCAAGTGTCTGGGGGATGTTCCTTCAAGCACGCTGAGCGCGGCGGCGGCTCCGGCGGCCTGGCCGATCCCCATCACCACCGGCTGAAGCCGGGTCGATCCGTTCACGATGTGCGTGGTGGAGATGTGCTTGTCCGCCGCGATCAATCCATCGACCGTTTCCGGAATCAAAGCGCCGTAGGGGACGGAATAGGAGGGAATCTTGGGCAGGTCCGCCGTGGTCACGCTCACATGCAAAGAGTCCGGCTTGCGTTCATGATGCAGGTCGAGCGGATAGTCGCCCACTGCGATGCCCTGCTGATAGAGGGAACGAGCAGGATCCGCATACGGGTCTTTCAGATCTTTTACGGTCAAGGTTTCGAGGCCGTAGATGCGCCGCGATTCCCGGATGTAGGGCATCGGAGGGAACTGGTCGGCGGTCGGGAAGCGGCCCTCGACGAAGCCCAAGGTGGTGTAGCCCCGCTCTTTCTGAATGTGATGGATCCACGCCCTTGTGAAATCCTTGGCGTTCTCGAAGGCCGCCTGACGCTGCTCGTGCGTCATCTCGACAAAATTCACATAGCTGTCGTTGCCGTGGATGGGCCAGTTGATCAGGTAATGGTCGCCAGGCAGGCGGGCATAATTGAGCATATGCAGGGATTTTCCGGATTCGGGGCCGCAATTCACCACATTTCGGTTCGGGTCCGAACTCAGCTCTTTGCAGGTATGGTCGAACAGGGCCGGATCGTAGCCAGGAGGCTCGGGAAGGGTGCGGTCCGGCCCTGGGCCATACTCTTTGAGAATGGCGACGTACGTCAGATCCTGCACGTGCGGGAACGCCTTTTCCGGTGCCATGGCATCTCCGAACTCCGCGCGGGACTCGAAGCCGTAGCGGTTCCGCGCACCCGAGAGGCGGACCGCATCCCCATATTCGTCGGATGCGATGGTGACGGTGGCGTTCACTCGGAGAATGTCACCACGGTCG
Source organism: uncultured Chitinophagales bacterium (assembly GCA_964454075.1). Classification (GTDB taxonomy): domain Bacteria; phylum Bacteroidota; class Rhodothermia; order Balneolales; family HLUCCA01; genus CAMTWZ01. The sequence continues at coordinate 1,395 of CAYVRS010000205.1, forward strand.
TTCACGAAGGTGGCTCCGGTCACACGTCCCTCGGTGGCATGCACCGCAGTCACGCGAAAGCCGTGCTTCACCGTGATGCGGGGCTCGGCCTTCACCATATTGGCCAGGATGTCGGCACCCACCCAAGGCTCGAAGTGGGTGTTCGACACCCAACCGGTGGCGAGGGGGCCTGGGCCGCCATATCGGGCATATAA
>CAYVRS010000206.1:0-1564 GCA_964454075.1 uncultured Chitinophagales bacterium
CAGCACCGCTTCGGCCAGCAGCAGGGCGACGAGCAGGGAGCCGAGGAAGAGGAGGAGGTTTTTCATGAAGTGAAGATAGCTTTCCCGATTCCCGATTCCCCCTATCTTCCCCCATGAGCTTTATCGCCTGGAACAAATCGGTCTGCGGCAAGTTGCGTGAGCGGTTTCCGTCGCTGTTCCGTGGCGTGTCGCCGCATTGGCGGATGCGCCAGGCCATCGATGCGGCCTTGGCCGAGCTTCGTGAGGACGGCCGCAAGCCTGTGGTCCTGGAAGCGGGCGGGGTGGATCGCCCGATGCTTCCGCGCGACGCCTCGTACCGGCTTGTGGGGCTCGATATCGATCATCGTCCCGCCGCCGACACCTTGTACGACGCCTTCATCCATGGTTCGGTGGCCGATCCCATCCCCATCCGCGCGGACCTCATCCTCAGCTATGCCTTGCTCGAGCACCTGCCCGATACCGGGCTGGCGCTGACCCGCATGCGCGAGGCCTTGAACGAAGGCGGATTCATGATCCATTACCATCCGTGCAAGAACCATCCCTACGCCTGGTTGCTGAGGATGGTCGGCGCGAGGGGGCAGCGGCGGTTGATCGACCGTCTGCGTCCGGAAGCGGCCAACATCACCGGCTATCCGACGTTTTTCGACGGATGCACGGTCGCCGAGAGGCGCCGGATGGGGTTCGAGGTGACCCCGTTCTACCGGGCCAACGAGTATTTCGACGCCTTCGTGCCGGCGTATGTGCTGGTCAGTCTCTTCGAAACGCTATGCCAGGCGATGGGGTGGACGTTCTTCGCCGCGGGCGTGATGGTGACGGGCCGCGCGTGATGTAACGGGCGCGTGTGTAACGGGCGCATCAATGATGCGCCCCTATGTTTATCTTTTCAAAAAATCCAATTCGCATGCGCATCCTTCTGACCGGCGGGGCCGGGGTCATCGGTTTCAATTTCGTCCGTTACTGGCTGGCCAACGATCCTTCGGTCCGTTTTGCCAACATCGACAAGCTGACTTATGCGGGAAATCCGGCGTCGCTGAACCTTCTGTCCGACTACGGCGACCGCCACACCCATCACAAGGTGGACATCTGCGACGGTGCGGCGGTGCGCGCGGTGTTCGAGAGTTTCAAGCCGGATGTGGTGATCCATTTCGCCGCCGAGAGCCATGTCGACCGGTCGATCGACGGACCCGGCGAGTTCATCCAGACCAACATCAACGGCACGTTCACGCTCTTGCAGGAAAGCCTGCGTCATTTCGAGAGCTTGGATGAGGCCGGAAAGGCGCGCTTCCGCTTCCATCACGTCTCCACCGACGAAGTCTTCGGTTCGCTGGGCGACACCGGCTATTTCTCGGAAACCACGGCGTACGATCCGCGGAGTCCGTACTCGTCGTCGAAGGCCGCGAGCGACCACCTCGTCCGCGCCTGGTGCCACACCTATGGCTTGCCGGTGGTGATCACGAACTGCTCGAACAACTACGGTCCGTTCCATTTTCCTGAAAAGTTGATCCCGTTGATGATCCTCAAATTACACAATGGGAAACCGTTGCCTGTCTACGGCGACGGACTG
>CAYVRS010000207.1:0-1564 GCA_964454075.1 uncultured Chitinophagales bacterium
CCAAGACCGCAGCACCACGCTCATGCCACCCACATGGTGCAACGGCAGACTCAGCACCCAGCCCTTGTCCGCATCCGGGTGCAGGTTCCCGGCGGCTGAAGCCGCCGCGGAGAGCATCTGGCGACGCTTGAGGCGCACAATCTTCGGAATGCCGGACGTTCCGGAGGTCCGCACCACCGCATAGACCGATTCCGGATCAGGCTCAGTGTCCGGAGTCGCGGAAACGGCGTCCGGCCAAGACTCGAGCACCGCATCGGGCTCTTCCGCGAAGGGAAAGACGGTGAATGGAACACCGGCGTCCCAGCAGGCGGCGATGGCGACAGCGGTATCGACGCGGTCCGGAAACCGGAGTCCGAGCAATCGGATTCCGGAATAGACGGTTCGGAGACGACCTGCAAGCTGGTGGACCTCCGCCGCGCGGATGGTCCGGCTTTCGGAGCTCAGAAAGAGGCCTCTCATACCGGACTCAGCAGGTCGGTGCGGATCTCACCGATCGGTTCAGGGTGATAGAATCCGTCACGGATCAGATGGTCGTCTCGCAGAATGTCAGTGGGATGGAGGAAACCGGTGGCGAGTCCGTGCGCATGGATCAGCGGTGCGTACGTGGATGTGAACATCGCGGTGAGACGCCGACCCACACCCGCCTCCATGCTGGTGGTGACCACGCAGGCCACATTCTTCGCGTACGCCGATTCCATGATGCGGATCACATCGCTCCACCAGCCGATCATCATGGGTTTGAGGATGAGCACCTTCACGGCGCCGTCCTGGAGCAGTCGTTTCGCGTCGTCAGGCGTGCGCACCGATTCGTCCGCCGCGATCGGAATCGGGGAGACGCGCGCCAAGGCCATCAGATCCTCTGTGGACGCCACGGGCTGCTCCAGATATTCGGGATTCACGGACGCCAGCCTTGGCAGGAATTCGACCGCTTGCTTGAGTGTGAACCGCGCGTTCGCGTCGAGACGCAGTTTCAGATGGGGATGGAGCGACGCGAGGGTGGAGAGGAACTCGATCTCGGCCTCGAGGTCGCGACCGATCTTGACTTTCAACGTGCGGAAGCCCGCCGCGATGGCCGCTTCCGCGGCGGAGCGCATTGTCGGAATGTCGCCCGAAGGAATGAGCGCGTTCACGGGCACCTCGGCGAAGCGCTCCGGAATACCCGATTGCTGAAACCGCAGCCCGTCGAGCGCGAAACGCAGGGATGGAAGCGAATCGGGGATGGAGGCGAGCGGCGCATGGAGGATGTCGGCCAAGGACTCGGACGAGAACCCCGGAAGGGGCGAGGCCTCCGACCAAAGGAAGGGCTCGGCCAGTCCGTAGCGCAGGAGCAGGCCGTCGCGTTTGGGCAAGGCGAAGCGGAGGCGGGTGATCATGCCCGATCGAGGAGGATGCCGACCGCGAGCAGGAGGCTGAACACCGCCAAGAACTGACCGGTCTGGATGAGGGACAGGTTCAATACGGCTTTGTCGTCGTGCTTGAGCACGGTCTTCAACGGCTTGACGGCCAGTGGAAGAGCCAGGAACGGCACGAAAATGAACAGATTGTAGCCTTCCTGCCAGTACAG